>JBFYZZ010000065.1:0-5949 GCA_041309225.1 Deltaproteobacteria bacterium | reverse complement strand
TCGAGGGCGGCGGCCACGGCCCGCTGCAGGCGGGCGTCGAGCGAGACCTGGACCGACCGGGCGTCCACGTCGGCCGCCAGGGCGGCGATCCGGGCCGCCCGATGGCGCCAGGGCGCGTGCAGGAGCCGGGCGAGCGGCCCGAGGTCCGGGGACGGGAGCGGCAGGAGGCGGACCGTAGCCGGATCCAGGCCCTCGCGGGTGGCCCGAGCCCGGGCGCGGGCCTCGTCCTCCGGCGGGACGGCACGGGAGGCGCGGGCGAACAGGAGCCGCTCGCGGCCCCCACCCGCGGGCCGGGCGAGCCACGCGGTGGGCCCATCGTCGCGCTCGGGCCAGCCGCGGAGCTCGGGATCGAACGCCCGCTCGAGCGACCAGGAGGGCCTCAGGAGCGCATCGTCCGGCGGGCCGAGCAGGGTCCCCAGGGCGTCCCCGAGGGGCCAGATGCGCCGGCCGTCGGGGCCGGTGCCCGCGAGAGGCTCGCCGCGGCGATCGCGGATCTCACCCCGGGGGACGAGCGTGGTGAGGGCCTCCAGGCGCGGGTCGTGGCGATGGATCACGGTGCCGTCGCCGAGCGTGGTGACCAGCCCCCGCAGCGAGGTGGCCTGCCGCAACACCACGCTCTGGACGAAGGCCACCCCGAGCCCGAGGACCAGGATCCCGGCGACCCCCACCCCGACCCGAGCCACGCCGGTCCCGAGCTCCCGCAGCTCGTCGGTGGGGACGCGGGCGGCGCCGTCCTCGGCCAGCCGCGTGAGCAGCGCCGTCACGATCAGGAACGCCACCATGCCGCTCCGCCCGGACGACAGGAACGGGACCACCACCCCCGTGAGCGGGACCGCTCCGGCCGTCCCGGCGCCGATGACCGAGGCCTGGGCGACCAGGAGGAGGGCGAGCCCCGCGCCCGCCAGGATCCGCTCCGGGGTGCGGTTGCCCACCGCGACGAGGAGGCCCTGCAGCACGCACGCCCCGAGACAGGCGATCCAGGCCGCCAGCGCCACGAAGCCGCCGTCCTCGGCAAGCCGGGCGAGGACCAGGTCCGTGTGGCCCGCGGGCACGGCCCCGAGCGCACCGTGGCCCGCGCCCTGGCCGAGGAGGCCCCCGGCCGCCAGAGCCCAGCGGGCCGAGGCCACCTGGTCGCCCCTGGGCAGGCCGTTGAGCCAGGGCTGGAGCCACATCCGGAGCCTGAGCTCCAGCATCTCGGAGCCCGCGAGGTCCGGGCGGACCGCGAGCAGCAGCACCAGGCCGGCCACCAACCCCGCGGCCAGCAGGACCCACCCCGGGGAGCGGACCACCACGTGGAAGAGCGCCAGGAACAGGATGGCCAGGATGAGGGTGGGCCCGAGGTCCCGGACCGCGAGGAGCCCTGCGAACGTGCCCAGCAGGGCGAGGACCGCCGGGAGGAGGAGCGTGGGACGCGGGAACCGGAGGAGGCCCGTCCGGACGCGCTGCCAGCGGATCTTGCCCGCCCTCCGCCCGAGGTAGACCGCCAGGAACAGGACGACGCCGACCTTGGCGGCCTCCACCGGCTGGACCCCGAGGAGGTTGATGCGGGTGCCGCCGGGGCCGTGGCCCGCCACCGCGAGGGCCGCGAACACGCCGATGGACGCCGCCAGGATCCAGGCGTGGAGCCGCTCGATCCAGCGGAAGGGATCCACCGGGAGCGCCAGGAGGACGCCCGCCGCGAGCCCCCCCCACCAGACGCCCTGGCCGAAGGACAGGCCGGGCCAGGTCCAGCCGCCTCCCGGGGCGGGGGCCAGGCTGCCGCACTGGATCCCGAGCCCGCACGCGGCGGCCAGGAACGCCCCCGGCAGGACCAGGAACGCGGGGAGGTGCTCGCCCCGTCGCAGGAGGCTGGCGATGCGGCCGCCGCACGCCGCGAGCACGCCCCCCGTGAACCAGAACGCGGCCTGCCGGGCCGGGTTCCCGGCGAGATCGGCGAGGGCGGCGGCCACCTCGGCCGGGTGCGCCTCCTGGAGGCCGGCGAGCGCACGGGTGCCGAGCACCCAGGCGACGCCCACGGCGGCCGCGAGGCCGACGACCTCGGTGACGGTCCGGCGCATCAGGACCCGGGGGGATCGGGTGCCTCCGCGTCCTCGTCCACCTCGGAGGGCGCGCCGTCGATCCACTCCGTGCCGACGACCTCGGCACCCCGGGAGGCCAGGGGTCGCTCCTGTCGATCCAGCAGCCGTACGCGGCCGCCGTCCACCTCGAGCCGCCCCGGACCCTCCACCTCGAGCGATCCGAGGTCGAGGCTGGACGCGCGGAGCGTGACCCGCGACCCGGTGCCGAGGACGATCCGGAGGTCCGGCGCCTCGCCGCGGACCGCCACCTGCCGCAGGACCAGGGACGCGCCGTCGTCCACCCGGATCTCCCAGCGGGGATCCGGAGCGGTGAAGCGCAGCTCGCCGCCCCGGATCTCCGGGGCGCGGGCGACCTCCGTCACGGAGAGGACGTCCTCCACGGCCAGGATGCCGAGGGCCACGAGGGGCCCGTCGGCGTCCACGCGCCCCGCGAGGCCGGCGGGCCCCTCGGCGACGAACGCCCCGGCGGAAGCCCCGGCGAGGCCCCGGACCACGGGATCGCGCCGCATCTCGGGGAGGCCGACCAGGAACACGAACAGGACCACCACGACGGCCAGCAGGAGGATCAGAGCGCCGGGAACCCCGCCCTGGAGGGAGGGAAGGCGCAGCCGCCTGCGACGCCGCGCGGCCTGGCCGAGGCGCACGGCGACCACGGTGACGTTGTCGAGGCCCCCCCGCTCGAGGGCCAGCGCGACCAGGTGGGTGACGAGGGTCTCGGGGGCCTCCCCCTCCCGGCGGGCGCGCGTGAGGATCTGGGCCAGCTCGGTCCCGTTGACGAGGTCGTGGAGGCCGTCGGTGCAGAGTACGAGGAGGTCGCCATCGGCGAAGGCCACCACGCTGTGGTCGATCCAGGTGAGGTCCGGGTGGAGCTCCCGGCCCACGTCGCGTGTGACCTGGTGCTTGCCGGCCACCGTCTGGGCCTCGCGCTCGGTCATGCCGAACGTCTCCTGGGCCTGGGCGATCGCGGTGTGGTCCCGGGTGAGCTGCTCGCACCCGGCGGCCGAGACGAGGTAGGCACGGGAGTCGCCCACGTGGGCCACGTCGAGGAGGTCGCCCTCCACGCGGACCGCCGTCACGACGGCCCCCATCCCCGCCACGTCGGGGTCGTGCAGGCCGTGCTCGATGACGGCGGCGTTGGCCACCTGGATGGCCTCGCGCGGATCCGTGTGCCCGGTGAAGGCGTCGCGCACGATGGCGGCAGCGACCTCCCCGGCCTGCTCGCCGCCCATGCCGTCGATGACGGCGAACACCCCGCGGCGGGGGTCGCAGACCCAGGCGTCCTCGTTGTGGCTGCGGACCCGTCCCTGGTGGGTCAGCACCGAGGCGTGCAGTTTGCGGGCCGTCAGGACGAGGGCGTCGCCGAGCCTCCGGGGCTGTGGGCTCATGGGGGCGTCTCCGCTGGGGTGATGTGCACGACGAGGTCTCCCCCGGATAGCGAGAGCTCTGCCGGGAGCGTCTCGAGGGCGAGGGAGCCCCCCGCCTGCAGGGGCCGGCCGTTCACCTGGACCGGGTTGGCCTCGGGCACACGCCCGACGAGGACGGTCGGGCCGGTGTTCTCGACCCAGGCATGGCGCCGGCTCACCCGGGAGCCCGCCCCCTCGAGCGCCACGAAGGAGCCTTGGGGCGAGGCGTGCGGCCGGCCCAGGACCACCCGGACGCCGGCCGGTACCACCGCACGCCCGCCGCGCCACGTGAGGACGAGCGCGCCGGGCCCGGCGGGCTCGGAGAGACGCTCGGTCCCCGCGGGCACGGCCGGGGTGATGCGCCCGAGACGGATCGTGATCTCGCCATCCTCCGGGGAACGCTCCGGCCCCGGCGCGAACGCGGCGCGGATGCGGGCGGTGCCCTCGGGGAGGTCCGCCGCCTCGTCGACCAGGAGGCGGACGGTGACGGGGCCCTCGGTCTCGGCCTCGAGCCGGCGGACCTCGGCCTCGAGGAGCGGCCGGAGCTCGCGGCCCAGCCGGCGCTCCAGGGGCCGGAGCCGATCGTGGTCCGCGCGGGAGAGGAACACCCGGTACTCGTTCCACAGGAGCCGCTCGCCCCGGGCCGAGCGGACCGTGCAGCGCTGGACGACCGCCAGCACGCCCCGGGCCACCGCGTACGGGTCCACCGCCGGCCGGCGGCCGGCGACGATCCGCTTCCAGGCGGACGGCTCCGCCAGGGTCGCGAGATCGACCCGGAAGAGGTCCCGCTCCTCCTCCCGGACGGTCATCCCTCCTCCAGGGCCAGGACGACCGACCGGCCCTCCCCATCGTCGAGCACCACCGTGTCCCCGGGGTCGACGCGCACCCGGCCCGTGGCGGTGCGGGCGGGCCGGATCCGCGTTCCGTCGGCGCGCACCACCTGGAGGCACTCCCCCTGGTCGCGCGACTCGATCTCCAGGGCCCCGCCCGCGCGGACGAGCAGAGCCGCGGCCCGGCTGACGAAGGCGTCCTCCTCGCAGAGGACGACGTCGTTGGGGAGGACGCGGTCGCGGCCGTGCCAGGCCCCCCGCCCCAGGCGGAACTCGTGCTGCCCGCTGGCGAGGGTCACGCAGGCGCCGTCGCGGTCGCCTCCCCGGATCCGCACGAACGCCGCGGAGGGACGAGGATCCTCCGCCACCGTCACCGCGTCCTGGGACCCCGCGTCCACCTCCCACCGCAGCGTCGGCAGGCCCCCGGCGCCCGGATGCACGAGCCGGTTCCGCAGGCGGGCCTCGAGATCCCGGGCGAAGGCGGCCTCCGTGACGAGCCCGCGCACGACCTCGGGGCTGCCCGACGCGACGGCGATCCGGACGACGACCGCCGGGGGGAAGCACTCCTCGCCGCGCGCGCCGAACGAGCGCAACCGCCACATCCCCTCCTCGGTCCGGCGGAGGAGATCGTCGCGGTGCAGCTCGTGGCTGCCGCCACCGAGAACCCTGCGGAGGGTGTCGATGCCGTCACGCAGGCCGGGCACGGGTTCGCCTCCGGGGCAGCGCTGGGACGTATCGCGACGGCCCACGCTGGACCACGCGGGATCCGGCCTCGGGGGCTGGGCCCTGGACGCCCGTGGTCATAGGCTGGCGGTGGAGGACCCCGCATGGAGGTGGAGGTCCGGCACGACGGCGCGACGAGGCGGATGGGCTGGACCACGTTCGAGGACGAGGTCCGCGCGGGCCGGGTGCCGCCCGAGGCCGAGGTCCGATGTACGCCGATCACCGGCGACCGCTTCGTGCGGGCGGACGGGCTCGCCTCGTGGCGCGGGCTCGAGGGCTCGCCCGAGGCCGCGATCCGGAGGGCGCTGGAGGCCCGCCGCCCGCCATGGCTGACCCTCACCCTCTGCGCCGCCCTGGGGCTGGCCTGGATCCCCACGGTCCGGCCGGGTGGCGATGCCGGGCTCGTGGCCCGGTTCGGATCCCTCCTGCCCTCGGTGCTCGACCTGGGCCAGGCCTGGCGCCTCCTCACCGCCACGCTGGTCCACACGAGCCCCCTCCACCTCGCGGGCAACCTCCTGGTCGTCCTCTGGGCGGGCACCTGGCTGGAGCGGGCCTGGGGGCGGCGCGACCTGGCCCTCCTGCTCCTGGCCTCCGCGCTCGCGTCGGGGGCGGTGTCGGCGCTGGCCTGGCCGGATCGGACGAGCGTGGGGGCGAGCGGTGTGGCCTTCGGGATCCTGGGCGCGGCCGTCACCTTCGGCTGGCGCCACGCGGCCGCGGTCCCCCGCCGCCCGAGGTACCCCTTCGGCACCTTCGCCCTCGTCCTCCTCGCCGTTGCGCTGGCGTCCGGCCTGGGATCCCCCGAGGTGAACCTCTGGGGCCACCTCGCGGGCCTCGCCGCGGGGGGCGCGCTCGGGCTCCTGCTCGGGCCCGGGCCCGCTCGCCGCGCCGTCCGGCTCTGGATCCTGGCCTCGGCCA
>JBFYZZ010000064.1:0-15094 GCA_041309225.1 Deltaproteobacteria bacterium | reverse complement strand
TGGGCCGCCGGGGCGGCGGGCCTCGCGCTGCCCCTCGGCGTCGCGGGGGCGGTCTTCCTCAACGCGCGGCACTGGCTGCGGCGGGCGGAGGTGGGGTTCGGCCTGAGACCAGGGTGGCTCGTGCTGTCCCTCGGGATCGCGATCCTCCTCGCCCTGGGCGACGCGGCGGTGCTCACCGGCCGGCCGCGGGATCCCGTCCCGCCGCCCGGCGGGCCGGGGCGGAACGTCCTGCTCGTCACCCTCGACACGGTGCGGCGCGACCACGTCGCCGCCTATGGGGATCCCCGGGCGCCCGCGACCCCGCGGTTCGACGCCCTGGCCCGTGAGGGCCTCCTCTTCACGGATGCCGTCACCCCCCTGCCCGAGACCGCACCCGCGCACGCCTCCCTGTTCACGTCCCTCCACCCCGTCCGGCACGGGGTCCTGTCCAACGGGGACGCGCTGGCGCCCGGCTTCCTCACCCTGGCCGAGCGGCTCGAGGTCGCGGGCTTCGCGACAGGCGCGTTCGTGTCCTCCTTCGCGGTGGACTCCAGCACCGGGCTCGACCAGGGATTCGGAACCTACGACGATGACTTCTGGCCAGGGTTGCACGGCGCGGCCGAGATCCGCCTCGTCCGGCTCGGGATCCGGGCCCTGTTCCGGTTCGGCGATCCGCTCGCCGCCCCGTTCCTGCTGGAGCGCAGCGCTGAGGCCACGAACCGGCGAGCCGCGCGCTGGATGGCCGCCCACCGCGATCGGCCGTTCCTCTGCTGGGTCCACTACTTCGAGCCGCACGCGCCCTACGAGCCCCACCCCGGTGGGCCGGCCCCCGCCGGCGTGGATCACCGTGCCATCCTGCCCCGGGAGGCCTCCTACACCTACACTCCGGAGGTGGAGGCCGCGCTCAGGGAGCTGTACGGCGGGGAGGTGGCCTGGACCGACGCACGCCTGGGCGAACTCCTCGACACGCTCCGGGACCTCGGGCTCGCGGATCGCACGCTCGTGGTGGCGGTGGCGGACCACGGGGAAATGCTCGGGGAGCACGGGATCCGCTTCGCCCACCTCGGCCTGTGGGACGAGGCGGTGCGCATCCCCCTGGCCATCCGTGCACCCGGCGGGCCGGCGGGCCTCGCGGTGGACGCCCAGGTCCGCATCCTGGACGTTCCCACCACGATCCTGGCCTGGCTCGACCGGCCGCCGATGGAGCCGGGGGAGGGCATCGACCTCGCTGCTCTCGCGCGCGGGGAGCACGACACCCCGCCCGCGCTCGTGCTGGTGGGGCGGAAGACGGGCGCGCTCGACCGGGGAGCGATCTATGGGCTCCGGACCGGCCGGGGCGCTGGCGGGAGCGCCGTAAAGTACCTGCTCGACGCGGACGCCGGTACGGGCGCGCTCTTCGACCTCACAGCGGATCCCCGGGAGACGCTGGACATCTCGGCCTCCCAGCCCACGGCCGCCGAGACCGCCCGCCGGTTCGTGCTGGAGGAGGTGGCTGGGCTCCGGGCGGGCAGATCGCCCGCCGATCCTGCCCACGGGGATGCGCTCCGGGCCCTGGGGTACCTGCGGTGAGGCACGGGGGGCTGCACGATCCGACCGGGCTCCGTCGGGCCGTGATCGCGCTCCTCGCCGCGGCCGTGGTCTGGGCGCCCGGTGCGACGCTCGGACTGGCAGTGCCCTGGCACCACGACCTCCGGACCCACCACTACCCCTGGCGGGCCTGGGGCGCGGCCGAGTGGGCCTCGGGCCACCTCCCGCTCTGGTGTGCCGGCGCCGGGTGCGGCCATCCGCTGCTCGCGGACGGGCAGGCGGGCCTGCTGTACCCGCCCACCATGCTCCTCTTCGCGCTCCTGCCGGATCCGCTGGCCCTGGGGTGGACCCTCCTCCTTCACGCGGCCTGGGCGGGGGTGGGCACCGTCCTCCTGGCCCGGGCCCTGGGCCGCTCCGAGGCGGCCGCCCTTCTTGCCGGCGCGGCCTTCGCATTCGGCGGCTTCCTCGCCACGCACGCCCACTACCTGGGCATGCAGGCGGTGATCGCCTGGGTCCCGTTCACGCTCTGGGCCGTCGTGCGGGCGACCGACGCGGCGGCGTCCGGCCACGCCCGGGGGCGCGCGTGGGGGTTCACCGCCCTGGGTCTGTGGATGATCCTGGTGGCGGGACACGTGCAGGTGGCCGTCTTCGGGTGGATGCTGGCGGGGATCGTGACCCTGTGGCGCCTGCCGTGGGGTATGCCCCGGCAGGCGTGGCGCCCGCTCGCGGGCTTCGCGGTGGCCGCCCTCCTGGCCGCGGCGCTCTCGGCGCCGCAGCTCGCCGCCACCGCGGAGCTCGCCCGCCTCTCCTTCCGGGAGGGTGGGGTCGACGCGGCCTTCGCCGGCATCGGGAGCCTTCCCCCCCAGGAGCTGGTGCACGCGGTCCTCCCGCGGTTCTTCGGCTTCGACCGGCCCGCCGACGTGCTCCGGACCTACACCCACCGCGGTACCGGCTACTGGGGGGTAGGGGAGAGCCACTGGGAGATGTCGTTCTACCTGGGCATCCCGGTGGCGATCCTGGCGGCCTGGGGGATCCGGGGCCAGCGCTTCTGGACGGCGGTGGGGGTCGCCGGACTGGTGCTCATGCTGGGAAGTTTCACGCCGGTGTGGGGCCTGGTGCGGCACCTGCCCGGCCTCGACCGGTTCCGCTTTCCGGTCCGCTTCGCCCTCTGGGTCTCCCTGGCCGCGGCACTCCTCGCGGCGGCCGGCCTCGACGGCGTCCTCGCGGACCTCCGCGATCGGCCCGGTGTGCTGGCTCGGCGGGCCCGGCGCCTCCTGCTCGTGATCGCGGCGGGGGTGGTGCTCCTGGCCGGGCTCCGGCTGGGCCTCGCCCTGGGCGAGGAGGGGGTCCGGGATGCGTTGACCCGCCGGTTCGAGGCCGAGGCGGCGCTCCCTGCACCGCCCGTGGCCCTTCCGCCGCTCGTGCGCGCCGCCCCGGCGGCGCCCGGTCCCGAGGATCCCGCCGCCATCCCCGCCAAGGTGGACCGCATCGTGGCCTCGCTGGCCGCGGACACCACCCCGTGGTCGCCGCTGGTCCTGTGGCCGGGGGGCGTGGCGGTCCTGCTCGCCGCCGGCCTGCTGGCCGCGTCCCGCCGGCGCATCGGGCCCGCGACGCTGGCGTACGGAGCCACCGCGCTCCTCGTCGCCGACCTGTACCTCTTCGGCGGCACCTACCAGCCACCGGTGCCCCGGGAGTCGATCACCACGCCACCCGCCGCCCTGGCGGCGATCGAGGGGGATCCCGGCACGTTCCGGGTCACGGTGCTCGACCGCCGGGGCGATGCGGATCTCGATCGCGAGCGGATGAGCGCAAGTCTCGGCCTCCTGTGGGGCCTGCAGGACGTCGTGATCACCAGCCCGCTCATGCTCCCGCGCACCGAGGCGCTGCTCGCCACCTGCGGGCTGGACGCGGGCCTCTCGGAGGGCGAGCCCCGTATCCGGGCCTTCCTCGACCACCTGCCGATCGCGGACCTCCTCGGGGTCCGGTACCTCCTGACCACGCACCTTCTGGACGATTCTCGGCTGGAGCCCCTCCGGACGGCGCCCGTCCGGCTCTACCGCAACCACGGGGCGCGTCCGCTCGCCACGCTGGTGGGCTGCGCGTACCCAGCGGACGGCCCCGAGGCCGCGCTGGCGGCCCTCGCCACGCTCGATCCCACGCGCGAGGCTGTGGTGGAGGCCGAGGCGGCGGCCCTCCCCGCCGATCTGTGGGCCTGCGCCGGGGATCCTGCCGGCACGGCCACCCTGCGCTCGAAACGGGACGACGCCTGGCGGATCCGGACCACGACGACCCGCCCCGCGCTCCTGGTCATCGCGCAGAGCCTGTACCCGGGTTGGCACGCCACGCTGGACGGCATGCCGACCCCCCTGCTCCCGGCGGACCTGGCGTTCGGTGCGCTGCCCGTGCCGGCCGGGACCCACGAGGTGGAGTTGGACTACCGGCCGGCCTGGCTCCGCCCGGCCCTGGGGCTGGCGGCGGCGGCGTTCGCGGGCCTCCTGGGGCTCCTGCTCCTGCCCGGCGGGCGACGGAGACGCGATCCCGTGCTGCGGACGCCGATCACTCGACCGTGACCGGGGCCTCGCCGCCGGGGGCGAACACCGTGTAGCTGCCGGGAGCGAGGTCGAGGAGCCGGTAGCTCAGATCGAGGAAGCACTCGCCCTTGCAGGGCTTGTTCAGGTCCTTGAGGTTGACCATGATCCGGTGCTGGATGGTGTCGAGCTCGGCTTTGACCGCGAAGGTCGCGCAGGTGGACATGGAGCGGAAGTTGACCTGCTCGACCAGGATGTCGCCACCCCCCGCGGCCGTGGCCGTGATCGAGGGCGGACCGTTCTCGTGGCAGTCGCCCTGGCTGACCAGCTCGGTCTCGAGGGGGACGATCTCGCCGTCGGTATCGGCATCGGTATCGGTGTCGGCTTCGGTGTCGTCGCCGTTGCTGGAGTCGTCGTCGTCGGAGCAGGCGCCGACGAGGAGGGCGGAGAGGAGCAGCCAGCGGGTCATCAGGGATCTCCGGAGGGGGGTTCGGCCTCCAGGCGGACCGTGTACGGGAGGTCAGCGGCCGTGGGGAGCGGGGCGCCGGGCTAGAGGTGCGGGGAGAGGAGCAGGGGGATGGTGGCGACCGAGCGCTCGCTGCCGACCACCGAGGGGAGCACAAGGTGACGGAAGGACTCCGTCACGCAGGCCTCCAGGCGCGGGCGCTGCACCGTGGTGGACCGGATCGTGGCGCCGGCCGTGGTCCCCGAGGCCTCGGCCAGGATCTTCACGACCATCTGCATGGCGAGCGTGGGATCCTCCTCGACCTCGACGCCGTAGCAGCAGCGGAGCTCCTCGAGGATCGTGACCACTCGCGCGTCGACGTCGGTGGCGGGCACCGGCCCGATGACCGTGGCCGGGCCGATGTTCACTGGGGCCTTGGGTTCGGGATCCCGGTGACAGCGCTTCCAACGCAGGCGACCCGCCTGGGTCTCCCGGGGCGTGAGGACGGACGGGGGGCCGGCCTCGAAGGACGGGAGCATGGAGGCGGACGAAGCGACCGTGCTCCCCTCCGGCGCGTTGGGGGTGGAGCCCCGGGCTGAGGCGGAACCGGCGATCCACGCGAACAGGACAGCAGTGAGGGACAGGGGCAGAGGGAACAGGGAACCCGCCATGGGCGGCACGTCTCCGCGGTGCGCCAGCCAACGTACCCTCAGATCCGGCGGTCGGCGCGCGCGGAATGCGGCGGAGCACCGATGGGGTCGGCACCTGGGCCTCGCCCTGGGGGGGACACCGGCCCCTGCGCGGGCTAGAACCCCGCCACGCTCCCGTAGCTCAGTCCGGATAGAGCAACGGCCTTCGAAGCCGTGGGCCGCAGGTTCGAATCCTGCCGGGGGCGCGCTTTCTATGCCGCTTTTGGCGAGCCACCAGCCTCGCCCGCACGAGCTCGGACGGGATTCACCACAGGATTCGTCTGATTCCGTGCTTTCTACCTGCCTCAGTTCATGGTGCCACGATGGTGCCACGGCAGTGCCACGATGGTGCCACGGTATTCCAGTCTCATGATCTGATGTCGATTGCCTGCCTTACACCCATGTTATCGTCTTGACATCCCTCTCGCGGCCCACGGCTTAAAAAGCCGTGGGCCGCAGGCATGGCGCTTTCTCACCCGCTCGTGCCCATGGCAGCATCCGGCCGGGCCCCGACCACCTCGTCCCCGGTGACGACCCCCTCGGTGCCCGCCGGGAGGCCGTCGAGCACGAACAGGCGGAGATCCGTGGCGAGGCCGCGGAGCGCCGGGCACCGGGCCGCCCGCTCTGCGAGGTCGGCCAGGAGGCGCGGGACCTCGCCGGGCGTGGCGTGGACCTTGGCCTCGCCGACGAGGACCCGGCCTGGGTCGTTCGCGTGGCGGGCCACGATGTCCAGTTCGAGCGGCTTGCGGTCGAGGCCACCGCCCCACCACCGGGCGGCGGGGAGCCACGTCTCCCCGGCGATGGCGCGTCGGGCGACGGCCTCCCGGGCGAGCACCTCCCAGGCGCCGCCGAGGAAGCCCGGCCAGCGGGCCTGCACGTCGGCAAGCACGCCGTCCACCTGCCCGGCGGCGAGCCTCGACCGGGCCGGGTCCACGAACCGGTACCAGAAGGCGAGGAACGGGTCGGCGATCCCGTAGAGTGACTGCTTCGCGCTCCGGGGGTCGGCGCCCCACGGCGTCTCGCGCCGCAGCAGCCCTAGGTCCTGCAGGCGCGCGAGCGGACGGGTGAGCGAGGTCGCAGGCTGGCCCAGGCGGGCGGCGATCTCGGACATGCGGGTGCACCCCTGGCCGACCAGCGCGAGGATCGAGGCTGCCCGCGCCGTCTCCCGAAGATCGTCGAGCAGCAACCGCCGGGGCTCGTGGTGGAGGACGCCGGACGGGTCCAGCACGAGGTCGGACACGGCGCTCCAGCGGTCCGGGTAGTCCGCGGCCAGTTCCCAGTACCGCGGCACGCCGCCCCACGTCGCCCAGGCGCTCGCCGCCTCGAGGGGCGTCCGGGTCCCGAGCGCGGTGGGGAGCAGGTCCACCTCGAGCGGGCCGAGGTGGACGATCTCCCGGGCACGGCCGTAGAGCGGGGCACTCGCATCGAGCACGAGGCCCGACATCATGCGCTGGGACGAGCCGCACACGGCCAGGTGCCTGGGTGGGACGAAAGCCCGGTCGATCCACCGTTGGAGGACCGAGGGGAGTTCGGGCGAGGCCACGACGAACGCCTGGAACTCGTCGAGCGCGAGCACCGCGCCCCCGGGCGCCGCGCCCCACCATCGCTCGAGGAGGGCGTCCCAGGTGGGGTACGTGGCGGAGGCGAACCCGGGCACGAGGGCCGCCATCTCCCGCGCCACCGTCGCGCGGTGCAGAGGGGCGTCCTGGTCGTCCCCCACGACGTAGACCGATGGCAGGTCCCGCAGGACCTCGCCGAGGAGCCGGGACTTGCCCACCCGGCGCCGGCCCACCAGGCAGACGAGGGTTCCCTCGCCCCCCCGCAGCGCCCGCCCGAGGCGGGCCAGCTCGCGCGTGCGACCGAGGAACGGGAGGTGCATGGTGATGCTCCTGTTGCATTATGCCACCGTGGCATATCTGTCCGCGACGACGGGCGCAACCACAGCCCTTCAGGCCCGTCCCGGCCCCCATCGTCAGCCCCTCGGCAGCGCGCACCACCGCTGGGGGCTCCACCTCTTGCGAGCGGTACGAGGCGAGTGGCTGGGATAGTCGCAGCCCTCGCCCGCGATACCGCGGGCGAACCTCCCGGAGCCCGACATGGACGTGCTTCACGCAGCTTGGTCCCTGAAAGAGGGGCTGCTCGTGTGGGGCGAGGACGAGGCACCCGAGGCGTCCGTCGTCCGGAGGAGCCGGAGCACCGCTCCGACGGGGCGCAAGGCCGAAGCATCCGCGGCCCGGTCCGTGCCGAGACACCCGTTCGCCGCCTCGGCCGAATCGATCCGGGCGGTGCTGTGCGGCTTGGAGGCGCCGGGCGTGGTGGATGCCGGCACGGCGTGGGCCACGCTCCGCCTGCCCTCCGCCGCCGGGAGGCCCCTTGCCTCGGGCCTGCGCCTGGGTGGCCACCGTCCGGTTCCCGAGGCGGCCGCGCTCCGTCCGTGGCGCGTGCCGTGTCTGGTGTTCCACGCCGCGTGGGCGGTCGACCTGCTCCTCGCCCTCGACCGATCGGACCCGGCGGGGTTCGTGCTCGCCCCGACCTTCCCGGCGTTCACCGCCATGGTCCGCCTCGCGCTGGAGTGGATGGCACGAGGACGGGTCCTTCCCGACCTCGTGCGCAAGGAGGGAGCCTGGCACGCGCTCTGGCGGCCGGCCCCCTCCGGTGGCGAGGACGTCGGCCGTCTCCGGGCCCTGGCGACCGCACTGCCGGCCGCAGGCGCCGCGGCGATCCGTGTCGACGACGAGGCCACCGTCACCGGCGACGGGACACCGGCGGGGGGAACGCCCTCCGCGATGCTGGTCGTCCGCGACGCCATCGACGGCTTCGTGGACGGATGCACGTCGCAGCTGGTCCCCCTGGAACCCGACCTGGCCGCGCGCCGCACCCGCGCCCCGGCCCGCGAAGCCCGGCGGGCGCAGGCGACCGAGGCCTGGCTACGCGCCTTGTTCACGCAGGCGAGCGAGGTCCGAGCCCCGGAGGCGGATCTCGTGGACCTGAAGACCAGGATCGACGCCTGGTCAGCACCGCTCGTGGCCGAGGAGCGACGTCCGTTCCGGACCTGCTTCCGGCTCTCGGGCCCCGGGGCCGAGACGACGGCCGGCGGGACCGATGCCGGGTGGCGGCTCGACCTGCTCCTCCAGGATCCCGACGACCCGAGCCTGCTCGCTTCCCTCGACCAGGTGTGGCGGACCGGTGGCCGTGCACTGGAACTCTTCCACGTGGCCGTGCCGGATCCGCAGGAGCGGGTGCTGGCCGACCTCGGCCGCGCTGCCCGGGTATGGCCGGGGCTGGCTCGCGCGCTGCGTACCTCCCGGCCGTCCGGCATGGACCTGTCCACGGACGACGCCTGGCACTTCCTCGCCGAGGCTGCCCCCCTCCTGGAGGGTGCGGGGTACGGCGTGCTCGTCCCGCCCTGGTGGAGGAAGCGGGAGGTGCGCCTCGGCTTGCGCCTCCGGGTCCGCGAGGAGGGGGGCCGGCATTCCTCCGGCCTCGTCGGCACGGACGGGATCTGTGCCTTCGACGCCTCCCTGTGCCTCGGCGACGAGGTCGTCTCCCCCGCCGAGTTGGCCCGCCTGGCCAGGGCGAAGACCCCGCTCGTCCGCCTCCGTGGTCGGTGGGTGGAACTGCGGCCCGAGGACGTCGAACGGGCGCTGGCGGCGTTCCGTCACGGGCCTCCCGCGGGGGAGACCACGGTCGCCGGACTCCTGCGACTGGCGCTCGGGCTCGATCCGGCCAACGCCGGGCTGCCGGTGGGCCGAGTCGAGGCGGAGGGCGCGCTGGGGGCCCTCCTCCGGGGCGACGCGGATCTCGCGCCGGTCCCCGTCCCGGCGCCCGAAGGCTTCCACGGGACGCTCCGGCCCTACCAGGAGCGCGGGCTCGCCTGGCTCCGGTTCCTGGAGGACCTCGGGCTCGGCGCGTGCCTCGCGGACGACATGGGACTCGGAAAGACCATCCAGGTGCTCGCCCTCCTGGTCTCCGAACGTGCCGGCCGAAGCGGCGACGGGCGGCCCGGGCCCACGCTGCTCGTCTGCCCGATGTCGGTCCTCGGCAACTGGCAGCAGGAGGCGGCGCGGTTCGCCCCAGACCTCGAGGTCCACGTCCACCACGGCTCGGGCCGCCTCGCCGGGGACGCCCTCCGACGGGCAGTCACGGCTTCCGACCTCGTCCTCACCACCTACGCGGTCGTCCCGAGGGACCGTGCCGATCTCTCCGCGATCCGCTGGCACCGCGTCGTGCTGGACGAGGCGCAGAACGTCAAGACGAGCGGGGCCCGGCAGACGCAGGCGGTCCGGGAACTCCAGGCGGCCCGCCGGGTCGCGCTCACCGGCACCCCGGTCGAGAACCGGCTCGCCGAGCTCTGGTCCATCCTCCACTTCCTGAACCCCGGCCTGCTGGGCTCGGCGGCCGACTTCCAGCGGCGGTTCGTACTGCCGGTGGAGCGCAACCGGGACCGGGAGCGCGCCGCCCTGCTGCGACGCCTCGTCGGCCCGTTCGTACTGAGGCGCCTGAAGACGGATCCGCGGATCATCCAGGATCTGCCGGACAAGATCGAGGTGAAGGTGTCCTGTCCGCTCACGCGGGAGCAGGCGAGCCTCTACCAGGCCGTGGTGGACGACATGCTGGCCCGGATCGACCAGAGCGAGGGGATCGAGCGCAAGGGGCTGGTGCTCGCCACGCTCCTGAAGCTCAAGCAGGTGTGCAACCACCCCGCCCAGTTCCTGCAGGACGGATCCCGGATGGACGGCCGGTCGGGCAAGGTCGCGCGCCTGGAGGAGATCCTGGACGAGGTCCTCGCCTCGGGGGACCGGGCCCTGCTCTTCACGCAGTTCGCCGAGATGGGGCGCCTCCTCGCGGTCCACCTCCAGGACCGGTTCCACCGCGAAGTGCTGTACCTGCACGGCACCGTGCAGAAGAAGGCCCGGGACGCCATGGTCGCGCGCTTCCAGTCGCCCGACGGCCCCCCGTTGCTGTTGCTCTCGCTGAAGGCGGGGGGCACCGGCCTCAACCTCACCGCCGCGAGCCACGTCGTCCATTTCGACCGCTGGTGGAACCCGGCCGTCGAGGACCAGGCCACCGACCGGGCGTTCCGCATCGGCCAGCGGCGCAACGTGCAGGTCCACAAGTTCGTCTGCCAGGGCACGGTCGAGGAGCGCATCGACCGGATGATCGAGGAGAAGCGGGCTCTGGCCCACGAGGTCGTAGGGAGCGGCGAAGGCTGGCTCACCGAGTTGTCCACCACGGCGCTCCGCGACGTCGTCGCCCTCTCCGCCTCGGCGCTGGCCGAGGCGTGACCCGGAGTCCCCATGTCGCGGCGCGGCCGGTTCTACGACTCCTGGTACCCCTCGCACACGGCCTCGGCGCCCCGGCCCGCCGTCGGCGGCATCCAGGCGAAGAGCCGCAAGGGACCGGTGGGGGAGACCTGGTGGTCGAGGCGATTCATCGCGGTCCTGGAGTCCTTCCGGATCGGCGCGCGCCTGGAGCGGGGCCGACGCTACGCCCGGATGGGCCAGGTCATGGACCTCGAACTCGTGCCGGGCGCGGTCACGGCGAAGGTCCAGGGAACGCGGGCCAGGCCCTACGACGTGCGCATCGCGGTCAAGACGCTCTCCGAGAAGGACTGGGAGAAGGTCGAGAAACAACTCGCGGGCGAGGCCATCTACCTCGCCCGGCTCCTGGCGGGCGAGATGCCCACCGACATCGAAGCCGCGTTCACCGCCTGTCGCCTCTCGCTCTTCCCCGCCAGCACGCGCGACCTGGAGACCTCCTGCTCCTGTCCGGACTGGTCCAACCCCTGCAAGCACGTCGCCGCCACCTACTACCTGCTGGCCGAGCGGTTCGACGAGGATCCGTTCCTCGTGTTCGCCTGGCGGGGCCGCACGAGAGAGGTGCTGCTCGACCACCTCCGCGCCCTCCGCAGCGCCGGCGACCCGGGCGACAGGGGGCCCCGCTCACGCTCGGCCCCGGCAGCGCAGGCCGCGCCGCAGGCCCCACCCCCACAGGCGGCACCTGCGCCGGACCTCTCAGCGTTCTGGACCGGAGGTGTCCTCGACCTCGTCTTGAAGCCGGAGCCGCCCGCCCTGCCCGACGCGATCCTCCGGGAGGCCGGACCGCTGGGTGTCGTCCTGTCGGGCCGGGACGCGATCGACTGCCTCGGCCCCGCCTACGCCGCGATGACCATCGGGGCGGCCGCATGGGAGTCCCGGGGGGAAGCCGAGGCGGAGGACTGAACCTCACGGATTCCCGTCGACGAGCCGCCGGCCCCAGGGATCGGGCAGCGAGAGCCGGTACTCGACCGGTGGACGCTCCCGCTCGAGCCGCCCCGACCTGTCCTTCCAGGAGAGACAGAAGCGTGTTATCCTGTCTTCCATGAGCGACCAGAATACCGTACAGGACGCCGTCGAGCGCGTGATCGCCGACTTCCAGCGTCGCGAAATTCGGCCATCTACGCCGCGTTCGTGCCGCCTCCGCTCCCTGCCCGGCAAGGTGGATGCGGTCGTCGGCATGCGCCGCTCGGGCAAGACGACCTTCCTCCTCCAGCAGGTACAGAGGCTCGAGGGCGAGGGCGTCCCCCGGAGCCGGATGCTCTACGTCAACTTCGAAGACGAGCGGCTGCTGCCCCTGTCCGTGTCCGACCTGCACCGCTTCCCCGACACGCTCCTGCGGCGGGACCCGGAAGCCGCCGGCCACGCCTGGTACGGGTTCGACGAGATCCAGAACGTGACCGGCTGGGAGACCTTCGTGCGCCGCCTGATGGACGAGGGCCGGAGCGAGGTGGTGGTCACGGGCTCCTCGGCGGTGCTCATGGCGCGCGAGGTGGCCACGAGCCTGCGGGGGAGGAGCCTTCCCACGGAGATACTCCCCTTCGGGTTCCGTGAGTTCCTGGAGCACCGGGGCATCCGTCCGTCGGGCCCCTTTCCGCCGGCCTCGGCCGAGCGCGCCGTCCTGGAGCAGCACGTCACGCGCTACCTGGAGGTCGGCGGCTTCCCGGAGGTCCAGGGCTTCTCGGAGGAGGACCGCGTCGCCACGCTCCGCGCGTACGTGGACGTCGTCCTGTTCCGCGATGTGGTGGAACGCCACGGTGTCGCCAACGTGACCCCCCTGCGCCATCTCGTCCGGAGGCTGGCGGCCTCGCCCGCGGGCCTCCTGTCGGTGAACAAGCTGTACAACGACCTGCGCTCCCAGCAGATCGCCGTCGGGAAGAACACGCTCCACGAGTACCTGTCGCTGCTGGAGGCGGCCGGGTTCGTCTTCCCCGTGGCCGCATACGCCGCGTCCGAGCAGGCCCGCGCGACCCGCCCCCGGAAGTGCTACCTCGTGGACCCGGCCCTCGGACGGACCGGCGCTCACCATGCCTCCCCGGACGTCGGTCACCTCCTGGAGAACGCCGTGTACCTCGAACTGCGGCGGAGGGGGTGGCAGGCCGCCTTCGTCGTCACGCGGTCCGGCTGGGAGGTGGACCTCGTCGCGACACAGGCCGGCCGACGCCCCCTGCTCGTCCAGGTGTGCGCGGATCTGTCGACGGAGTCCACCCGGGCCCGCGAGGTCCGGGCTCTCGGCGAGGCGATGGAGGAACTCTCCGTGGAGGACGCCGTGGTGGTGACGCTCCTGGACCGCGGCGAACTGCGGGTCGGCAGCCGCACCGTGCCCGTGATGCCGGCGTGGTGGTGGTTCCTCGAAGAGGGCTGAGGACATCCCTCGCGGCCCGGTGAAGTCCCCCCCCGTGGCACCGCCGTGGTACCACGGACCCTACGAAACCGTGGGCCGCGATCGGTTCCGGCCCCCCACCTCACCCCCTCCCGAGAGGTTCTCGCACCGAGAGGCCGGACGGGAACCCGTACCTAGAACTCGTCCCACGGCAGGGCCGTGGTCCGCTGCGTGAGCGCCTGCCTGCGCGGGCAGCGGCACACGACGTAGCCCCGTCGGGCCAGGTCGGGGTGGACGTCGAGGAACGTCTCCACGTACCGCGCGTCGGCCGGCGTGGGGCGGTCGGTCCACTTCACCTCGACAGGGATCGCCTCCTCGGGCGTCTCGACGATGGCGTCCACCTCGGCGCCACTCGCCGTCGTCCACGTGGCGAGGGCGTGGCCCCGGCCCCGGGCCTGGCAGCGGTACCAGAGTTCGGCCAGCACCCACTGCTCGAACAGGTGGCCCGGGTCGAGCTTGAGAAGCACGTCGTCGACCGGCAGACCGGCCAGGACGTGGCGGACCCCGAGGTCGAACAGGAGGAAGCGGGGCGCCTGCAGGACGCGCTTGCGGCTGCGGCCGAAAACACGAACCCGGAGACCGACGTGGGTGTCCTCCAGCACCTGGTAGAAGTTCCGCAGCGTGTTCGGCACCACGCCCACGTCGCGCGCCAGCTTCGTGAAGTTCACGACCTGCCCCGACTCCAGGGCGGCGAGCCGCAGGAACCGCGCGAAGGCCCCCATGTCGGCGACGACGTTCTCCTGCCGGATCTCGTTCTCGACGTAGAGGTCCACGTAGGAGCCCAGGGTCTCGGCCCAGGACGCGGCACTCTCGTGGAAGAGCCCGGGCAGGCTCCCCTGGACCAGGCAGGCGGCCAGGTCTCGTGCCGGGAACCGCTCGCCCGTGCCGTGCTGCAGCGGCAGGATCTCGCAGTCGCGGATCTCGGCCTGCAGCACGGGTGACAGGAACGTGGCGTGCACCCGCCCGGGGAGGAGGTTCGCGGCATGCCTGCGCAGTTGCCGCGCGGACGAGCCCGTGAGCACGAAGTGGAACCGCTCGGGATCCCGGTCGTGGAGGTACTGGACGTCGTCGAGCAGACCCGGAACCTTCTGGATCTCGTCGACGAACACCGCCTGCACGCCCGGGTCGGCCTCCAGTTCCCGCACGAGCAGCCCGTCGTCCGCCTCGTAGCGGCGCCGCAGGCGGCGGTCCTGGAGGTCCAGGACCAGGGTGGGCCCGCAGTCGTCGAGGACGTGCCGGAGGAGCGTGGACTTGCCCGTCTGCCGAGCCCCCTGCACC
Source organism: Deltaproteobacteria bacterium (assembly GCA_041309225.1). Classification (GTDB taxonomy): domain Bacteria; phylum Myxococcota_A; class UBA796; order UBA796; family JAFGLY01; genus JAFGLY01. Next base: position 950 of record JBFYZZ010000064.1, on the reverse strand, counting down.
AGGTGGATCTTCTGCGCGGACCCCCGCTGCAGGGTGAGGCGGGTCTCGAGGTGGCGTGCGAAGTAGGGGACAGGCATCCGTTTAGCCCTCTGCACATCTGACTGGTATTCATGCATCGGCTCGACTGGAATGTCAAGGTGCTCGTCGCGCAGGTCCGAGCGCACGTCCTCCCTCCGTGGCACCATCGTGGCACCATGACCCCCCCCTCCAGCCATGGGCGCCAAGGTTACCGGGCCCGGAACCAAGGCTACCAAGCCGATTCTTGTATTGACCCCATTCTAAGCCTGTCTTCGAAGCCGTGGGCCACAGGTTCGAATCCTGTCGGGGGCGCGCTTTCTATGCCGCTTTTGGCGAGTCGTCGGCCTCGCCCGTACGAGCCTGGAGGGGAACCGCCACGGGATACACCGAGTTCCGTGCTTTCTACCTGCCTCGGTTCATGGTGCCACGATGGTGCCACGGTATTCCAGTTTCATGATCTACGACGACGAGCGCCGCCTGCTCGCCGGCATGGCGCGAGCCCGGTTCGGCCTGTACCTGGTGGAGGAGGTCCTGCCCGGGTTCGGCGTCCGCGTCCGGGACCTGCTCTCGGAGCAGGTCTACGAACTCGCGGACGTGGGGCTGTTGTTGCCGCCCACCCTGCCTGAGGCGATCCAGCCGTTCCCCGGTCACGTCTGCTGAGGCTTCGAGCACGTCGAGGCCGCAGGGGTCCTGACCGTTCCCGGAGCCGTGAGCGACGGGAACGCCGTCAGGCCCACGGGGGAACCCATCGCGATAGCAGCGGCGGCCCAGCATCGTCATGCCGGCGGCCTGTTGACGAGGAAGGGTGAGGTGGAGCGGCAGATCTTAGCGGACGCCGCTCCACCTCGTGCTGGGTGTGGAGCCACAGCGAGCCATGCCTATCGAGTGGTCCGACATCGAGCCATCCCAGTGGCGCCGCGAGGCGCTCCCCG
>JBFYZZ010000063.1:0-25608 GCA_041309225.1 Deltaproteobacteria bacterium | reverse complement strand
GCCCGGCCCTCCGGAGGGAGGCGACTTCAGGGAACTTCCCCGGACCTGCCCCGATCTGGAACGTGAACGGGCCGCAGAACGGCTGAAGTCGCGACAGGCAGGGATCGGGCGACGACATCGGTCTCGGTCTCGATCTCGACGGTCCGGCGTGCCGCGGTCCTTCCTCGGATCGCCCACCGCGCCACCCCGCTCCCTTCACCAGGCCCCCCTGGAGTGGGCGAACTCCAGCCGGGAGCCCGCTTGACCCTCGGCTCCGGCGGGCGGTACAATGGCGTCACGAGGCGGCCATCCGGCCAGGGCCAAGCCTCGGGCACCACGGCGGCAGGAGATCCAGATGCATGCGCTCCAGCGTTCCTCCGTGGCGGCGATCGGTCTTCTCCTTCCGGGCTGCCTCTCCTCGGGGGTGCTCGTCGGATCCGAGACCGACGAGGAGTGCTGCGGGACGCGGATCGTCGCCGACGGGGGCCCGTGCACGCTCGAGGAGTCCCTCGGCTGGTACACATGGACGGGGGAATCGGTCGACGGCGCCGTTCCGGTGGTGATGGTGTGCTACCTCCTCACCCGCGACGACGCCTCCACCGAACGAGTCTGCGAGGAACCGCGATACACCAACTGGAGCGGTTTCATCCGCGTCTACTGCCACGATCCGTCCGAGGACTTGATGCGGAGCGACCTCCGCGTGTCCATTCGTTGGATCCGCTGACCCAATCCACCTCCCACCGCAGCGGCACTCGCGTGGGTCAATCCACGCCGACCGCCCACACTGCCCAATCCAGGCCCAGGGTGGTGGCCGCGTAGGCGGGACCGTCCGCATCGCAGGCGAGCGCCTTCAGGTCGATGGCCGGATCGCCGCTCACGAGGTCGGAGGCCCGTGTGCGGTCGGCGATCGCGCCATCCGTCCCGAGGCGCCACAGGTCGTAGCCCGGAACGTCGAGGACGCGCCAGCCGTCGTCGAGCGCGCAGAGGTCCCATACCGCCGCCATCGGGTCCCCCGAGGTCGGATCCACACCGGTCCCCAGGTCCGCGAGGACCGTGCCGGTGGAGGGGTCGATCAGCCAGGCCGGCGGCAGCGTGCCGGAGGTGTCGAAGGAGGCCACCGCCAGACCGGCGTCGCCGACGACGCCCGCGGTGTCGATGGACCGGTCGAGCGCCACCGGCGCGCCGGAGGGCGTGCAGCCGGCGTCCGTGGCGTCCACGGGGTGGAGCGCCGACTCGCCCACCGCCCACGTGTACACCCGGTCGCCGGCGGGCGTGGGGGCCACCGCGTGCCCCGCCTCGGTCGAGCAGGCGATCTGGGGCGTGCCGTCCGGAGCGAGGCGCTGGAGCGAGTCGAAGAAGACGAGCGCCCACACGCGGCCCTGCCCGTCCAGCTCGAAGTCGGTGACGGTGTCGAGCTTGCCCGCGTGGCCCAGGACCGCCTCCCCCGCGAGGTGGCAGCCGCCGCCGGCCACGCGCTCGTACCTGAGGAGGACCCCGTCTCCGCCGAGAACCCAGAGCGTACCGTCGGGCCCCACGCGCAGGCTGTCCACGCCCGACCCGGGCTCGGGGTCCAGGTCGCAGAGGGTCCCCGGCGGGACCCAGGGACCGCCGCCGCCGGTGTCGCCGGTGTCGCCGGGAGCGCCGCACGCGAGCGCGAGCCCGAGGCACGCGCCACCGGAGGCACCGAGTCGGACGCCGTGGGGGAGGGGGAGTCTCATGGACCGGTCTCCCGGTGTGGGGTGGCGGCGGCGAGGATCCGGTCGGCCACGAGCTGGCCGCAGAGCGTGACCATGGGGGTTCCACCCCCGGGGTTCACGCTGCCGCCGACGAAGTAGAGGTTGCCGTACTGGGGGTCCTGCTTGGGCGCCTTGAGCGCGAAGTTGCGCGTGCGGTGGCAGACCACCCCGTAGATGGCGCCCCGGTTCGACCGGTACATCCGCTCGAGGTCCTCCGGCACCAGCACATGACGCGTGACCACGTGCTTCCGCAGATCCTCGAGCCCCATGCGCTCCAGCTTGTCCAGCACCCGCTCCTCGAGGGCCCGGTACGCCGGCTCGCCGAAGGGAGGATCCTGGACACAGGGGATGTGGGGCAGGATCTTGAGGACCGAGTGGCCGGGCGGGGCCAGGTCGGGGTTGGTGGCGGTGGGGCACACCAGGTAGATGGTGGGGTCCTCGGGCAGCTCCTTCCGGCGGTGGATCGTGGCCAGGAAGTCCTCGAGATCGCGGGAGAAGAAGAAGTTGTGGTGCTGGAGCCGGGGGTAGACGCGGTCCACGCCGAGGTGCACGACCAGGCCCGAGGCCGCGGGCTCGAACCGCTGTTCGTACGAGCGGACCCATCCGTCCCGATCGCCCAGGAGTCGACGGCGGGCGGGGATGACCTCCATGTTGGAGACCACGAAGTCGGAGGCTACGAACCGGCCGTCCGCCAGCTCGATGCCCGTCGCGCGGGCACCCTCGGTGCGGATCCGGACGACCTCGGTGCCCAGGTGCACGCGCACGCCGAGCTCGCCGAGCAGACGCTCGTAGGCCCGCGCCAGGTTGTACATGCCGCCCACCACGTACCAGAGGCCGTACCCGAGCTGCGAGAAGGGCAGCAGGTTCATCAGGGCCGGCGCGTCGAAGCAGGACGATCCCACGTACTTGATGAAGAACCCGAGCATGTCGCGCAGGTGGGGATCCTGCACGTGGCGGGCGATGCCTCCGGCCATGGTCCGCATCGGATCGGAGCCCCTCACGATCTCCCGGAGGCTGCGGCCGGCCAGGACCTCGGAGAGGGTGTCGGCGCCGGGCTCCAGGTATGCCCGCTCGCAGAAACGGTAGAGCTCGCGTGAATACTCCAGGAAGGACCACCAGCCTCGGCCCCCGTCCGGCAGTCGGGCCAGCTGGGCCTCCATGCGGGCGGCATCGGGGTGCAGGTCGAGGACTGTGCCGTCCTCCCAGAAGCAGCGCCACTGGGGCTGCAGCTCCTGGAGCCGGATGTAGTCCTCCATGCGCCGGCCGGCCCGCTCGAAGACGCGCTCGAACAGCCTGGGCAGGATGAGGATGGAGGGGCCGAGATCGAAGGAGAAACCGTCCTGGTCGAGGAGGTTGAGCTTGCCCCCGATCCGCTCGTTCTTCTCGAAGACCTCCACCTCGAGGCCACCGGCGGCGAGACATGCGGCGGTGGAGAGGCCTCCGAGCCCGGCGCCGATGACCGATACACGCGATGCACCCATGGATGCTCCTTCGGACCGGGGTCCACCGGCCTTGACGACCCCTAACGTGCGGACGCGCGCCGTCGGAGGGTCAGGCCACCCGCGCCTTCCAGGCCACGCGTCGCCCGGCGAGCCGGAGCGCGAGCGCGTACCACTGGATGCCGATCAGCAGGATCACCCCGACAGGGTGGAGCAGGGCCCCAGCCAGGGGCACGTGGAACCGTCGCCGGGACCAAAGCCTCGGCAGGAGCGCGAGGAGGGCCGCCGCCAGCGCGAGCCCGAGCGTGGCCCCGGACCCGGTGGCCGCCGCGACCGGGACGAGCACGAAGGGCAGCACCTGTCCACCGAGCAGGAGCGCGCTCGCCGGGAGGAGGAGCATGGGCCGCCCGAGCCCCTCGTCCGCGTTCTTGGCGAACCCCGAGACGACCTCCCGCCAGGAGCGGTACATGCGACAGGTGGCCAGCCCGGTGGCGTCGAACAGGTCGGTGGCGAGGCCTGCCCGCCGGAAGGCGGCAGGCAGGGCGAGGCCGTCGTGCCGGGAGGCGCGGATGGCGGCGTGGCCTCCGGCCTGCACATAGGCGTCGCGGCGGGCCAGGAAGAGCTGTCCGATCCCCGCGGCGTAGGCGGGATGGGTGCTCCGGCGCATGCGGCCCATGGGCAGGAACGCGAGCAGCACGAAGTGGACGAGGGGCACGACCAGCATCTCCGCGAGGGTGCCGGTCTCCTGGCGAGGCACCCCGCTCACCAGGTCAGCCCCGGATCGCGCCAGGAACGCTGCCATCCGCGCCAGGGCGTCGGGGGCGAGGCGCACGTCGGCGTCCACGAAGACCAGCAGATCGTGCCGGGCATGCCCGGCCAGCACGTGGCAGGCGTGCTGCTTGCCATTCCATCCCTCGGGGAGGGGGGGGCTGCGCTCGAGGCGCACGCGGGCGTCGCCCGCAGCCAGCACCTGGACGATCGATGCCGTGGCGTCCGAGGAGTGGTCGTCCAGGACCACGACCTCCAGGTTCACCCCCTCGCTCGCGAGGATGCTGCGCACCGCCGCACCGATGGAACGCTCTTCGTCCCGGGCAGGAACGAGCACGGATACGTAGGGCCGAACGCCGGGTACCGCCTCTGGAGGTGGCCGGTACCGGCGCAGGTTCGCCAGGAAGAGGAGCGCCGGCCCGAGGGCGAGCAGGACGACGACGAGGGCCGTGCCGGTCACGCCTCCTCCTCCGTGCGTGTCTCCGAGCCGTGCTCCGGATCGTAGCGTTCGCCGCGGAGGGCGGCCCGGAGCCGTCGCCAGGCGTCGTAGAGGCAGGTCACCCCCGAGCGGCCCACGACGAGCGTGCGGAACGCAGCTGGATCGCGGCGGATCGCGTCGATCGCCAGGGCGTCCTGGGCCGCGGTCAGGCCCTCGGCCACGCGGGCGGTCCAGGCGTCGGGGTCCAGGGTGGATCCGTCCTCGACAGGGATGGGGTCGCCGAAGCGGACCAGGGCCTCGGGCAGGCGCTCGGACCAGAATCCGTACTCCAGCGCCACCGGGAGGACGGCCCCCCCGTGCAGGCGGCGGACCACGTGCCCGACGCCGGGCTTGAGGACGATGGGCCGGAGTCGCGGGTCCGTGAACCGGCCCTGGGGCGTGATCCAGAACGCGGCGTCGCGCCGCCCGGCCACCCGGTCGGCCACCTCCAGCAGGCGTTCCCAGCCGACGCGCGTCCCGGGCTCGATTCCGAAGAAGCCTATCCGTTCGAAGAAGGGGTAGCGCCCGAGCGCGCGCGCCTCGATGGGGACCACGTGCACGCGAGGCCCCAGCAGAGGGGACAGGATCACCCCCAGCATGGGATCCCACCAGGAGGGGTGGTTCAGCACCACGACGAGGGGGCCGTCGGGAAGGGTGGGCCCCGACCCGGCGCGGGCGAGCCGCACGGCGTGGAAGTGGCGGGCGAGGAAGCGGCGGCCGTACCACTGGAAGAGGCGGATCAGCCAGGGCCAGCGACGGGTGAGGGGATCGGCGTCCCGCGAGGCGGGGGGGGTCGGACTCACGGCCGCTCGCCCTCGAGCAGGTCCAGTACCTCGGCGCAACCGGCGCCGTCGGGAAGGCGGCGCAGTTCGAAGGATCCCGCCCCGTCCACGGGCCGGATCCGGGGGGAGCGCGCGAAGGCGGCCACCGAAGCGCCGATGACCCGCTGCTCGAGCCGCGAGACCTTCGGCTGGCCGGTCACGCGATCCGGCCCCACACGCTCGCCCTCGAGCACGCTCGCCGTCACCTGCACGAGGTGGACGGACACGGTGGGGAACAGGGGCAGGTCCACCCACACGGTGAAGCCCGGCGCGCCGTCGCCCTCGTGGTCGATCACGGCGGGATCGCCGGCGTCGTCCGGGAGAACTCCGCCGGAGGCCGCGTGGTCGTAGCCGAGGGGCATGACGCCGAGGTCCGCGACGTACAGGTCGCCGTCGACGCGGACCGGGACCGTGCGGACCGGGAGCGCCCGGACGAAGGCCTCGGGCAGCGTGCTCCGGATGCGTCCGCGCTGTCCGGCCAGGGCCACGTCGCACACCGTGTAGCGGTGGGCCTCCCCCTGGCGCCCGTCCACGCCCTCCAGGAGCCCAAGGGTGACGGTGGTACTCCGGACCTGCCCGATCACCGGGATCTCCGCGGCGGACACGACCCTCATGTCGAGCGCCCAGGACCCCCCCATCCCGGACGGCTCGGCGTGGGCAGCCGGGAAGCCGGCCACCAGGGTGGCGAGGACCATGCGGGGGACGGCTCCGGACACGTGCCCTCCTTCCGTCAGTACAGGCGTTTCAGCCAGGCGAGGGCCCGCGCCGAGTAGGGGGGGTACCGCAGGGAGGGGTCCCATGCCGTGGACCGGCGCAGGTGGGACCTCAGGATGGAGAAGGTCTCGAACCCGGCCCGCCCATGGGCACGACCGGCCCCACTCGGGCCGATCCCTCCGAACGGCAGGTCCGGGACCATGGCCTGCAGGACCACGTCGTTGACCACGAGGGAGCCCGAGCGGGTGCCGTCCCGGACGGCATCGGGCGCCCCCCTTCGCGACGTGAAGAGGTAGACGGCCAGCGGCTCGGGCCGGGCGGCCACGAAGGCCACCGCCTCGTCGAGGGACGCCACCGGTAGCACGGGCAGGATCGGCCCGAAGATCTCCTCCAGCATCAGGGGACTGTCGGGATCGGGATCCCAGACGATGGTGGGCTCGACGTACCGCTCTTCGAGCACGATGCGGCCGCCCAGCCAGGGCTTGTGACCCTCCAGCAGACGCGCGAGGCGCGTGACGTGACGGGCGTCGACGATCCGCCCGTAGTCGGGGGAGAGGCGCGGGTCCGGCCCGTAGAGGGCGGTGGTGGCGTGCTTCAGCGCCTCGAGCAGGGGTGCGGCCAGGGAGCGCTCGACGAGCACGTGGTCGGGCGCGACGCAGGTCTGGCCCGCATTCATGAACCGGCCCCAGGCGATGCGTCGGGCCGCCACCTCGAGGTCGGCACTGGCATCCACGATGGCCGGGCTCTTGCCCCCCAGCTCCAGCGTGACCGGTGTCAGGCGCTCGGCGGCGGCCCGGGCGACCGCGCGTCCGGTCTCGATGCCACCCGTGAAGAAGACGTGGTCCAGGGGCGAGGCCAGGAGGGCGCGAGCCACGTCGGCATCGCCCGGCACCACGCGCACGGCCTCGGCGTCCAGGTACCGCCCCAGGCGCTCGGCCAGCAGCGTCGCACTCGCCGGGGCCAGCTCGGAGGGCTTGAGCAGGACCGTGTCGCCCGCCGCCAGCGCGGACACGAGCGGCACGAGCAGGAGCTGGAAGGGGTAGTTCCAGGGCCCCAGGATGAGCACGGTGCCCGCCGGCTCCGGCTCCACCCACGCCCGGCCGGGACGGGCGAACAGCGGCACCGGCACCGGCCGGGGCGCCACCCAGGCATCGAGGTTCCGGAGCGCGTGGCGGGTCTCCAGGCGGACCAGGCCCACCTCCGACGACGCGGTCTCGGCGGGCGGGCGACCGAGGTCCTCCCGGAGCGCCTCGGCGATGGCTCCGGCCTCCGCCTCCAGGAATGCGAGCAGGCCCCGGAGGGCCTCCCGTCGCCACGCCAGCGGCCGCGTCCGGCCGCTCCGGAACACGGCGCGCAGGCGCTCGACCTCCGCCTCCGGCGAGCGGGTCGACGCCTCGCGAATGTCCACCTCCTGAGCGGACGGGCTCATGGCTCCTCCGGACGATGTGTGCCGCCCTGGCACCCGAACGACGACACGGATGCATGAAGGCCGGGTTCTGTGACGCGGGGGGACCGCCGGGCCTCGCCGGGCGCGTGCCGGGTCCCACCTGCCGCCATCATCCCGTGGCCATCGGCCTCACCCGGGCAGGTGGGCCTCGATCTCCTCGGTGGTGATGGTCCCGTCCAGGACGAGGATCTCGGCGCCCGGGCCGATGAGCGTGAACGAGGGCACGGCCCAGTCCCGCTCGAACCGCGCGCCGACGTTCGGAGCGTCCACGAGCACCGGATGGGTGAGGCCGTGGCTCTCGGCCCACGTCATGGCCTGCTCGCCGGTGGAGATGTCGTAGAGGAGCGAGAGGACGATGAGGCCGCGATCCCGGTACAGGTCGTACACTTGCTGCTCCGCCGGAGCAGCCGAGAGGCAGCCGGGTCAACCCGTGTTGCCATAGACGATGAGGACCTCCTTGTGGCAGAAGTCGTGGAGCCGCACGACCTCGTAGAGGCCGTCCTGCTCGGAGTACTGGTCCATGAGGGCGAAGTCCGAGGCGATCTCGCCCACCGCGTCGGTGGTGGGCTCGATGCGGTCGCGGCACGGACCCATGTCCCAGCCGCCCACGAGCGGGTGATCGTCGGGATCGAGCGGGTCGGTCCAGGCCTCGATCTCGATGCCGTCCTCCCAGGTGTCACGGTCGGTGTCCTTGACGGTGGGATCGGTGCCGAGCTCGCGCTCCTCGCCGTCGAGGAGCCCGTCCACGTCGGAGTCGAGATCGAGCAGGAGCTCGGGGGTGGCGCAGGCGGACAGGAGGAGGAGGGCAGGAAGGGCGGATGCCATGAAGCCTCCGGGGGGATGGGAAGGGAGGGGGCGGGTGCGATTGTACAACGGATGGTGCCGATGTGCCCATCGGACGCTGGATCGCACCTCGGGTGGCGGTGCATGGTAGAACCTCATCGACACCCCCCGACCCTCTGCGCCCACACGCGGGCCTGATCTGAGCCCTGTACCCATGCAGCTGCTCCTGCTGGCGTTCCTCCCGCTGCTCGCCCCGTCCGGCACCGTCCGTGCGCAGGACGACACCCCCCCTCCGGACGCCGCACCGCCGGTGCCCGCGCCCGCGCCGCGGGGGCCCGTCCTGCCCGGCGTGCTGGCCTCGGTGGCTGCCTCCTGGCCACCCGACGCGCTCGCCGAGGGGCTCGATGGCCAGGTCCTCCTGGAGGTGGACGTCTCCGAGGCGGGCCAGGTGCTCGACGCCCGCGTCCTGACGGCCTCGGATCCCCGTTTCGGGGGTCCGGCCCGCGACGCGATGCTCGCCTTCCGCTTCTCCCCCGCCATCGATCTCGAAGGTCGCCCCAGCGCAGCCCGCATCCAGTACCGGTACGTCTTCCAGGCCCGGACGGCCCCGGTGCTCTCGGCCGAGGGCCGAGTGCGTGACGCCGCCACGGCCGAGCCGCTGGTCGGCCTGCTCGTCACGGCGATCGGTCCCACCGGCGAACGCCTCTACGCGACGACCGACGAGCGCGGCGACTTCCGCTTCTCCGGCCTCGCCGACGGTTCGTGGCGCCTCCTCGTCTCGGGCGGTGGTGACCACGAGCCGCGCGACGTGGACCTCGTCGTGGCCGCGGGATCCGTCCAGCAGGCCGAGGTGGCCCTCGCCCGTGCCGAGGTCCGCCGGGGCGGCGCGAACCTCACCATCCTGGTCGAGGACGAGGCGAGTGCCACCGAGGTGACCGAGCGCGCCGTCACGGCCGAGGAGATCGAGTTCCTTCCCGGCACCTCGGGCGACGTGGTCAAGGCGGTCCAGAACCAGCCGGGCGTGGCCCGGGCACCCAGCGGGATCGGCCAGCTCATCATCCGCGGCACGCCCCCCGAGGACTCGGAGTTCGGCCTCGACGGCGCCCCCGTCCCGCTGGTCTTCCACTTCGCGGGTCTCACCACCGTCCTCTCCACCGAGAGCATCGAGGAGGTCGCCTACCTGCCCGGCGCGTACGGCGTCCGATACGGCCGTGCGCTGGGCGGCTACGTCGACCTGCGACTCACCCCGGACCTCCCCGAGGAGGACCGCTCCGTGGTCAGCGTGGACCTCTACCAGGCACAGCTCTTCACCGAGCGCCGGGTGGGGGACCGGACCGCCATCTCGGCTTCGGGCCGCCGCTCCTACGCCGACGCCGTGCTCGGCCCTCTCCTCTCCGAGGGGGAGTTCACGGTCCAGGCCCCTCGCTACTGGGATGCCCAGGCCCGCGTCCTGCACGAGACCCGCCGGGGCGACATCGTCGACGCCACCTTCCTCCTCTCGGACGACCGCTTCCGCTTCCTCGGCAAGGACGCGGACGGCCAGGACGAGACCCTCGCCGCCTACGCCACCGCGTTCCAGAAGCTGCGCCTGCGCTGGCTCGCGGACCTGCCGGGCGGGTGGAGCCTGGAGTCCACCGCCCTCGTCGGGCCCGAGCGCCAGTCGTTCGAGTTCGTGCGCGACAGCGAGGCCTACGAGGAGCGGTTCTCCCTCGCGCTGCGCGAGGAGGCCCGCCGTGAGACGGGCGAAGGACGGCGTCTCGGCACCCGCGTCGGGGTGGACCTGCTCTGCGGGCGCGACCGATACCGCTACGACGTCGCCTTCTACCCGGCGGGCGAGGAGGGGGAGGCGTGGTTCTGCGCGCCCGCCCCCTATGCCGAGGCCACCGCCCGGTTCGGCCTCCTCTCCGTCACCCCCGGGGTCCGGGCCGACCTCCTCTGGCTCCCCTTCACCACCCTCGCGTCCGTGGATCCGCGGCTCGGCGTGCGCCGGGCGCTCGGCCCCTCCACCACGCTGAAGGCGGGCACCGGCCTCTACAGCCAGTTCCCCACCCTCCGGGAGCTGGACCCGGAATCGGACGGCGACCCCGACCTCGGCGCCGAGCGCGCATGGCAGACCACGCTGGGCCTGGAGCGCCGCTTCGGCGACGCCCTCACGGCCTCCCTCGCCGCCTTCTACAACGGTCTGTTCGACCTCGTGGTGGGCCGGGAGGACAGGTTCGAGTTCTTCACCGGGCCGCCCATCCGGGGCGACTTCGACACGGATCCGTACGCGAATGCGGGCACGGGGCTCACCTGTGGCGTGGAGGTGCTCGCACGGTACGTGGACGACCGCACACTGGCCCAGCTCGCGGCGACCTTCAGCCACTCCGAGCGCACGGGCCGCGACGGGATCACCCGCCTGTTCGAGTACGACCAGCCCGTGAACCTCAACCTGCTCGCCAGCCGGGAGCTGCCCCGCGAGTGGCGGGTCGGCGCCCGCATCCGGTTCGGCTCGGGCAACCCGTACACGCCCGTGGCCAACCGGATCTACGACCTCGCCAGCCGCGACTGGATCCCGGTCTACGATCCCTCCGTCTCCGAGCGGGTGAAGCCCTTCTTCAGCCTCGACGTGCGCGTGGATCGCCGGTTCGAGTTCCGCGCCTGGAATCTCACCGCCTACCTCGACGTCCAGAATGCCACCTACTACCGCAACATCGAGGTCATGGCCTGGAACGAGGACTACTCCGAGGAGGATCCCGTCGAGGGCTTCCCGGTGTTCCCCTCCTTCGGCCTGAAGGGAGCGTGGTGATGCACGCCCCGCTCCTCCTTCTCCCCCTCGCGATCGGCTGCGTCGAGGGTCCCATGGACGAGACCCGGGTAGACGAGCTGCGCGTGCTCGGGATCCGCGCCGAGCCCCCCGAGGCCACGCCGGGCGAGTCCGTCGCGATCACCGCGCTGGTGGCCGATCCCGCTGGGATCGGGGCCGACGTGCTCCTGTGGCACTGCACCGACCTGGGCGACGGCTGCCTCGAGCCCGAGGGGACGAACACCTGGATCCAGGCCCTCGAGGGCGACGAGGTCGAGGCCATTACGGCCGTGCCCGAGCAGCTCGCGGTCCTCGCGGGCGAGGAACCCGTTCGGGCGACCGCGCTGTGGGCGCTCGCCTGCGCGCCCGGGCTCTGTCCCCAGATGGAGGATCCCGCCGCCTGGGATCTCTCCGACCCTGCCTCCTGGCTGGTCAACCTGCCCATGGACGGCGTATCCCTCGCCGTCTCCACGTTCGCCGTCTCGTCCCGGGCGGTTCGTGCCGCCAACCCCGTCCTCGTCCACGAGGGCCCCGAGCCGGTCGTGGCTGGACCCGGCGAGGCCGTCGATCTCCCCTTCTCCGCCCTCCTCGACGCGCCCGCCACCGCCGACACCCTGCTGTTCGGCTTTGCCACCGCGGGCGGCTTCGGCGAGACCGAGTGGGTCGTCGGCGACGACGGCGCGGTGACCCCGACCTGGTACGCCCCCGAGGCAGCCGACTCCTCCCGCCTCTACGTCGTCCTCCAGGACGGCGGGGGCGGCGTGGACTGGTGGGTGGGCGAGGCCCGGACGGACTAGGACCCGTGCTACTGCTCGAGGAGCCAGCGCACGAGGACGTCGAGTTCCTCGGGCGTGCCGTGGAAGCGCTGGAGGTGGGTGAGCCCGTCGTGCATCTTCGTCCGCTTGAGCCAGCGCTTCAGGCCGCAGCGGGAGTATTCGTCGTCCACATTCTCGAGGGCGGGCGCAGTGAGCGTGGGGTCACCGACCTTGGCCACACCGGCGGCGGGCACGGCGTGGCACGCGGGGCAGCCCTGCGCCTCGAAGAGCACGCGGCCCGGCACCGGCTCCTCGGCGAGGACCGCGCCGCTCGCAGCGAGCGCCACGCCGGCGAGCGCCAGGACGACGGGGACGCGGGAGGGGAGCGTCATCGGTCCACCTCGGGAGGGGAGGGTGGTCCCAGTATAGCCGGCCTGAATCCGGATGCGGCTCTCGGGCGTGACCCGGCCGGCACCCTCCGGCCTCCGCGAGCCGCACCCCCGTGGCGTCGAGGATCCCGTCGTCGACCGCGCCTTTCTGCCTGGATGGTGTTCGGGATCAACCTCTTCCACGACAGGTCCCGCCACTGCGGGAGCCAACCTCTATGAGTGCGTCGTGATGGCCATGTTCGCTTCCCTCATGGTGCTGCACCTCCTCGTCCAGCCCGCGGCCGCCTGTCCGGAGGCCGTCCTCGGGGACGGCACCTCCACCGCGACCCTCACCGAGGCCACGGTCTCGGATGCCCGCCCCTACGTGCTGCACCTGGCACTCGAGGTGTCCGACCACCCGAAGACCCAGAGGATCCGCGTGAGCGGGGAGGAGGTCGAGGCCCGCGTGGAGCACGAGACACCGCTTACGCTCGCAGCGTGGGCCCGACACCTGACGCTGCAGATGGGAGGGTCCTCCAAGTTCGTCGTGGGTGGCATCATGGCGACCGACACGGGTGCGGTCGCCCTGGTGCCCTATGCCTCCGTCCTCTCGATGCGCATCCTCCAGGGGGACGACTTCGACGAGTCATCTCCCTTCCGGGTGGACGTGGATCTCGTCCTCCTGCATCGCCCCGAGCCGTTCCGGGGAGAACGCCAGCCGTTCGTCCCCCGGACCGGGTGGCTGGACGTGGCCGGCGAGCGGTTCGAGGCCCTGCCCGCGGTCCCGGGGGGAGATCCGTACGGATCGTCCTACGGCGACTACTTCTCGGATCCGGAGTACGTCGCATCCTTCGTCCACGGGCCGCGCTTCCCGGAGGTCCCCGGGGAGGTGGAGCCGCCGGGGCAGCACGGTGGGGATCGAGGCTGGCGGAGCAGCCCCATGGTGGCCGCTGGCCTCCATCCCCAGGACTCCCTCTACGAGTTCGTCGGCCGGACCTACGGGGCCATCCAGCCCACCGCCGCCTTGGGCGCGCTCGTCGGGCACCCCGTCGTGTTCGTGCTCGTGGGGGATCGCACGCTGGTTCCGCCGAGCTCGCCCTGGAGCGACTACCACCAGGAATGCCGGTTCGTCCCCGGTCGGACGAGCGGGACGGCCCCGTCCCCACAGCTGGCGACGTGGATCGAACGAAAGGTGGATGGACCCGTCCTGTGGGCGCAGAGTACCGCACGCCTCCCGGGTGGGGGACCGAACGGGCCTCAGGCTCCCGGATCGGAGGGTCGGGCAGAGCCTCGTCCTCGACCTGGGCCACGCGAAGGCCCCTCCGCATCCGCGGCACCGGCCGGGCCCGGGATGCCCGGCGTGGTCCGCGCCGGTTCCGGGGGCGGGTCCGGTCGGGCGCGGGAGGCGGTCCCCTGGCCCTGGATGGGCATCGGCGGAGTGCTCGGAGGCGTGCTCGGCGTACTGGGCGTGCTCCTCGGCCGCAGGTGGTCCGCGAGACGCAGGGCGTAGGGCAGGAGCCGGTTCACGTTCACCCGGCCGCCGTACGTCGATAGGGACGCCGTCCCACGGACCACGGGCCGGATCGTCCGAGGGGAGGGACCATCGACGGCCCTGGGCATCAACCTCCGAAGTGCCAGGAGACGTCGAGCCAGGGGGCGGGAAGGATCATCCAGTCGGACTCGCTGGCGATGGAGGCCACCGCGAGGTCGACGCTCCACCGACCCCGCTCGGGCAGGAATCGCACCCCGAGGGTGTCGAGGACGCCGAAGAACTCCCCGTCGTCGAAGAGGATCCAGTTCTCGGTCACGAGCCCGAGGCCCGGCCGGATCCGCCAGGTGCCGGCGACCACCACCGGCTGCATCCACTCGTCCAGTTCGGTGGCGAATACGGCCCCGCCCCCGACGGTGACGTTCCGGTCCTCGTCGCCGAGGGTCGCCACCCCGAAGGGGAGCCCCACCTGGAAATCGGGCGACACGACGCCGAAACCGCCGGCCGCCACGTGGAGCCGGGGGGCGAGCCGCACTGCGGCCTTGCCCCCCACCATGCCGATGAGACCGTTCAGGGCGTCCGGCCCGCCCATGGTCAGGCTGAAGAGCGCGAGCGGGACGCTGGTGCCGGCCTCGACGGTGAGCCAGTCGGTGACGCCGTAGTCGACGATCGTGGCCAGTACCTCCATCTGCGAGACGTAGCCCCTCCCCGCGGGGAGCGGGATCGCCGTGGGAGCGAAGAAGTTCCGGCTGGACGCCGCCGAGATGGTGTCCTGCCGCGTGGGCGGGCGTCCGGTGGCCTCGAGCGTCTCCACGGAGACCACCTGTCCCGCCGGGAGGAGGATGTCGGGCCCGGTACCCACCCGCATCCCCAGGGATTCGCCCGCCCGCCACGCCAGGAGGATGGCGGGGTCGACGGTGCCGCGGAGCGTCTGGCCGTCCGAGAGGCGGACCTCGACCGCCACTGAGGTGGCAGGGACCTCCTGGGCCGGAGGGGGCGCGACGGGCGGAGCGGAGGCGGGCTCCTGGGCGAGGACCAGCGGCAGGGCGAGCAGGGTGGCGATCACGGGTGGCTCCGGGTCGGAAAAGACCGCATGGTGCGGGCGGGTGGGTCGAGCCTACCACGATCCGCCGGGACGGCTCAGCGGCAGGCCTCCTCCGGGAGGCAGACCGTCCGGCGCTCGTCGCCATCGCCGGTGGTGCGGCACTCCATCCCGTAGGGGCAGGTGTCCTCCTCGTCCTCGCAGCTGGGGAAGCAATAGGACCCACCGACGGACACGAGTCCGGCGCAGCGCCGCGCCCCGAACCCCTCCTGGCCGTCGTCCCAGACGCAGTCGTCGTCCGTCACGCATGCCCAGGTGCAGAAGCCCTGGCCGACCTTGTCGATGCAGGTCGCCGTGGCGCCCTCGGGGATGTCCGCGCAGTCGTCCGGCCCGTCGCAGGGCTCGTAGGCGTTCTCGCCGCAGCCGACGGCGCATAGGAGGAACGCGAACGCTGCGAAACGGCGAATGTCCTCCATGGGCACGTCCTGCGCTCGGGTGCGGTTGGTTGCGGCCTAACGGGACGACGGTTCCCGCTCCACCCCGTACGCGCGAGCGAAACACGTACCACCGGTGGTATCCACTCCGCCCGAGAGCTCGAGGGCGCTGTCGTCCCGGGGATCGTCGGTGATCCAGACGAGGTCGTCGCCGTAGCCGGTGGCGTCGGGCTTGTCGTAGACGTCGGTGCCGTCGAGGTCCACGAAGAAGCCGTACGTGGGCCAGGTCGTGGCGCGCCCGCAACCGTCCACGGTCCAGTCCCAGTCCGTGGCCCAACCGATCGAGGCGATGTCGTTCACGCTGTAGCGGTCGTCGCCGGCCCGATCCACGAAGATCCCGAGTCCGTGGCACATGGCGGCCCCGATGCTCCGGGTGGGGCCGTGGTAGATGTCGTTCCCGCCGTCGTCCACGAAGACGGTCACCGAGAAGTCGTGGGCGCCGCCCAGGGAGGTGTGCGACCACTGCCCCGGCGTCCAGACCTCGTTGAAGACGTCGTCGCCACCCCCCTCCAGAAAGGCCGCTAGGGCGAAGTGCTGTGTGGAACCTTGGGAGTAGTCGGTGGAATCGTAGCGGTCGTTTCCCTCGGCGTCGGCCAGCACGCCGAACCCGAACCAGTACCCCTCCCCCTGCGCCATGACCGAGGCCTCGTAGGTGTCGTCGCCGCTGCGGTCCCGCAGCAGGGCGAATCCGCCGGACAGGGCGACGTTTTCCCGGTAGTCGGCGCTGCGGCTGCCCATGGCCGCACCCTGTCCGAGGGAGAGGTTCTTGTCGAAGCCGTCGTACCAGTTGTAGACCTGGGGCTCCATGACCACCATCTCGTAGGTGTCGTCCCCGGAGGCGTCGTAGAGGAGCCCCACGGCTCCCGTCCGAGCGTGGCCCTGGGCGGAGGTGAAGGCGCGCAGGACGTCGTTCCCCCCGCCGTCGACGAGGAGGCCGAGCCCCACGAAGGCGGTGCCCTGCCCGCCGGCCTCGATCTCGTAGGTGTCGTTCCCCCCGTCGTCCGCGAGGACGCCCACACCCAGGGCCCCGAATCCCTGACCGAACCTCAAGGTGCGGTAGGTGTCGTCGTCGCCGCCCCGGTCCACCAGGAACCCGTAGCCCAGGACGCCGGCCCCCTGGCGGGGGGTGCGGGATAGCGAGAGGGAGCCGTAGAACGAGTCGCCCGCGTAGCGGCCGTCCTCGTCGGACGGCAGGAGGCCGTCCTCGTCGTACGGGCTGGCCTCTTCCACGTAGGCCCAGGTATCCGAGCCGCCCAGGTCCACGTGGAGGGACGCCGGGTGATCGGCATCGGCGGTGGCCCCGGCCGGGGTCCGGATCACGTCGTTTCCCCCCGTGTCCAGGACGAGGAGCAGGGGCTCGTCCAGCGTTGGATCCTCGGACGGATCGTAAAGGTCGTCGCCGTCCCCGCGCAGCACCACCCGTCCGAGCGGCGTGACGGCGGTGAACGAAAAGGCGCCGCCCCCGGCGGCCGCGTCCAGGTCGGCCTCGTCGAGGGCCTGGGCGATCCGTGCGGCACCCTGGTAGAGCAGGGCCAGGGCAGCGGGATCTGGCGCGAGGAGGGCGAGATCGTCGGAATCGTCCGCGTCGAGTCCGGCATCGACGGAGGGCACGAACGTGCTCGGGAGGGCGGACCGGACGTCCTCCCAGTCCCGATCCGCTGCGAGGGCCGCGAGGGCCTGGTCGCGCAACGCCGCTCCCTCGGCGGCGGCCTGGAGGAGGCGGGCGGCCAGGCGCGCGGCGGCCGGAGGGACGTCTTCGAGGTCGGCCACTGCCGCGTCACGGTCCCACACGGTCCCGACGTTCAGGTCGTCGAGCACGGCGAGCAGCGGGTCGTCGACATCCGGATCGGGCCAGGTGCCACCCACGGTGATCGCGACGTCCACCATGGCGGCCGCGTCGGCCACCGAGGCGGCGAGGGGATGATCCCCTTCGACGGCGAGGTCCGCCCGGAGCGCGGCATTGCCGGCGAAGCAGGGCATCCGCGTGATGTCCTGTTGGAGGGGGTGGAACCAGGAGCGGCGGGCGGGATCGTCCTCGATGTACCCCCCGAACTGCTGGTACCACGACATGCCGATGCCGGTGTCGAGGTCGAGATCGAGGGTCTGCAGCAGGCCCCGGAGGGCGTCCCCCTCGGGGATCTCGGGAGGACACGGCTCTGGTTCGGCCGGGACCCAGGCGAAGGCCTCCGGCCAGGTGCCGGCGGCGGGCATCGTGCCGGTGTCGTCCGCGCCGAGGTGGCAGGCGGAGACCAGGGCGAGCAGGAGGGCGGGCGACATGGGTGGACACCTCCGCACTGGCCGGTGGATTCCACCGGGTGGCGACCGGGCCCGTATCCGGATCGGACCTGGCGGTCGCCACCTCGAGGCCCCCGTGGCCCCGAACGGCGTCAGGCGGCGACCCCCCTCCACGCGAACCAAAGGCCGACCAGCACGATCACGGCCCCGGCGATCCGCCGGAGTCACCTCGTCGCCCGGGTGAGCCCCTTCGACGAGAGGATGCGCTGCGCGACGCCCACCGAGGTCCCGGCCACGAGCACGAGGGCGCCGTGACCCAGGCCGTACACGAGCAAGAGGAGCGCACCCCAGGCCACCGAGGCGTCGGAGCCTGCGAGATAGGTGAGGAGGACGACGAGGATCGAGCCTGCGCAGGGCGCGGACACGAAGCCGAAGAGCAGGCCCAGCAGCAGCGCGCCCGCGAACCCACCGACCTTCGGCTGGAGGTGCGACAGGCCTGGGATGGGGATCCGGACGACCTCGGCGAAGTGGAGGCCCATCGCGACGCACACGACCGCCACCACCCGGTTCCATGCGGCCGGGACGTCGCCGTACAGCGATCCGGCGAGGGCCGCCACCACGCCGAGGACGGCGAACGTCGCGTCGAGCCCGAGCACGAACGTGAGGGAGTACCCGAAGGACCGCCACAATCCGGGCCGGTCGTCCCGCTGCCCGGCCACCCAGGACATCATGAGGGGGATCGTGGCGAGCACGCAGGGGTTGGCCGCGGTGAGCAGCCCACCCAGGAACACTGCGACGAGCGCGAGCCAGGGGTTCGTGTGGACGTACCGGCCGATGTCGGCGAGCAGCCCCTCGATCATGGGGTGGCCGCCGCCCGCGCGCGGATCCAGCCCACCATCTCGGCCACGGAGGGGATGCGGCCGGACGCCTTCACCTCGCCGTCGATGACCAGCGCCGGGGTCATCATGACCCGGAAGGCCATGATCGCGCGGATGTCCTCCACCTTGACGATCGTGGCCGGGATCCCGCTTTCGCCGATCGCGCGTCCGGCCACCGCGTAGAGCTTCTGGCACTTCGCGGGCTCCACCCAGCCCTCCAGCTTCAGGCGTCCGATGGTCCACCCGGCGGCCACGGCCACCGCGAGGCCCGTGCCCAGGTAGAGGGCGGCCACCTTCCAGCCGAAGAGGCCGAGGAGCAGGACCAGGGCGACCTCGTTCGCCATGGGGGCGGAGACCAGGGACGAAAACGTGACCCCGAGCGGTACACCGGCGGTGACGAAGCCGATGAAGAGCGGCACCGCCGAGCAGGAGCAGAAGGGGGTCACCACGCCGAGCAGCGCGCCAAGGACGTTGCCGGCGCTCTCCCGCCGGCCGGCCAGCAGGCGCCGGGTGCGCTCGGGCGTGAAGAAGGACCGCACGATCCCGACCCCGAGGAGCACCGCCACGAGGAGCAGCAGGACCTTGGGGGCCTCGTATCGGAAGAAGCCGACCGCGCTGCCGAGGTGGCCCTGGAGGTGGAGGAGGCCGGTGACCGCCTCCGAGAGCGATTCGATCGCCAGGTGGAGGCTGATCCAGGCGACGAGCGCGCCCGCGAGCCCGGCGACGAGGCCGGCCCGCCCGCGCACCGCTGAGGGGCGCTCATGGCGTGCCCAGGGCCGCCGCGAACTGCTCGCCCGTGACCTCGCCCTGGAGGAGGGTCACGAGGAGACCCGAGGCGTCGAGGAGGTAGTACGCGGGCGAGACGACCGGTTCCTGCATGTCCTGCCAGACGCGGGCCTTCTCCGGCTCGACGTCCATCTGCACGACCGTCAGGGGAGGCTTCGTCGTCCGCGTGGCCACGGTCGCGTCGAACGCCGTGCGGGCGGCCTTCTGGCGCTCCTGGGTGCAGGGACAGGAATCCTTCAGCTCCAGGACGACGACGCTGGCGACGGCGGTGCGCGGGGCCTCGGTGGCGGGAGGCGCGCCGGCCGGCGGGGCGGACGGGGCTGGGGGCGCCGAGCAGGCGGCGAGGAGGAGGACGAGGACACGGAACATCGGTCAACTCCTGCGATGGGGGTCAGGCTTTCCGGACGTCGCGTCATCCGGTCGCACCCAGCCACGCCCGGAGCCTGCCGACGAGATCGTCGCGGGTCCGGCGGAAGGCGTCCATGCGCTCCTCCTCGGGGGCGGCGGCCGGGTCGGGGAGGCCCCAGTGCAGGCGCTCGGCACGACCGAGGAAGACCGGGCACTCCTCCTCGCCGCAGAGCGTGACCACGGTGTCCACCTGATCGGCCGGGATCTCGGACACCGCCTTCGGCCGATGGTGTGAGATGTCGACGCCGATCTCCGCCAGGACCGCGATGGCCTCGGGCCGGGTCCGACCCGGACGGGAACCCGCCGACCACACCCCGACACCGGGCGGCAGCATCGAGCGTGCGATCCCCTCGGCCATCGGGCTGCGCGCCGAGTTCGCGACACAAAGGAAGAGGATCCCGCGAGGCCGGATCATGGCTTCCGGCCCGAAAAGGTGGCGCTCCAGATCCTCCCCGCGAGGGGCGCGAGCCGGGGATCGAGGCCGCCGCAGCACGTGGGTGCAATGCCCGCGATCTCGCCGATCTGGCCGGCGTCGTAGCGCAGGCGCTCCTCCACCGTCACGTCCACCAGGCCTGCATGCTCCAGCCCGGCGACGTACTCCGCCTCCGGGATGGCCCCGCCGATGCACGCGCCGTAGAGGTCTGGATCGGCACGGACCCACTCGGGCAGCTCCTCGGCGACGATGTCCGAGATCCGGATGCGACCCCCGGGACGGAGCACGCGGGCGATCTCGGCGAACACGCGTTCCTTCTCGGGCGACAGGTTGATGACGCAGTTGGAGATCACGTGGTCCACCGAGGCGGACGCCACGGGCAGCACCTCGATGATCCCCTTGCGGACCTCCACGTTCGCGAGCCCGGTGCGCGCGACGTTGGCGCGGGCGGCCTCGATCATCGCCTCCGTCATGTCCACGCCGATGACGCGGCCGGTCGGCCCCACCTTCTGTGCGGCGATGAGCAGGTCCAGACCCGCCCCGGCACCCAGGTCCAGGACGACGTCGCCCTGCCTCACCGCGGCGAAGGCGAGCGGGTTGCCGCAGCCGAAGCTGCTCTCGCCGTCGGGCAGCCGGGACAGGTCCTCGGGACTGTACCCGGCGGGGAGGGCCGACCTGGACGGGGCCGACCCACAGCAGCAGGAGGACCTCTGCAGCGCACCCGCGTAGAAGCGGGAGACGCCACTGCGTTTCTCGTTGGCGTCAGGCACGGGGGACTCCTGCGTCGAGGGAGGGGGCGGCGAAGAACCGGCGCCGGAAGTACAGCGCCACGCTCACGAGCCCGATGAGCACCGGCACCTCGACGAGCGGCCCGATGACCGCCGCGAGGGCCGCGCCGTGGTGGAGGCCGAAGGTGGCGACGGCGACCGCGATGGCCAGTTCGAAGTTGTTGGAGGCCGCGGTGAACGACAGCGTGACCGACTGCCCGTACGTCGCGCCGACCGTCCGGCTCATGAAGAAGGAGACCAGGAACATCACCAGGAAGTACACCAGCAGCGGGATGGCGATCCGCACCACGTCCAGCGGCAACGCCACGATGGTCTCGCCCTTGAACGAGAACATCACGACGATCGTGAACAGCAGGGCGACCAGCGTGATCGGGCTCACTCGCGGGATGAACTCCCGGTGGTACCACACCTTTCCCTTCGCGCGGACGAGCACCGCGCGGGTGGTCACGCCGGCGATGAAGGGGATGCCCAGGTAGACGAAGACGCTTTTCGCGATCTCGCCGATGGTGATGTCCACCTCCACGCCCTGGAGCCCGAACCAGGTGGGGACCAGGGTGATGAACACGTAGGCGTAGAGCGAAAAGAAGAGCACCTGGAAGATGGAGTTGAAGGCGACGAGCCCGGCGCAGTACTCGCGGTCGCCGTCCGCGAGGTCGTTCCAGACGATGACCATGGCGATGCAGCGGGCGAGCCCGATGAGGATGAGGCCCACCATGTACTCGGGGCGATCCCGCAGGAAGATGATGGCCAGGGCCGTCATGAGGATCGGCCCGACGATCCAGTTCTGGACGAGGGAGAGTCCCAGCACGCGTCCGTTCCGGAACACCCGCGGCAGCTCCTCGTACCGGACCTTGGCGAGCGGCGGGTACATCATCAGGATGAGGCCGACGGCGATCGGAATCGAGGTCGTCCCCACCGAGAACCGCTCAAGGAACGGCACGATCCCGGGGAAGGCCCAGCCGGCGCCGACGCCGATCCCCATGGCGAGGAAGATCCAGAGCGTGAGCCAGCGGTCGAGGAAGGAGAGCCGGGAGGCGACGCCGCGGTCGGTCATGAACAGCACTCCGGTTCGGTGGGATCGGGCGGGACACCGGGTGCCCCTTTGCGCCCGCAGAGCGTCGGAGTGCCCTTTGCCTGCAGTCGCCCGGCAAGGCGGGCGAGGAGGTCCGCCGTCCGCTCCGGATCGAGGAGGTCCCGCGTGACGGCCAGCAGCGCCGCGGCGTCGGGCGTCGGGGTATCGACCACCCGGTAGTGGACCCAGACGCCGACCCGTCGCCACTCCACGAGCCCCGCGTTCGCAAGGTACTTGAGGTGGCGCGAGCAGTTGGACTGGCCGATGTCGAGGACGGCCTCGAGGTCGCACACACACAGCTCCCCGTGGTGGAGGAGCAGCGTCAGGATCTCCAGGCGGGTGGGCTCGGAGAGGGCCTTGAAGCGGATGGCGAGGCGCTGGGTCGGAGAGGGCACGGTAGGACCTTATCCGGTTGGACTGATGAAGTCCATCGTCCCCTGGGACAGCCTGGGCGGGGCCCACCTCCGCTGCACGCTCGATCTTCTCGGCGACGACGGTCTCGGGCGCGCACGCCCGCAGTCGCGGCCGGGGCAGTATCGAGAAGACTCGCCACCTCGACGAGCAGCGGTGGGGGCACGGTGGCGTCGCCCAGGCCGACGTCCACCTGGACCTCGGCTCGCGCGCCGGCAAGATCGCCCCGGGGACGACGATGTGCACGCCGGCGTACGTGGCATCCTCGCGGGTGGACGCATTGGTGATGCGGGGAGCACCCACTGTCGGATCGGGACGGTCGGGATGACCCGGTCCACGAGCCAGGCCGCCCGGGACGCCATGCGGTGGCCACCGCAAGAGGCCGGGGTCGCGGGCGACCAGAACGTCCTGGTCTTGCAGGAGAACGGGACCAGGCGGTGATGGCCGCAGTCCTCGTAGACGAGCCACGCGAACCCGCCCGCGGGATCGCCGCAGCCGAGGTGGCGCTCCACCGCCCGCTCGACGTAGGCGGGTTGGGAGCGGCATGCCTCCTCGGCGGCGGCACCGAGCCGGGGTAACGCAAGTCCTCGGTCATTGCGCACCTCCTCCTCCCCCATCCGCCCGGGCGGCCGCCCGTCGTGGGCCACGAACGCCGCTGCCACTCGCCGCTGTCACCCTCGCCCCGCCCCCCAGGGCTACCGCTACGCGGTTTCGTCCAAGAACACCGGATGGTGGGGTCGCGGGGCCGGTCAATCGAACATGGCCGTGAGCGTCGCGTCCCCGTCGAGGACCAGGGTCGTGGTGGCCTCGTCGGCCCCATCCGACCACCCTGCGAAGGACCAGCCGGCGGCCGGGAGCGCCGTGACGGTGATCGGGATCCCCGTGTAGAACGAGCCCGTGAAGGGAGGATCGACGTCCACGACGGTGAGGTGGAACGTACCCGATCCCGCGGGCTCGGCCTCCAGCGTGAGCGAGGCTCGGCCGGACAGGCCGAGCGCCGTCATCACCTGCAGGCGCAGGGACTCCGGCCTCTCATGCACGAACGCGCGGGCATAGGCGACGCTGGACGCCCAGTACTCGTAGGGCTGGCCGCACCAGAGGGCGTACTGGTCCGCGATCACCGGCTCGATCCGGGCGTGCATGGCGTCGAGTCGTGGGAGGGCGGTGTCGGGATCCAGGCAGGTGTTCAGGAAGTCGCTCGCCTGGTTCGCGACGAGGACGCGGAACTCCTCGTTCTCGAGGGCGTCGGCGATGGGCAGGCCGGGACCGCTCCACCCGGCGCTGACGGCGAAGTGATCGTAGGTCCAGGAGGACCAGCCGTGGCCGAAATCGAAGGGCATCCAGTGGAAGGGGCCGTCGCTCGTGCGCTCCCGCCACAGCCGCAGGTTGTTGTACCACCAGTCGGAGGACTCGGCGTAGGCCGTCACCAGCACGGTCGTGGCGAGGTTCTCGACGTCGGCCACACCGAGGAAGGTCTCCCACGCCACCGGGTCGGACAGGTCCGCGCCGGCCACGAAGGCGTTCATCTCGTCGAACGCATCCCACGTGCCCTGATTGAGGTTCCACCAGTCGGAGGTCCCGTCGGCGGTGCACTCGATCCGGTCGAGGTCGTCCGGATCGACGCCGAACCTGGCGGCCGCGTAGTCTTCGTCCTGCTTCTCCCGGAAGGCGTAGAGGCCCCAGAAGACACCGTCCAGGAGGACCACGCACGGCTCCCACGCCTGGGTCTCCACCGTGGGGAAGCGAACACCCTCCGGATCGCGGAAGATTTCGTCGGGAAAAGCGTTCTCGGTGTGCGTGGGGCACCAGTCCCCCGCCCCCTCGAGCACGACGTTCTCCCACGTCTCGCGGTCCTCCTTGGGAAAGAACCGGTACGGGAGGACGTCCGCGCCATAGCCGGCTCGCGCGTCCAGCCGGAAGGATTTCTGGGCGAAGGCCCGGGTGTAACCGCCGTGGATCCGGATGCCCGCGTCCTGATCCACCACCAGCGTGCCGTCGGGCTCCCAGATCTCGACGTGGACCGGGCGCTCCCAGTCCTCCCAGAAGTTGGCCCCGAAGTAGGGGTACGAGGTGACGTAGTCCGGCGGCCCGAAGACGTAGATGCCGGTCTCGGAGTTCCAGAGGTCGTCGGGGTCCACCACGAGCGAGACGACGTCGAGCCCGTAGTCGAGGACGCCGGGGTCCCCGGCGTACGTGGCGGTGCCCGTCCGGCTCGGCCACAGGCCGTCGGTCCAGGCCCGCGCCCGGACGACGACCGGCCGGGCGGTGGGGTCCACGGCGAGGGGTCCCTCGTAGAGCGCGCTGGACTCCGTGGGTTCGGCGCCGTCGAGCGTGTATCGGACGGTCGCTCCTGCGGACGCGGAGACCGAGACGGCGAGAGGATCGGAGAAGAAGCCCGCCTGGGGCGAGAGGGAGGGCGTGGCCGCGAAGCCCGGGCGGGACTCGGTGGTGTTGGGCGCGCCCGGTGTGGCTTCCAGGAAGAATCCCCACGTCTCCGGATCGGCCTGGGGCCGACCATAGGAGACGTCGGCGTACATGCGGCCCGGACGGGCTTCGTCCACAACGCATCCCTCCGGCGTGGAGAGCAGCACCCGAGGGTCGGCCGCATCGAGCGCGAAGTCGGTGTGGATCTCGGAGCCCGCCCGGTCCTTCCCGGAGGCGAAGACCAGCGCGACGCTCCCGGGTTTCACGAGGAGGGAGGGGAACACCCACGAGAGTGGCGCGCCCGCGTCCTCGGACAGGCCCCACCCCGCCAGGTCCACGGCGACGCCGTCGAGGTCCGCGATCTCGACCCAGTCGGAGGTGTCGCCGTCGGCGTCGGTCAGCCCGGCGTGGTTGGCGGGCAGGATCTCGTGGATGACGACGCGCGGAGCCTCGGAAGCGTCGCAGGGCCCGCCGACCTCCTCCACGGGTGCCGTGTCGGCGGGAGGATCCTGCGGGCTGGGCGGCCCGGCGAAGTGACAGGCGGCCGCGAGGATGGGGAGAAGCGCGGCGGGAGCGGTGTGCATCGGGTGCACGGTAGCACGCGGGGGCAGCCTCGTCCGGAGGCCGGGTCAGGAGACCCGGGGCAGGTCAGACAGGGGGAGTGGAGGGGGAGGGCCCCGAGCAGCGGTAGCCTGGAGACCGGCGCCGATCTCGATCGTGGCAGGGCGATCCCCCCCCGTTCGTGCCGCCACCGGCATCGATCCCCCTCCTCGCGTGCCACCCGACCCTCCTCCCGGGCCCGGATCCAGCCCCCCGACCGCCCGATCCGTCTCATTTCGGGGGGGATCGCCACCCACCTGGCACAGGAGAGGGGGGATCGTTGCCCAGGCCGGCACACGGAGGGGGGGATCGTTCCCAGCCGCCCGGTCCGGCCGGCCCTCCCGCCGCAGCCGATCGATGTCCGCAGAAAGAGTGCCGATTTTCAATGAAATTCCGCAACAGCGTTGCGCAGATTCACACCACTGGCTACGACAGGGGCATGTACTTCGTCCGAAAAGCCCCCATCCTCCGTGAT
>JBFYZZ010000062.1:0-5001 GCA_041309225.1 Deltaproteobacteria bacterium | reverse complement strand
GCCCGGCGACGCCGGATCCGGCGACGACCAGCCCTAGGGTTCCGCCCCCTCGAGCGCCCGGCGCGCGCCCGCGGCCGAGTCCTGCCAGCCCGCGGCGAGCCGCACCTCCACGGGCTCCGAGATCCCGGGGTAGGCCGGGTGCGTACGGACCGACAGGATCCAGCCTGCGAGCACGGCCGCGTGGAGGAGGGCCAGGACCCGGGGGCCCACCGCGGGCGCGGACAGCACGCGGGCCGCCGATCCCAGGAGCAGGAGCACGGGCGCCTCGAAGAGGAACTCGGGCTTGGCCACCCGCCACGCTCCGGGAATCCCGTGCCAGAGCGCCAGGAACACGGGGTTGGGGATTCCGTGCTCGCGCGTGCCCGCGAGGCGCGGCCCCAGGGCGACCAGCGTGAGTGCGAGGACCACCAGCACGGCGAACCGGGCGAGGGGATCCCGTCGATCGCGCCAGAGGCCCCACGCGCCCACGGCGAGCAGCGGCAGGTTGAGCACGCGCCAGGCCTCGAGGTGGTTCCAGCGGGGCGGCCACAGCGAGAGCACGTCGAGGGCGGCACGTTCCCAGAGCCAGGTCTCGGGCTCGACGAGCGCGCCCTCGCCCTGGAGGAGGCGGACCTGCAGGACGGCGAGTGGGAGCACCGCCAACGCCGAGGCGGCGACGCACGCGAGGGTGCGGCGATCCCGGGTCGCGAGGAGGGCCAGGAGCGCGATCGCGCCCTCCACCAGGCCCAGGTAGAGGTCGAGAAACGTGGTGCCCGCGAAGACGACCGCGACCCCGACGATCGGCCCGATCCCCGCCGTCCTCCGGGCCCGGAGGAGCGCCCAGGCGAAGAGCGGGATGCCGAACACGGCGGGCTTCTCCACGGTGAACCACTGGATGTCGCGGAACTGGTGCAGGCCCATGCCGAAGGGGAACGCGGCCACGAGCGCCGGCCACCACCGGGCACCCGCCTCGCGGAAGAGCAGGGCCGCGCACCACCAGGCGAGCACGAGCCAGAGCAGGCCCACGGCTCCGAAGGCGCCGAGCGTGGGCAGGAGGAGGTCGAATCCCGCCACCACCCAGAGGTGGCCCACGTGGACCCCCAGGAGGCGAAGCGCGGGGTCCACCTGGACCGGATCGAACAGCGCGCGATGCACGCCCTCCAGGTAGAACAGGTACGAGCCGGCCTTGTCCAGGGTCGGCCAGGCCCCCCAGACGAACCGGTCGAGGACCGCCGCCGCGGGGGCCGTGAGGGCGATCACGTGCCCCGTGACGACGACGAGGGCGCCCCAGGAGGGCCGGCGCCGCGCCAGCCCCACGCCGAGGATCCCGACCAGGATCCCGACCGCGAGGCAGGCCGCCCAGGGCCCCGGGAGGTCGAGCGGACCCGCGAGGACGGCCACTTGCCGGGGATCGGGGGGCGGTCCGTACACGCGCCGGGGTCCTCGGGGGACGCGCCCCCCTATCCCGCCCGCTCCCGCCACCGGGTAGGAGGCTGCTGTCGCCCGCCCCCCGGATCCCGTGCCCGAGCCCGCCGACACGCTCCTCGCCTGGTACGCCGACCGTGCGCGGGACCTGCCGTGGCGGGCGGCGGCGTCCGTCGACGCCGAGGTCAGGGCCTGGCGGACGCTCGTCTCCGAGGTCATGCTCCAGCAGACCCGCGTGGAGACCGTGATCGGCTATTACCAGGCGTTCCTGGAACGCTTTCCTACGGTGGATCACCTGGCCCGCGCGCCGGTGGAGGAGGTCCTGCGCGCCTGGGCCGGCCTCGGCTACTACGACCGCGCGCGGCACCTGCACGCCGCGGCCCGGGCGGTGGCGGCGCGTGGGGGGTTCCCCCGGACCGCCGCCGGGCTGGCCGAGCTGCCCGGCCTCGGCCCCTACGCCGCCGGGGCCGTGGCCTCCATCGCCTGGGGCGAGGACGTGCCCGCGGTGGACGGCAACGTACGCCGGGTGGCCGGCCGGCTCCTCGGCGTGGATCCCGCGATCCCCACGGGGTTGCGCCGCGTGGAGGCGGCGGTCCGCGAGTGGCTCCCCTCAGGCCGATCCGGCGACTTCAACCAGGCCCTCATGGACCTCGGGGCCACCGTGTGCCGGCCCCGCCGGCCCCGCTGCGGGGCCTGCCCCCTGGCGGCGACCTGCGTGGCACGCCACAGCGGCGATCCCGAGGCCATCCCGTCGCGCCGCCGCCGGCCCCGGCCTCCCGAGGAACACCGGGTGGCGGCCGTGTGGATCGTCGATGGCGCGGTGTTCCTCACCGAGCGCGAGGGGCCGGGTCTCCTGGCCGGCACCTGGGGTCCGCCGGACGGCCCCCTGGCGCCGGGCGAGGCCCCCGAGGCCGGAGCCGAGCGGATCCTCGCCGAGGGGTTCGGCGTGCGCGCGCGGGCCCGGGCGGGGCTCGGCGCGGTGGCGCACGCGTTCACCCACCGCCGCTGGCGCGTCGAGGTGGTGGCGACGGAGGCGCCGGGCGAGCCCGCGGTGGGGGTCGGGCCGCGCTGGCGCTTCCTCGAGCCCCGCGCGGCCACCGCCGAGGTGGCGCTCTCCCGCCTCGGGCTCAAGGTCCTGGAGGCCGCCGGCGCCATCGCGGCCTCCGGCGCCGGGCGGCCGGGTAGGATTCGGCCGGGGAGCGGGCGAGGCTGACATGGCGCAGATCACGTCGTCAGACACGACGCGTGCACCCCTTCGCCCGCCATCCCCGGTTGACGTGGGGCGCCGGGCGCTGGCAGGATGGGCACGTCCAGCTCCAAGGAGGAAGCGCATGCGATGGACGGTCACGATCGGCGGACTCGCGGTCCTGGCGGGCGGGCTCCCGGCCTGCGCCGACGAGGAACCTTTGGACACCACCGAGACCGACGTCGACACCGACGTCGACACCGACGCGGACACCGACGGCGTCGAGATCGCCTACGACGATGGGGTGGCCGAGGAGCTGTTCGCCCCCGAGACCGGGACGGCGGGCGCCCAGATCGCCGTCCGGTTCACGGCCGAGGCGTACCCGGTCGAGGTCATCGGGGCGAAGTTCTGGATCGGGAACGATGGGGAGCCGAACACCGAGTTCGGGGTCCGGATCTACGCCTCGGACGGCAACGGGGGCAAACCGGGCACCGCCCTGCGCCCCGAACCCTTCACGACCGTCTGCGTCTTCCCCGGGGGCAACCACTGGGCGGAGGCCGACCTGTCGGCCGAGGGGCTCGAGGCGTCGGCCGACTTCTACGTGGCCATGGACTGGACCACCGCCGCCGGCTTCGAGGGCGAGGACGCCCAACTCCTCGGGGCCGACTACACCACGCCGGACGCCCGCACCTGGTGGAAGCTGAACGAGGCGTCGAAGTGGGTCCCCATCGACTCGATCTACCCGGCGGTGGACCGCGACGCGATGATCCGCGCGATCGTCCGGTACTGATCCGGTCCGCACCCGCCCGCGCCCCGGTCTCCCGGCCGGGATAGGTCCCTCGCAGGGAGGCTCCCATGGCCGTGCGCGTGGCCGTCTATGCAGGCTCCTTCGATCCCGTCACCCTGGGCCACCTCGACATCATCCGGCGCGGCGCGGGTGTGTTCGAGCGCGTCGTCGTGGGTGTGGGGGAGAACCCCGCCAAGCGGTACCTGCTGCCCAAGGACGTCCGGATCGCCACGCTGTGCGAGGTCACCCGCGAGATCCCCAACGTGGAGGTCCGCTGCTTCTCGGGCCTCCTCGTCGACTTCTGCCGTGAAATCGGCGCGGGCGTGATCCTCCGCGGCCTCCGGGCCGTGGCCGACTTCGAGTTCGAGTTCCAGGCGGGCCTCGCCAACCGCGACATGGCCCCGGGGATCGAGCCCGTGTTCCTGCTCCCCGCGCCGCGGTTCATCTTCATCTCCTCGTCCCTGGTCAAGGAGATCCTGGTGTCCGGCGGCGACGTCTCGCCGTACGTGCCCCCCGCCACGCTGGCGGCCCTGCGCGCCGTCCGAGCCCCTGCCGGCACCGCTGCCCCATGAGGGCGCCGGTCGTCGTCCTGGCCTGGATCCTCTCGGCGGGCTGCGCGAGGCACCCGTTCCCCCCGCTTCCGGCTGCCCCGGACCTTCCCTCGTCGGGCGCGGGATCCCGGGTCCCCCCGGCGGCCTGGATCGCGGCCGGCCAGCCGGACCGGGCTCTGGCCGAGGCCAGGGCCGCCACCGAGGCTGCGCCGAACGACCCCGCCGCCCTGGTCGCCTGGGTCCGCGCGGCTCGCGCCACGGGCGCGGAGCCGTCGCTCCCCGACGAGGTGGTCGCAGCCGCCGCCGCGCTTCCAGGCTGGGGCCCGCTGCTCGAGGCCGAGGCCCGGTTCTTCGCAGGAGATGCCGGGGAGGCGCTCCGGCTCCTCGAGGGCCGCACCGACGCCGACGCCGTCCGGCTGGCGATCCTGGTCCTGGCCAGATCTGGGCGGGCGCACGAGGCCGCCCAGCGCGCCCTGAAGGCGCTCCGGCGGGACCCGGCGCGCCCCGACGTGGCCGCCGGGCTGTGGAGCCGCGGTGTGGCGGAGCAGGACGTCCGGACGGCCCACCGCACGGCCCTGGCCGCGGCCCGCTCGCTCCTGGAGCGGACGGACCCGGCATCGCTGTTCCGGGCCTGGGAGGTGCTCGCCCGGGCGGGCGATCCCGCCGTGGCGCGGGCGGCGTCGCGCCTCGCCGATCTCGTGCCCGGGCTCGCGCTCCCGGCCCGCATGCCCTACGGGCCCTCCATGATCCGGCACCTCGGAGAAGCCGTCGCCGAGGGGGGGAGTCTGCCCGCGGACCTCACGCCGGCCGAGCGCCTGGGCGTCCACCGGGCCGAGGCCCGCTGGCGCTCGCGTGGGGGCGATCCGCGCGCCGAGGGCGCCTGGGATCGCGCCTGCGCCGGCGACGATCCTCCCTGCCTCGTCGAGGCGGCCGAGGCCCTCCTGGCCTCGAATCCGTCGGCCGCCGCCGGGTTCGCGGATCGTGCGATCGCCGCCGTCGATCGGGCCCCGCCGCCCGACGGGCCCAGGCTGCGGGCGCGCGCCGCGCAGATCCTCGCCGCTGCCGAGGGTGCC
>JBFYZZ010000061.1:0-2867 GCA_041309225.1 Deltaproteobacteria bacterium | reverse complement strand
TCCCGGCGCGCCCGTTCGACGGCCGCTTCCACCCGCCGCCGGCGCTGCATCCAGGCGGGCGCACCCACCGCCGCCGCGAGCGCGTCCGCCGCCGTGAGGCGGAACAGACGTGGCAGGTACTCGATCCGCTTGCCCCGGATCGGGTCGTCGGGCGGGGGAGGGGCGGACGGGGTGGCCATGCACTCCGAAGGCTATCCGGTGCCGGCGCCGCGGGCCGTCGTCGGACACGGGGGCCTTGACGACCGGCCCGCGGGGACCAGCTTGGGTCGTCTCCCGGGTCTTGGAGGTCGCCGTGAGCGCCTGGGTCCGCCGTGTCTCCCTCTTCGTGGTCACGAACCTCGCCGTCCTGCTGCTGCTCGGTGTGGTGGTGCGCTTCCTCGGGCTCGATCTGGCGATCACCCGGGCGAGCGGCATCGACCTCGCCTCCCTCCTCGCGTTCTCGGCGGTCTTCGGCTTCGCGGGCTCGCTCGTGTCGCTCGCCCTCTCCAAGGCCATCGCCCGGTGGAGCACCGGGGCGCGGGTCATCGTCTCGCCCCGCTCCCAGGGCGAGATCTGGCTCTTCGACACCGTGCGGCGGCTGGCCGACCGCGCGGGCATCGGCATGCCCGACGTGGCGGTCTACCCCTCCCCGGATCCCAACGCGTTCGCCACCGGAGCCCGGCGCGATCACGCGCTCGTCGCCGTGAGCACGGGCCTCCTCGAGGCCATGCCCGCCCGCCAGGTCGAGGCGGTCCTGGCCCACGAGATCTCGCACGTGGCCAACGGCGACATGGTCACGCTCACGCTGCTTCAGGGCGTGCTCAACACCTTCGTGATCTTCCTGTCCCGGGTGGTGGGCCTCGTGGTGGACCAGGCCGTCTTCCGCTCGGACGACCGGTCGCGGGCGGGGCCCGGCTACTGGCTCACCTCCATCGTGCTCCAGCTCCTGCTCGGCCTCCTCGCGTCCATGGTGGTCATGGCCTACAGCCGTCGGCGCGAGTTCCGGGCCGACGAGGGCGCCGCCCGCCTGGCGGGCGCAGGGGCCATGGTCGAGGCGCTCGAGACGCTGGGCCGGGTGCACGGCCCGGCGGCCCTGCCTCAGGGCATGCGCGCGTTCGCCATCCGGGGCGGCGGGTGGCTGCGGCTCTTCGCCTCCCACCCCCCGATCGAGGCGCGGATCGCGCGCCTCCGGCGCCTGGCCGGCCGGGCCTGATCCGGCGCGGCGGTCTACCCCCCCACCAGGACCGCGATCACCGGGGCCCGCAGGCGCGTGGCCGGGGCCCCCTCGACCGAGACGCGGGTGGCGAGCCCCGCGGCGACGAGCCGGTCGTCGAGGGCCGGCACCGGCTCGGTCGGCTCGTCGCGGAGCAGGTGGTCCAGGCGGGCGGCGAGCCGGTCGTCGGAGGCCACGATGTCCACGGCCCCGCGGATCTCGTCCGCGAGGGGGCCGAGCGCGTCGATGAGGGCCGGAGCCTCCTGGGGGAGGTGGCCCCGGTGGCTGGCGTGGACGCCCACGGCCTCGACCAGGGCCGGCATGCCCCCGGTGAACCGGGCGGCCGCCAGGGCGGGCTCCGGGTCCCGCGGCGCGGCGTGGGCCAGGACCTCGGTCGCCTCGCCGACACCGAAGTCGGGGATCCGCACCCGGCGGGCCGCCCAGCCCTCCACCGCGCGGTGGACGGGGGCGGTGTCCGGCGCGCCCGCGGCCAGGAGCACGCAGCGGGCGTCGTCGGCGTGGGCGGACCGGAAGGCGTCCCAGGTGGCCAGGAAGTCCTCGGCCACGTCCACCTCGAGGCACTCGAAGCCGTAGGCCAGGAGCGCCACGGGCCAGGGCGTGGTGCCCTGCACCTCCTCCAGCAGGTCCGCGAGCGCGTTCCGGAAGCCCCTCGGCTCCGCGGGGATGGGCACCGGCCGGTTCGAACGGGCGCCGCCCAGGTCGGCCGTGACGCGCAGCAGGAACTGCCAGGCCTGACCACGCGGGCGGGCCCGCAAGGGGCGGAGGCCCACGGTCCGGCAGCCGAGGGGGGGGTTCCCGACGGCCAGGGAGAGGGCCACCTCCTCCAGGAACGATTGCGGGGAGGACCAGCGCGGGGCCTCGAGCACCACCGGGTCGAGGCGCCTCAGGTCCATGCGCACCGCGCGGGACACCCGTCCGTGCGGGGACTCGCTCGCCTCGCGGTGGGCGGGGTGGAAGACGGGCTCGTCGGCGGCGACGTGGGCGTGGAGGCGGCGGAGGAGGCGCTGCATGGCGGGGTGTCCGGGCGGAGCGGGCCGTCTCCAGCGTAGGAGATGACCCTTGTCAAGTCAAGTGGAGAACTTCAACGACTGCTTGCGACGTTCGTCGGGACGCGGCGGACACCGCCTGACCGAACGGTCGTCGCGCCCCCCGGGTGCGGGCGCGATACGGGACGCCGTCATGGCCGGACCCCACGCAAGCGACGCCGCCCAGGCCCGTCTCCTCGCCCGCGTCCTCGTACTCGTGGGCGACGGCGTCCGTACACCGGCCGGCCTCGCCGCCGAGCTCCACCTGCCCCCGCCCGACGTGGAACCTGTGCTCCGGGAGGCCGTCGACCTGGGCCTCCTCGCGGGCGACCCCGTCCGGCTCACGCTCCAGGGGCTCGCCTTCCTCTACACCACCCGCCACCGGGGGCGGGCCCTCGCCCTCCTGGCCCGAGGCGGCTCGGCGGTGGCCGGCACCCAGCTGCGCCTCGGATTCCCCCGTCCCCGACCCCCCGCCACGGGCTACCGCCTCGTGGTCGGGCCCGAGGAGGCGCGGCGGCCCGACGATCCCGCGCTCTACCGCGTGGTGCTGCAGGCCCTCCTCGACGACGCCGAGCTCCCGCTCCCCGCGGTGGCCGCCACGCTGGCCGCGGCCGGGGCCGCGGAGGCCC
>JBFYZZ010000060.1:0-9649 GCA_041309225.1 Deltaproteobacteria bacterium | reverse complement strand
ACGTCGAACCGACCGGCCGGATCACCACGACCCCTTCCGCTCGGCGGTTCGAACCGTTCCAGGCCCTCTTCCGACCCGAAATGGCGTAACGCCTGGGTGCGCCCTGGCATTGCCCCTGTCCCGGGGGCGCTGGCAGGTCGGGCGGCGCGGCGCGACGGGCGATCCGGGGTCGGACCGCGGCATGCCGGACCGTCGAGTCCGAGACCGAGACCGATGTCGTCGCCCGATCCCTGCCTGTCGCGACTTCAGCCGTTCTGCGGCCCGTCCACGTTCCAGATCGGGGCAGGTCCTGCCCGGGCCCACCCCGGGCGCGGGCCACGGGCCGGCGATAGCGTGCCCGCATGTCGCCCGACCCTCCGCACGCGGAGCGCGTGAGCCGGAACGCCCTGGTCACCGCCGCTGCCTCGACCATCGTGAGCGGCACCGGCATCCTGAGGGAGATGGCGTTCGCGTCTTTCCTTGGGGCGGGACTCGCTACCGACGCCTACAACGCCGCCTTACGGGCGGCGCAGTTCTTCCGCGAGCTGCTGGCCGAGGGATCCCTGGCCAACCTCTGGGTGCCGGTCTTCGCCTCCACCTGGAGCCGGGAGGGCCGCGACGGCGCCTTCCGCCTGGCCAACGCCTTCCTCGGCCTCCTCCTCCTCGTCCTGGGGGTGGTCACGCTCGCCACCTTCGTGTTCGCCGAGGGCTGGGTCTGGGCGATCGCCTCGGGATTCGCCAGGAATTCCGACAAGTTCGCCCTCTCCGCCCGACTGGTTCGCATCCTGTCTCCCTTCCTCGCCACCGTGAGCCTCGCCAGCTTCTTCGTGGGCATGCTCAACGTCCGGGGACGCTTCTTCCTCCCCGCGGTGGCACCGGCCGCGCTCAACGTCGTGGTCATCGTCGCGTGCGTGGTCGCCCGCCCCTTCGAGGCCTGGACGGGACAACCCGCCATCGTGGCCGTGGCCATCGGCGCCCTCCTCGGCGGCGCGGGGCAGGCTGCCCTCCAGCTCCCGGCGCTCCGGCGGGAGGGGTTTCGTTGGCGGCCCACCTTCCGGGGCCACCCCGCGCTGAAGCGCCTGCTCGCGTTCCTGGTGCCCGCCCTCGTCGGGATCACCACGGTGCAGTTCAACCTCGCGGTGGAGAGCCAACTCGCGAGCCGCTTCGGCGACGGTCCGGTATCCTACCTGCAGTACGCCTTCCGCCTGGTGCAGCTCCCCAACTCGATCGTGGCCGCCTCGGTGGGGACCGCCGCCCTCGCGGGCCTGGCCGCGCTCGCCGCGAGCGGCCGGCGCCAGGCGCTGGCCGGGGCGCTCGGTGATGCCCTCGCGCTCGACTCCTTCCTCGTCGTGCCGGCCGCCGTGGGTCTGTGGATGCTGTCGGGCCCGCTTGTATCCCTGCTCTATGAGCACGGCGCGTTCACCGTCGCCGACTCGATCGCCACCTCGGCGATGGTCCGCATGTACGCGCTCGCTACGTGGGGCATCTGCATCCACCGGGTCCTTCTGCCGTCCTACTACGCCATCGGACGCCCGTGGTTCCCCATGGCGGTCGCGCTCGGCGCGATGGCCCTCAAGGTCCCGGTGACGCTCCTGCTCGTGTACCCGGGAGGGCTCGGTGTCACGGGCCTCCCCCTGTCCCACGGCGTGCTCGTCACGGGTGAGGTCGCCGTGCTCCTCGCGGGTCTCCGCTCGCGGATCGGTCCCCTCCCCCGCACGCTCTGGGTGGATCACCTGCGCATCGCGGTGGCGGCCGGGGCGATGGCCGGGCTCCTCCACCTGCTGCGCCCATGCTCGCACGGGCTTCTCCTCGTGCCGGTGGTCGCGATCGCGGGCGCCGCCTACGTCCTCCTGGCCCACGGGCTCGGTCTCGACGCCACGTCCCGCCTGCTCGCCCACCTGAGATCAGCCCCTCGCCCTCCCGCCGGGCAGCCGCCCGCCGCGTAGCCGCCCCGTTCCTCCGCGGGTATCCTGCTCGGGCCCGCAGGAAGCGCCGTGAAGGTCGCCCTCGTCAACCCCTCGCCCATGGACCGCTACGCGCCCTGCATCCGGGCGCTCTCCGCGTACCTGCGCGCCCATGGGCACGACACGCGGCTCATCCTGGTGCCTGCCGACACCTACGGGGTCCGGTTCGACCGCACCGGTATCCTCCAGCTGCCCCAGTCGCTCGTCGAGGACCTGCTGGACAGGGTCGCCGACTGCGACCTCGTCGGCATCTCCTTCCTCTCGGCCATGTTCGACACCGCGGTCCAGGTCACCCGGGCGGTGCAGGCCCGGCATCCGGACAAGCCCGTGGTCTGGGGCGGTTTCCACGCCACGACGATGCCCCACCAGTCCCTGGAGTTCGTGGACATGGTGTGCGTGGGCGAGGGCGAGGAGGCGTTCCTCGAGCTCGTCGAGCGACTCGAGGAGGGTCGCGATCCCGGGGATGTGCGCAACTTCTGGTTCCGGAGGCCCGACGGACGAATCGTGGCCAACCCGGTTCGCCCGCTTCTCCAGGACCTCGACGCGCTGCCCTTCGTCGACTTCGACTTCCACGACGACTGGTCCTGGGACGATCGCCAGGCCCACCTCGTCCGCCTCGATCCGGCCCGGTACGGCGAGGTCGGCCCCCGCTACGTGGATCGGTCGGGCAACCTGCGCCTCGCGTACAAGACCATGATCACGCGGGGCTGCCCCCACCGGTGCGCCTACTGCGGGGTCGCCTTCCACCACGACCTCTACCGGGGCCAGCGCTACCTGCGGCGCCGGTCGGTGGGCCACGTCCTGGCGGAGATCGTGGACGTCCTCAGGCGGTGCCCCGACATCGGCATCGTCCACTTCCAGGACGACGTCTTCTTCGCCACGTCCACCGAGGAGATCGTCCGCTTCGCCGAGGCGTGGAAGCGGGAGATCGGGCTTCCCTTCCGGGCCCAGTGCTCGCCGACCACCATCAACGAGGAGAAGTACGCCGCCGCCGTCGGAGCCGGACTGGTGTTCACCGAGCTCGGCATCCAGAGCGGATCGCCCGACGTCCTGCGCATGTACCGGAGGGGCGTGACCCACACGCAGCTCCTCGCCGCCGTCGATCTCATCACGAAGTACGTCTCCAGGACTCAGATCCCCGACTACCACGTGATCCTCGACAACCCGTGGGCGTCCACCGACGACGTGCTCCGGAGCCTCCACCTGCTCTGGGCGCTGCCCACCCCCTACAACCTGCTCCCGTCCTCGCTCGTGCCCTACCCGGGCACCGAGTTCTACCGCCGCGCGCTCGACGAAGGCCTGGTCACCGACGAGATCTCGCAGATCTACCGCAAGGCCTTCCACACCCCCGAGCCGTCCTACCTCAATTTCCTCTTCTTCCTCACGCTCTTCAACGGGCTGCCCAAGGAGATCCCCCAACTGCTGGCCTCGCGCCCCCTCGTGCGCCTCCTCCACCGGCGGCGGCTCGACCCGTGGTGGGGCAAGGCCTGGCAGTGGGGCGAGGTGCTCCGGCAGGCCCAGAAGCTCTCGACCTTCGCGATCAGGGGCAAGCTGATCGAGATCCCCGGCGTGCGGGAGCTCAGGCGCGTCGCCAACCAGATGAAGTGAGCAGGACGGGCACGGCCGGCAGGCTGCCCGGCGGGGTCAACCGGGCTACACGCGTGCCATGACGCGGCACGTCCCCGAGGCCGAGCGCCGGATCCAGATCCTGCAGGCCGCCCGAGGCATCTTCGTGGAGCGCGGCTTCCTCGCCGCCCGTGTGGAGGACATCGCGGCGCGCGCCGGGCTCTCCAAGGGGGCCGTGTACTTCTACTTCCCGAGCAAGCGGGCGATGTTCGACGCCCTCGTGGACGAGGAGTACGAGCGCACCCTCCAGATCCTGCTCGAGACCGAGAACGCCTCCATCAACTCCACCATGAAGCTCTTCCGGCTGGGCCGGGAGTACCTGGAGTACTTCTCCGCCATCGAGGATCCGCCCCGCTTCTTCCTGCTCATGACGGAGATGGCGATCCGCGACGACGGCGTCCGGCAGCACCTCCGCGCCATCCACGAGCGCTTCGTGCAGGGCATCTCCCACGTCATCGCCCAGGGGGTGGCCGAGGGCCTCTTCCGGCCCGTGGATCCACAGGCCGTCGCCGTCCTCCTCAAGGGTCTCGTGGACGGTCTGTCGGGCCAGGCCGCCGCGGGCATCCGGCCCGACGTGCCTCGCCTCGCGAACGACGGCGTGGGCGTCGTCCTCCACGGCCTCCTCGCCCGACCCACGGACGGCGATGGACGCGCCCGGTGACGCCGTGGCGGTGCGCACCGCGGTCGTCCACGCCCGGGCCCGCTGGGCGGGGGCCGTGCTGCTGGGGCTGGCGCTCGCGCACACCCTCGTGACCCTCACCCTCGCGCTCGTCGGGGACGGGCGCTGGACGGACCCGCTCCTCGCCCTCCTGGCGACCCTCCTGGGCCTCTCGGCGTTCGGCGTCCACTCGGACACCGCCCTGGCGCTCCTCCGGGATCACCGCTGGCACCCGGACATCCCCCTCGCCCTCGTCCGGGAGATGGACGGCGAGTTCCTCCTCAGGCGCCCCGCACTGTCGGAGCTGCGTGCCACCCCGCGCATCGCCTGGGCCACGACGGCCGCCGCGGCGGTGGTGCTGGCCGGTGCCGTGCTGCGGGCCGCGTGGTAGGGTTGCGTCGCGCCCGTCCCCACCCATCCCCGGGCGCCGGAGTCGCCCGTGGCCCTTCGCGAAGCCTTTTCCCATGTCGTTACCGGCTCCGCCGGCCGTCTCCTCGAGGGACGGTTCCGCACCCTGGTGTCCGACGTCGTGCGCGACCAGGACCTCGCCTCCGCGGCGGAGGTCGACGCGCTCCGTCGCCGGCTCGCCGACCTCGACCAGCGCACCGCCACCCTCGAGGATCGGCTCGCCGCCCAGGAGCGTCGCGCCGAGGAGGAGGCCCTCGGACGGGCCGAGGCTCGCGCCCGCGCCCCGGAGCGCGAGGTGGTCCCCGAGGCCACCTGCCAGGTCCCGGGCTGCACCGGCGCCTACCGCTCGAAGGGGTTCTGCTCCCCGCACTACCAGCGCTGGCGCCGAGGCACGCTCAACGGGTTCGTCCGCCCGGACGGCACCGTCGCGGACGGGAGCCGCCGCTGGAAGGTCGGGGTCGCCCTGGCCGGCGCGCCCGTCGAGATCGACGGTCCCGAGGATGCCCGCATGCTGCGCGCGCGCGGCGAGCCGGTGACGGCCCGCCTCGTCTAGGATGCCCCGCATCCGTCCGCCTGCCCCCTCGGCCCGGCCGAGCGGTCCGCGAGGTCGGTGCCGCCCCCCGCGAGGTCGGTGCCGCACCGATGCCCCGCCGTGGGACACCGAGGGGACGGTACGTGGGCCCCGAAGCGCCGTCCGCGGCTGCGTGGATCGCCGCGATTCCCCCCCGGACGCCCTTCTCCCACCGAGGAAGCCCGTGGCACGCCCCTTGCGAGGCCGTCCGTTCGTGACCCCCCTCCCCCGGAGCCTCCCCATGCGCCCCCTCGTCCGTCTCGCCCGCGACGACCGCGGCCAGAGCACCGTCGAGTACATGCTCCTCATCTCGGTCATCGTCGTCGCGGTGGTGGCTGCGGCCTACATCTTCATCCCCACCTTCCAGGATGGAGTGAAGGCCCTCGCCGAGGACGTCCAGGACATGCTCTCCAGCGGCCGGATCGGGGGCGTGGGCACCTCCCGGTAGCCCAGGCATGGTCCCCGCCCTCCTCGCCCTCGCCGTCCTCCTGCCCGCCCGGGCGGTCACCGTGGGCAGCCCGGTGGCCGACGTGCACGCCGGCCGGGTGTCGGTGGAGGCCCTCGGTGGGGTGGGCCAATCCGTGCTCCGGGCCGAGGGCTGCGAGGGCACCACGGGGTGCCTGGCCCGGTGGAGGCCCGTCACGCTGGGCGGTCGCCTCTCGGTGACCCTCCTGCCGGGACTCGGCGCGAGCGCCGAGTATGCCTGGGTCGGCGACCAGATGAGGCAGGCCCGCTACCGGGGCAGCGGCACCCGCCTCGCCGGGGGAGCGCACGCCTCCGTGGGCCTCGGCCGCGGGGTCGGGCTCGGAGCCACGGTGAGCTGGGAGCAGGGCGCCACCCTGGCCACGTCCGACGTCACCGGCCCCTCCGACGAGGCCGCCTGGCGTCAGCTCCGGGCGGCGCCGGTCCTCTCCTTCGCCCCCGAGGGCGGCCTCGCCACGTGGTACGTGGGCCCCACCTGGCGCTTCGCGTCCGAGCACACGATCCGGTTCGCCTCCACGGGTGTCACCTCGCTGCTCGTCCCGGAGCCGGCCTGGGGTGCGGTCCTCGGCGGGGAGCTCCGCTCCCTTCCCCTGGGCCCCGCCTGGCTCGGGCGCACCGATCGCCTCGTGGCCGGGGCCGAGGCCCGCTGGGAGGGCGGTCTCGCCGCCGACGCTTACGTCGGCGTGGCTGTCTGGTAGGGCGGATCGCCCCGGGCCGCCCCGCCCGGCCCGGAGTCGTCCTCGTCAGAGAGATCCACCCACACGGGGACGGAGAAGTCGGAAGCCACCGCCGTGGCGGGCCACAGGAGTCCCTCGATCGCCGAGGCGTCGTCCGTGGTCACGGCGATCCGGGCGCCCTCCCCGGTCTCCGACCAGGAGACATCCCCGGAGACGGGGATCGCCTCTCCCCCGTGGAACACGAGGTGCCCAGGCGAGACCCCGGCGGGGACCGTGACGCGCCAGGCGCTCGATCCTGGGATCGTGGACACCACAGTCCCGCTCACCGATCGCTCGGACCCTCGGCAGCCGCCGGTGGTGGCGCGCATGGCGACGAGGGTGGGGCCCGCGGCGCCTCCGTCGGCGATCTCTACGTCGAGGAGGGTGAGCGGGACCGCCACCGTGATCCTGAGCGCCGTCGCCCGACCGAGGCTGTGCGCCCCCGTGTAGAACACGGTCACCAGGCCCTGCTCGTCGGAGCGCTTGATCCCGGGGACCGTCCCGGCCCCGAACCACTCGGCCAGGGGATCCGGGAGCCGCGGCTCGCCCTCCGGCATGGCCTGCCAGTCGGCCTCCGAGAAGCGGCACAGGGTCGCGGCCAGGGCGGACATCCCGACCGCGGCGTGCAGCGCCGGGCCCGCCTCCCCGGCCGCCCCCTCCGCCAGGGCGCGGGCCTGGGTGTCGAGCAGGCCCCAGCCCTCGGTGCAACCGGC
Source organism: Deltaproteobacteria bacterium (assembly GCA_041309225.1). Classification (GTDB taxonomy): domain Bacteria; phylum Myxococcota_A; class UBA796; order UBA796; family JAFGLY01; genus JAFGLY01. Next base: position 2,531 of record JBFYZZ010000060.1, on the reverse strand, counting down.
GCACGCGGCCGCGATCACCGCCAGATCGGCCCGGCTCATGGGATCGGCCCGAGCAGTTCGACCAGCCCGGTCTCGTCGAGGATGGGTACGCCGAGGCCACGGGCCTTCCGGACCTTGGAGCCCGGCGCCTCGCCGGCGATGAGGAAGCTCGTCCGCCTCGAGACCGCATCGGCCACGCGGCCGCCCGCGGCCTCGATCCGGCGCGCCCAGACCTCGCGGGGTGCCGACAGCGCACCCGTGAGCACGAAGGTACGGCCGGCGAGGGGGCCGGCGGTCGCCGGCGCGGGCGCGATCTCGTCCGGGAAGCGGACGCCGGCCCGGCGCAGGCGGGCGATTTCGGCCCGGACGTCGAGCCGCGCGAAGAACCCGGCCACCGTTCGGGCCGCGTCGCCCCGAAGCGCCCGGACGAGGGCCAGATCCTCCTCCGACGCGGTGAGCAGGCGGTCGATGCTCCCCATCGCCCGGGCGAGCTCCCGGGCGGTCGTCTCCCCCACGTGCCGGATGCCGAGGCCGAACAGGACCCGTCCCAGGGGGGCGCCCTTGCTGGCCTCGATCGTGGCGAGGAGGTTGTCGGCGGACTTCCCGCCCATCCGATCGAGCGCGGCGAGGCGCTCGCGATCGAGGTGGTATAGGTCGGAAGGCCGCCGGACCATGCCGGAGGACACGAGCTGGTCCACCAGCCGCTCGCCCAGGCCGTCGATGGCCAGGGCGTGCCGGCTGCCCCAGTGCTCCAGGGCCGTGCGGATCTGGGCGGGGCACGTGAGCGCGTCGGGGCAGCGGGTCACCGCGTCGGCCTCGCCCGTCTCGGGATCCACCTCGCGCACGAGCGGGACGCCGCAGGCCGGACAGGCCGTGGGGAATACGACCGCTGGCCGCAGGGCGTGCAGGGGATCCGGCACCACCCGGGCAACCCGGGGGATCACGTCGCCGGCGCGCACCACCTCCACGGTGTCGCCCAGACGGAGGTCGAGGCGGGCGATCTGGTCGGCGTTGTGGAGGGTCGCCCGGGACACCGTGACCCCATGGACCCGGACCGGGCGGAGATGGGCCACGGGGGTCACCGCGCCGGTACGCCCCACCGAGAACTCCACGCCGTCGAGGACGGTGGTCTCGGGGCGCTGGTGGAACTTGAACGCCCGCGCCCAGCGGGGGCTCCGGCCCTCCTTGTCGGGCATGCGGCGCTGCAGGGCGCGGTCGTCCACCTTCACGACGACGCCGTCGGTGTCGAAGGGCAGCCGATCCCGACCCTCCCGGTACTCGCGGACGTAGGCCACGACCTCCTCGATGCCCTCGCACCGCCGCTCCAGCCCGGTGGTGGTGAACCCCCAGGCCCGGAAGGCCTCGATCACGCCCCACTCGCTCGCCGGTTCGTCCGGTCCGTCCCAGGCGCCGAGGGAGTGCGCGTAGAACCGGAGCGGGGCCCCGGACGCCGCGCTCGGATCGAGCTGACGGACCACGCCGGCGGCCGCGTTGCGCGTGTTGTCGAACGGCTCGGCGCCCCGCTCCCGCAGGCGGTCGTTCCAGGGCCCGAAGTCGGCCTTCTCGATGACGACCTCGCCGCGGACGACGAGGAGGACGGGCGTGGGTCCGGCCAGGCGGCGCGGCAGGTTGCGCACGGTGCCGAGCGTGTGCGTGACCACTTCCCCCACGACCTTGTCTCCCCGCGTCCTGGCCTTCTCGAACATCCCGTCGCGGTAGAGGCACTCGACGGCGAGCCCGTCCAGCTTGGGTTCGGCCACGTAGCCCACCACCTCGGGCATCTCGGCCCCGAGGAAGCCCTCGCGGTTCTCGTGGAGCGTCTTGTTGAAGGCCCGCATCCACCGCGGATCGGTGTCCGTGTCGGTCCAGGCGCCGTCTACGTAGTGGAGGTCCAGGGACAGCATCGGGGTCTCGTGGGGCTCGCTCACCAGCTCGTCGAGGATGGCTCCGCCCACCCTCCGGGTGGGGCTGGTGGGATGGGCGAGATCCGGGAAACGCGCCTCCAGGGCCTCCAGCTCGGCGAACAGGGCGTCGAACTCCCCGTCGTTGATCTCCGGTGCATCGAGGGTGTGGTAAAGGTAGTTGTGACGCTCGATCTCGGGGACCAGCCAGGCCATCCTCTCCGCGGCCGCCTCTCGCGCGAGGCCCTCCACCCGGGCCCGGATCGCATCGAAGGCGTCAGATGTCGTAGGATCCATGGCGAACCCTGCGTGGCGCCGGTGCGCCCGTGGGGACGGCCCCGAGGGCCGTCCGTCCCCGGAGACCTAACCCGGGGGGTCCACAGGGGGTCCGGCGCCGGTCGAGGCCCACGTGGACACCCCCCGCCAGTCGCTCGGGACCCTGCTGGCCGCCGTGGATCGGAATCCCCGGAACTACCGGGCCCGGCTCGACGCCGCGGGGCTCGCGCTCGACCTCTGCCTCGACCTGGGCGATCCCCACCTCGCGGACGTGGCCGAGGCCCTGGCGGCCGACGCGCCTGACCGGGCCCCCACCGACGTGTGCGCCGGTCTCGCCGCACTCGGCGCCCGGGCCCGGGCCGCCCGGCGGGCGGT
>JBFYZZ010000059.1:0-25632 GCA_041309225.1 Deltaproteobacteria bacterium | reverse complement strand
CGGCGAGGTCGTCCATCGCCCGCTCCTCCTGCCGATCGCGCCGCTGTGGATCGCGACCGGCGCGGTCCGGCGCGGCCTCTTCCGTCGCCAGCGCGCACCCTGTCCCGTGATCTCGGTGGGGAGCCTCGCGGCCGGGGGAGCAGGCAAGACCCCCGTCGCGCTCGCGATCGCCGGGAGGCTGGCCGCGCGGCTCGGCGACCCCCGCACGGTGGCGGTGGTGTCGCGGGGCTACCGGCGGCGGCCCGGCGGGCGCGACGTGCGCATCTCCGGCGATCCGCCCGACGCCCGCGCCCTCGGCGACGAGGCCGCCCTCACCGCGCGGTACGGCGTCCTCGCGGTCTCCTCCCCGGACCGGATGGCCGGCGTGCGCGAGGCGGTGCGGCGGGGCGCGGCCGTGGCCGTGCTCGACGACGGCTTCCAGCAGGCGGACGTGGCGCCGGACCTGGAGATCGTCGTTCTCGACGGCCGGGAGCCCGGCGCAGGGGGCGTGATCCCCGCAGGGGAGCGGCGCGAGGCGCTCACGGCCCTCGGCCGGGCGCACCTGGTCTGGGTCCACCACGGGCGCCTCCCGGAGGCGTGGCGCCGGTATCTCGCCCCTGGTGCGGTCGTGGTCGAGGCCGGGTACGTCGCCACGGGATTCGTCGGACCCGACGGAGAGGCCCCGCTCGACGCCCTCGAAGGAAAGGCGGTGGCCGCGTTCGCCGGGATCGCCCGCCCGGCGGGCTTCTTCCGGATGCTCGCCTCGACGGGTGCGCGGATCGGACGCCGGCGGGTCTTCCCCGACCACCACGCCTGGACCGGGGCCGGGCGGGTCGCCCTCGCCGCCTGGGCCGCCGGGCTGCCGCTCGTGACCACCGAGAAGGACCTCGTGCGCCTCCCCGGCCTGCCGAACCTCTGGGCGCTGCGGATCGCGTCCCGCCCGGTCGGCCCGGACATCGACGCCCTCCTCGATCGGATCCTGCCGCGGAGCCCCCCGTGATCCGTGTCCGGATCCTGGACACCCTCGCGTGGATCCTCGCCCGGACGCCCCTCCCCGTGGCCGACGTCCTGGCACGGGCGCTGGCCTGGACCTGGTGGACGGTGCTGCCGGTGCGCCGGGAGGTGGCCCTCGACAACCTCGCCCGCGCGCTGCCCGAGGTGACGGAACGGGGACCGGTGCTGCGGCGGATGCTCCACGACCTGGCCCTCGGGTACGTGGAGGTGCTGCACCTCCTCCGGGATCCCGCGGCGGGCCGCCGAATGGTCGCCCTGGAGGGGGTGGACCGCCTGCGCGCGTCCCGGAGCGCCGGCCGGGGCGTGCTCGTGTGCGGGGGTCACCTCGGCGCCTGGGACCTGGCCCTCCTGGCCGCGGGACTGGAGCCCGACCTGCCGCTCACCTGCATCGTCCGCGAGCCCACGGACTCCTGGGCGGCGGCGCTCGTGGCGCGAGCCCGGCGGCGGTGCGGCGTGGACACGCTCCCGCCCCGGGGCTCGATGGACCAGGTCTACCGCGCCCTCGAGGCGGGCCGGATCGTGATCTTCACGCTCGACCAGCGGGTGGACGACGGGCTTGCGGTGCCGTTTCTCGGCCGGCCGGCCCCCACCGCGGTCAGCCTGGCCGCCGCCGCCCGCCGCACCGGGTGCCCGGTGCACCTGGTCCACCAGTGGCGGGAGGGTCCGGGTCGGCACCGCCTCAGCGTGGAGCCGGCCCTGGACCTCGCGTGGACCGACGACCGCAATGCCGACCTGTGGGGCGCCACCGTCCGGTTCAGCGAGGCCCTGGCCGGCCACGTGCGGGCCCGCCCCCACGGGTGGCTCTGGCTCCACCGCCGATGGGGGCGGGCGTAGGGCGGCCCGTCGGCCGGGCGCCGCGTTCCGGCGCGGGGACCTACCCCGCCCGGATCTGGATGGACCTGGGCTTCACCGACTCGGCCTTGGGGATGCGGACGGTCAGCACGCCGTCCTTGAGCGAGGCGGAGACCTTCGCGGCGTCCACCGTGTCGGGCAGCACGAAGCTGCGCCGGAAGTCCACGGGTCGGAACTCGCGGGCGAGCACGGTGGCGCCCTCCATCTCGGGCACGCTCCACTGGCCCTCGAGCGCGAGTTCGCCGTTCTCGAGGCGCAGCGTGACGCGATCCTGGGCCACGCCCGGGACGTCCGCCTCCACCACGTACTCCTCGTCGCTCTCGTAGATGTCCACCGGTGGCGCGGCCACCAGGCGGCCCCTCAGGTTGCTGGGCAGGTTCTCGTCCTGCCGGGTCATCTCGTTCTTGCGGGACATGGATACCTCCGGGATGTGGGTTGGGTCAGGTGACCTGGACCGCGATGGACCGGGGACGCACCTCGGGCGCCTTGGGGACGGAGACCGTGAGGATCCCGTCCTTGAGGGCGGCCTCCGCGTGCTCCACATCGGCCTTCACGGGGAAGGCGAAGGAGCGGCAGAACCGCACGGGCAGGCGCTCGCGGCGCTGGGTGGTGTGGCCCTCGGGAACCGTGAGCTTGCGCTCGCCAGAGAGGGTCAGGACGTCCTGCGAGCCCGTGATCTGCAGATCGTCCTTGAGGAGGCCGGGCACGGCCACCTGCAGCACGAGGCGGTCCCCGGCGTCGTAGAGGACGCCGCGGGGCCAGGCGCCCTCGCGCGCCGGCGCGGTCTCGCGGTCGAGTTCGTCGAAGAGCCGGTCCATGCGACGCCGGACGTCGTCCATGGCGTCCCAGGGTCGTTCGAAGTCGAGCCATCCGTAGAGCATGTCGCCTCCAGGGCAGGGGTGGTCACCAGCGCGTCCGCCGGGCACACGCGGGGCGAGAGCGCCGCAAGATCCCGGGGCGTCAACCCCGTGTTTCGATGGGGTCGGGCGCCCACGGCACCCCCAAGGTGAGCACGGCTCCGGGGAGCGTCAAGGGGGGGGCGGGCCGAGGGGCGACCGCTCCGGGCCTCAGGGCGAGGCCTTCACGTTGTAGGCCGACAGATCCGGGAAGAGGGGGTCCGCGCCGGCGAGCAGCCGGTAGGTCTGCCAGGTGGTGGAGACCCGCTTCACGTACTCGCGGGTCTCCCGGTAGGGGATCGCCTCCACGAAGGCGTCGGCCGGGCGGTTGCCCCGCTCGGCGAGCCACCGATCCACCGCGCCCTCGCCCGCGTTGTAGCCGGCGAGGGCCAGGAACGGGTCGGCCGCGAACCGGTCGAGGAGGAAGTCCAGGTAGAAGGCCCCGAGCTTGAGGTTCGTCCCGGGGACGAAGAGCTGGGCGTTCGTGACCGTGAAGCCCAGCTTCTTCGCCATGGCCCGGCCCGTGGCGGGCATGAGCTGGGAGAGCCCGCGGGCGCCGGCGTGGCTCACGATCTTCTCGTTGAAGTTCGACTCCTCCCGCACGAGGCCGTGGAAGAGGAGGGCGTCGAAGCCGTGGGGTGCCACGGCGGTGCGGATCTCGCTCCCGAACGCGTCGGGGTAGGCCTGGCGCAGGAAGCGGTCGCGGTCGGGACCCAGGGTCTCGGGGGGGTGCGCACGCAGGTACCCGCGGAGCATGTCGTGGGCGTAGAGCCACTGGCCGGACCCCTCCACGAGGTCGGCCAGGATGGCGGTCTCTCCGGCGATGCGGTCGCCGTTCTCGAACCGGTCGATCTCGGTCCGGGCCTCGGTGAGGAGGCCCAGGCGGGCCAGCGCGAGCCCGCGTTGCACGGCCCCTGAGGACAGGAACGAAGCACGGACGTGCCAGGGATCCGACGCCCGGCTCCAGGACGGACGGGGCAGGGCGGCCAGGCGCCCGGGATCGAGCGCCCGGAGGCGCGCCGCGGCCAGGAGCGCGTAGTAGTGGTGCGGGTGCTCGGTGCACAGGGCGGCGAAGCGGCTCGCGGCTTCGGCGAGAACCGCGGGATCCTGGACCCGCCGGGTGGGATCCGAGGGATCGGGCCACACGCGCCAGCGCACCTGCCAGTAGGCGGCGGCCAGCACGTGGACCGGATCCGCCTCGAGGGGCATGCGCAGGGTGGCCTGCTCGGCCCAGGCGATGGCCCGGGGGGTGTCGCCCGCGAGCCACGTGTTCCAGGCCAGACGCCAGTAGGCCTCGGCCGTGAGGTCCCCGGCCGGGTAGGCCTCGACCTGGGCGGCCCAGGCCTCGAGGGCCTTCTCGGGCCTGCCCGTCTCCTGCCAGCCGATCCCCGCGAAGGTGTGGCCGTCGTCGGCCATGCTGTGGGTGGGGTACAGCACGGGAATCCGTGCGAAGACCTCGGCGGCGGTGCCCCACTGCTTGCGGCGCTCGAGGGCCTTGCCCGCGATGTACAGGGCACGGGCACCCCGGTCGGGATCGAGCGTGGTACAGCCCTCGCCCGCCTTCCGCAGGACGGCGTCGGCGTCGGTGAGGCGGTTGACCTTGAAGCGGGAGCGGCCGAGCACGTACCAGGCCCGGCACGCGGCCTCGGAGGGCTTCGTGACGCCGGTCACCGCGGGTTCGAGGAGGGCGATCGCGTCGCGATAGCGCTCCCGGGCCATGAGGGCGTCGGCCCGGGCGGCCTTGTCGTCGAGGGTGGCACCCGCGTCCGGACCGCGCCGGGGGTAGGAGGAGGCGAGCGCCTTCGCGGCCACCTCGTCCTCGACCGTGCCGGGGTACGCCCGCCAGAGGCGCCTCAAGAGCGGGTAGGCCGCGTCCGAGCCGAAGCCGCTCCGTCGTGCCAGCGTTAGGAGGGCGGTGGCGTTGCCGTCCGCGGGATCGGGGCGCTCGACGAGCGCCTCGTAGACCGCGCGCGAGTCGGCCGTGCGGCCGGCGTTGCGGAGGGCCTCGGCGCAGCCGATGCGGGCCCTCGGCCAGATGGCGCCGTCGGTCTCGCCGATCGCGCACAGTGCCTCGGCGGCGGCCACCGGCTCGCCGTCCGCGGCGAGCACCTCCCCGACGATGAGGGCCACGTAGGCCGGGGGCGGGGTGGGGGCCTTCCGAACGAGGCCCAGCCAGGGGACCGCGCTCGCCGCCTTTCCGGTACGGATGGCGGTCCAGGCGCGGAGGAAGGCGAGATCCGCGGCTCGGGGCTCGGCGAGCGCCTTCGCGTCGACGGCGGCGAGGAGGGGGGCGGCCTCGGACCAGCTCCGGGTGGCGAGGGCGGTGGCGAGCGCGGGGGGCAGGTCGAGTGCCGGGGCGAGGAGCGCTTCCGGCACGGAGACCAGGTCGGCGGGCGCGGTGACGGCAGTGGGCGACCGGACGGCGGTCGCGGGCGGTGCGCCGGTGTCGCGCGGATCGGCCAGGCAGACGGCCTGGAGCCCGACGGCGCCCAGGCCCGTGACGAGGCCCGTGCCGAGGAGGAGGGCGCGGCGTTGCATGAGGGGGGGGAAGGGGGAGGGGAGATCGGGGGGGGGCGGGAGCGGCGGGGTCCGGGACGGGCCGGCGTGGAAGGGCTATCCTGCTCGTCCCCCGTCCGCATCCGGAACCGGTTCTGGCCTCGTCCGCCTCCACCTCCCGCCCGCGCTCCGGCCGCCGCTCCCCGGCCGCCTCCTGGGCGCTGCTCCTGGTCACGGTGATCGTGGTCGTGGTGTTCTGGCGGTCGCCGGTCCTGTTCCCGCTGCGGATCCTGGTCGTGCTCTTCCACGAGGTCGGCCACGCAGCGGCGACCCTCCTCACGGGCGGGGCGGTAGTGGACATCGGGATCTCGCCCGACGAGGGAGGTGTCGCCCGCACGGCCGGCGGCTGGCCGTTCCTGGTTCTGAACGCCGGCTACCTGGGCTCGCTCGCTGCTGGGGCCGTCCTGCTCGTGCTCTCGCGGCGGCCCCGCGCGTCGCACGCGATCGTGGCCGGCCTCGGCGCCCTCGTGCTGGGCGTGACCGTCCTCTGGGTGCGGCCGGTCCTGTCCTTCGGGTTCGCGTACGGGCTTCTCACCGGGCTCGGGCTCCTGGCGCTGGGCCGCTTCGCCCCCCAGGTGGTCACCTGGCAGATCCTCCGCCTGATCGGCGTTTTCTCGGTGCTCTACGCGCTCCTCGACATCCGCGACGACGTGCTGCTCCGCGCGGCCGCCCCCTCGGACGCGCGCATGCTCGCGGAGCGCACCCACGTGCCTGCGATCTTCTGGGGGATCCTCTGGATCGGGGCGGGCGTCGCGCTCCTGTGGCGGCTCAGGCGAAGGCTGGTGTGAAGGGAGACGCGATGCGCCCGGGAGGGGGGGGACGCAGGACTCCCGGCAGCAGGGCACAGCGGGGCTTGCCGCACCGGCCGGAGCCCGGTTACCCCCGGGACGTCGCGGGCGTAGCTCAGTCGGTAGAGCACGAGCTTCCCAAGCTCGGGGTCGCGGGTTCGAACCCCGTCGCCCGCTCCATCGTTGCGGGGCGCGCCACCAACCCTCCCCCTTCGGCTCGATCGGCCCCTGGCGTCCTGCGATCAGTCCCCCGTCGGCTCGACGGTCGCCGCCTCGACCATCAGCACCACGGTCCGCTCCAGGGCTCGCGTGCGGTGCTCCACGCCCCGAGGAACCATCATCCCCTGCCGCGGCCGGAGCTCGACGGTCCGATCCTCGAAGTCGAGGAGGAGTCGGCCCTCCAGCACGAAGAAGAGCTCGTCCTCGCGGTCGTGGTGGTGGAAGTGGAACTCGCCCTCGAAGACGCCCAGGCGCACCACGCAGTCGTTGACCCGCGACAGGGTCTGGTTCCACCAGCGCTCGGTGCACTCGTCGGCGAGCCTCCCTGCCTCGATCACCTCGAGCGGGGCGTACTTGACGTCGGCGTGGATGTCGTAGGGCATGACTTCTCTCCCATGGGTGCCGTTCATCCCGCGACGGGAGGCACCGAGTCCCTCGATCCCTCGCGTAGACAGCGGATGGCGCCGACGAGCACCATGATCCAGCCGGCCGGGTAGGGCAGGAGTACGAGCCCCCACCAGAATGAGTGGCCGGTGGAACCGCCGAGCCCTCCTAGAGCGCTCAACCCGAACAGCGCCCCGACGCCGAGCGCCAGAAGCGCGAGAGCCCAGGTGAGGAACCGCCGATGGCGGCTCCCGGCCATGAAGGCGCCGAGGGTGACCAGGGCGGCTCCAGGGAGGATGACGAGCGAGCCCTCGAGCGGATCGATCGCCCCGACGAGCACGGCGACGAGTCCCACGATGACGAGAATGCGCGACCACCGGCGAGGTGCGGCCATGGGACACTCTCCTCGGGTTGACTCCGGCAGGTAGTCCGCCGCGTGCTCCAGCACCACAGTCCGGGAAGCCGACCACCACGACGCGAGCTGCTGGACGGCCACCACCGCGGCCTCCAGGTCGCCGGGCTCGGTCGGGTGCGCTCAGCTCCCCCGCAGCATGACGAGGAGCATCCGGAAGTCGGTGGTCGCCTGGACTGCATGGGGTACCCCCGCCGGCATGAGCACCACCTCTCCAACACCGAGATCGTGGGAGTGGTCACCGATCGTGACGCGGGCCGTGCCGTCGAGGACGTGGACCAGAGCGTCGAAGGGTGCAGTGTGCGGAGAGAGACCCTGCCCCTGGCCGAAGGCGAAGATGGTCACGTTCCCCGCGCTGTTCTTGACGAGGGTACGGCTGAGCACGGCACCGCCGGTCACGGGCGCGAGGTCGAGGATGCGGACGGTCTTACCGGGGGCGAGGATACCTTCGGGCATGGCGACTCCGGGCAGGGGACGGGTTCGAGGATCTCGTCATCCCGCATGTAACGGCAGGGCCTCTGCTGTTGAAGGTCGGCGAGCAGCCGGGGCGCCTGGCGCAGATCCCACGATCGGGGGTGCCGTCTCAATTCTGCGGGGGTTGGGGGGGGGGAGGGGGCGGCGGGGCCGGAGGCTCGGGCACGGGGTGGTCCCGATACCACTCCACCCACGCGAGATCGCGGAGGGCGCTCTTGGACTTCTTCTCCCCAGGATCGAACTGCTTGATGAAGACGTGGTGCACGAGGCTCGCGCGCGCCACGTCTCCCGCGGAATCCTCCCGGGTCGTCGAGTGCGCCTTGTAGGCCATCATCGCCTTGGTCTCGAGGGCGACGACGAAGGAACCTGCGAAGGTGAGCTCGCCGGTCCCGATCTCGAACGTCGCGGCGCCGGGCTCGTCCATGACGTACTTCCGCTCCGTCTCGTAGACGAACTGCGTGATCCGGTATTCCCCCGCGGGGAGCCCGTTGAACCAGATGAATCCGCCCTCGTCGGAGTAGCAGCGCGACGCGTAGGGCTCGTACACCACGCCGTCCTCGTCGGTGACCTGGGCCTTCAGGATGCAGGTGCCGTGGATGGCACTGCCGGATCCCTTCCTCAAGTCCACGCGGGCGATGAGCATGGCGGCTCCCAGATCCAGGTCGGGGTCGGTGGTCTGCAGGTCGACGACCTTGCCCCCCGCGAGCACGGGGAGCGCGAGGAGTGCGAGGACGGTGACGGCGGGAAGGCGGTGCATGGGGGTTCCCGGGGATCGAGGAGAGGGACGCGGTCCGCTGGGCAGACCGTGGATCGAGCTTGCCACCCCCTCCAAGCCGACGGCAATCCTTCGGGTGGCATCTGCGCTTTCGGAGCGGCATCCCATCCATGTTCGCTGTGGTGCGCCGAGCGACGGCACCGTGCGCCGTGACGGCGGCGGCCGCTCCCCGGTCCCTCATCCGCGGGGTGAGGGCACGCGTCGGGGGAGGTTGGCGGCTGCAGGAGGTGCTAACGTCCCCCTTCAGGAGGTCCCCATGCCCTCCGCTCTCCCCGCCACGCTCCTCGCCCTCCTCCTCGCAGGGTGCGACGACGGCGGGCCCGTCGGCGGCGAGCCGGACCTGTCCGGGTGCACGTGCCCGCACGGAGCGGACCGGGACGGCGGGGATCCGTGCACCACCGAGTGCACGCCGGCATACCCGGACCGCTGCACGGACTGCGACTGCGACGGGTTCACCGAGGCCGACGGCGACTGCGACGACCACGACTACCTGCGGCATCCGGGCGCCCCGGAGGGGGCCTGCGGCCCGGAGTACTGCCGGGACGACGTCTCCGACGGGGTGGACAACGACTGCAACGGCTGGGTCGACGAAGGCACCACACCCCTCGTCGAGGTCTGCAACGGAGCGGACGACGACTGCGACGGCGCCATCGACGAGGACGTCCTGTCCACCTGGTACGGGGACGGGGACGGGGACGGCTTCGGAGACCCTGAGGTGTCCCTCGAAGCCTGCGAGGAGCCCCTCGGGCACACCGCCGACGGTACGGACTGCGACGACGGCGATCCGGCCGTGCACCCCGGCGCCACCGAGGCGTGCGACGGCGTGGACGACGACTGCGACGGCGAGGTGGACGAGGCCGGTGCCAGCGGATGCGTGACCTTCCTGCAGGACCGGGACGAGGACGGGTACGGCACCGAGACGTCCCTCTGCCTGTGCGCACCCGAGGGGGCCTTCACCGCCACCGAGGGTGGGGACTGCGACGACCGGGATCCGGCCGTCCACCCGGGCGCCGAGGAGATCTGCAACGACGGGATCGACAACGACTGCGACGGCGGACCGGGTCCCTGTGTCCTGGACTCGGACATCGGTCTCGCGGACGCCGACGCCACGTTCGTGGGTGAGGGCTCCCCGTCCGACGCCGGCCGGGCCGTGGGCACGGGCGACGTGGACGGCGACGGGGTGGGGGACGTGCTCGTCGGGGCCTATGGGACGGACACGACGGGGCACACGACCGGAGCGGTGTACGTGGTGTCGGGCCCCGCCTGGGGCACCGTGCCGCTCGCGGACGCCGACGCCCGGCTCGCCGGACTGGAGGAGGGCGACTGGACGGGCAGCGCCCTCGCCTCGGCCGACGTGGATGCCGACGGCATCGGGGACCTCCTCGTCGGCGCGCCGAACTACGGGGAGACATCGTCGGGCACGGTGTACGTCGTGCGCGGACCCGTCTCGGGGCCGACGGACCTCACGGACGCGGATGCCCGGTGGATCGGGGCGAGCACGGGCGAAGGCGCGGGGACGGCCATCGTCATGGGCGACCTCACCGGCGACGGCCTGGACGAGATCGTCGTGGGAGCCGCCTGTGCGAGCATCGCCGGCCTGTACTCGGGTGCGGTCTACGTCGTCCCGGGGCACGCCACCGGCGTTATGAGCCTCGCCCGGGCCGACGCCCGGTGGATCGGAGGGCACGAGGACGACGGGGCGGGCGGTGCGTTGGCCACAGGGGACACCGACGGCGACGGCGTCGACGATGTCCTGGTGGGGGCTTGCGCCGAGGACTCGAGTGCCCGCAACGCCGGCGCCGTGTACCTGGTCCTGGGCCCCTCCTCCGGCATGATGGAGCTCGCGGATGCCGATGCGAAGCTCGTCGGCGAGGCGGCGAGCGATTTCGCGGGCGGCTCGATCGCCATGGGCGACGTGGACGGCGACGGACTGGACGACCTCCTGATCGGTGCCGGGCGGCACAGCGAGGGTGCCACCCACTGCGGCATCGCGTACCTCGTCCTCGGATCCGTCCGCGGCACGCGGAGCCTCTCCCTCGCCGATGCCCGGTTCGTCGGAGCGACCTCGGACGACTACGCGGGCCTGTCCGTCGCGGTGGGTGACGTCGACGGCGACGGCTTCGACGATGTCCTGGTGGGGGCGTACCTCGAGGATTCGGGTGGATCCGACGCGGGCGCCGCGTATCTGGCGTACGGACCGGCGTCGGGATGGATCGAACTCTCGGGTGCCGACACCCGGTTCATGGGCGTCGACGCGGACGACTGGGCCGGCATCTCGATCGGCGCCGGCGACGTGGACGACGACGGGATCGAGGACGTCCTCGTCGGCGCCCGGCAGGCGGATCCGGACGGACGATCGGTCGGCGCGGCCTACCTCGTGTACGGCGTGGGCATGTAGGGTGGCGCCTGGGAGCGCAATCGGTGTGAACGCCTCCTCGAGGGTCTCCGGGACGCCGATCCCCCTTCCCGTGTGACAGCACTGCCACCGATCCCCCCCTTGGTGAGCCGCCCCGGCGGCGATCCCCCCCGGTTTGAGCCGGTGGAGCCCGAAGGAGGGCGGTCGATCCCCGCACCGAGGCGGTCTGGGGGCCCGGGCAGGCTCACCAGGGGGGGGATCGTTCGACGGGGTGGCTCAGGCATGGGGGTATCGTTCAGCCATCCACCGCCGCTCCCCCCCCCCGCCCTACTCCGCCCGGACGGCCACGAACCGGGTCTGGTTCTGGCGCTCCACCAGGAAGAGGGTGACGTCGCCGCTGGCCTTGACTGCGGCGCGCGCCTCCTCCACCGTGGTCACGGGCTTGCGGTTGATCTCCAGCACCACGTCGCCCTCCTCGAGCTTGTCGTCGGCAGGGCCGCCTACGGCGACGTCGGCCACCACCAGGCGACCGGCCGACGCCTTGCGCCCGGGGAGGCCGCCCCCGGCGGTCGTGACACGCAGGGTCACGCCGAGGCGGGAGAGATCTGAGGACGACGGGGAGGCGGCCTCCTTCTTCTCCTTCGATTCGGGCCGGCGGAACACGCCCTGGGCGAGTTCGTCCTCCGAGGGCCGTTCCGCGAGCGTGAGGTGCAGCTCCTTGGCCTTCCCCTGCCGGAGCACGGTGACCGCCACCTTGTCGTCGGGGCGATGGCGACCCACCGCGCGCAGGAGCGCGCTGCTGTCCTCGACGGCCTCGCCGTCCAACGCGGTGACCACGTCGCCCGACTCGAGCCCGCCCCGGGAGGCGGGGGTGTCCGGGTAGACCTCGGTGACGAGGGCGCCGTGGCCGCCGGGCAGGGCGAGCGCCTCGGCGAGGTCGGGATCCACCGCCTGCATCTGGATCCCCAGCCAGCCCCGGGCCACCGTGCCTTTCGTGCGGAGGTCCTCGAGGATCTCCCTGACCATGTCGATGGGCACGGCGAATGCGATGCCCGTGCCCTGGCCCGCGATGGCGGTGTTGATGCCCACCACGCGGCCCGAGACGTCCACCAGGGGGCCGCCCGAGTTGCCGACGTTGATGGCGGCATCGGTCTGGATGAAATCGTCATAGGAGGTGGCGCCGATGACGCGGCCCTTGGCCGAGACGATCCCGGCCGTGACGGTGTGGGAGAACCCGAAGGGGTTGCCGAAGGCCACCACCCAGTCGCCGACCTTCATCGCGTCGGAGGACCCGAGTGCCAGCACCGGCAGCGGCTTCTCGGCGCGAACCCGCACGAGCGCCACGTCGATGCTCGGGTCGGTGCCCACCACGTCCGCCTTGAGGACGCGCCCGTCGAGGAACCTGACCTTGACGTTCTCGACGTCGTCCACGACGTGGTTGTTGGTCAGGATCTCGCCGTCCGGGGAGATCACGAACCCGGAGCCCTGGCCCTTCTGGAGGAGCTCGCCGGGCGCGTCCGGCATGCCGTGGGGTCCGAAGAAGAAGGGGAAGCCCTGGAACCGCTCCGAGAGGTCCACCTTCTTGGAGGTGAAGACGTGGACCACCGCGGGCTGCACGGCCTCCACCAGGGGGGCGAAGGAGCGGGCGGGATCGTAGGAGGCGGGCAGCGCGGGGGCGGGGGTGGCCCCGGAACCGGCATGGGTGGAGTCGGCCGCGCAGGCGAGCCCGAGGGCGACGCCGCCGGTGACGAGGGCGATGGACGTGGGAAGGGTGCGCATGGGATCCTCCTTCCGGGCGGGGGTCCGCACCGGCGTGTCCGGATGGTCGCCCGGGGGAACCCCGTCCGGCGGGGGGATGTTCCCCGCGGGGGGAGGGATCAACCGTACCCGGCGTCCGGCTCGGGGACGCGTGCGATCTCTCGGAGGTTCTGGAGGACGGGTCCATGGGGATCCGCCTGCAGGATGCAGGCGATGCGGCCCGCCATGTAGGCGGTGGCGATGCCGGAACCCCGCCACGTGCGGCCGGTGGAGACGCCGGGCAGGGGGAAGGCGTACCCGCAGGCCATGTACTTGTCCGAGAGGCCCTTCCACTGGGACGCAGGGTACACGGCCGGGTCGAACCACCAGCACTTCTCGAAGGGGCACTCGGGGTGCGCGAACACGCCGACGACCTCGGGGAGATCCGCGGGGTAGGCGCGCTCGCCCTTGGGGTGCGCGGCCGCCACGATGGCGGACCCGGCCTCCACCGCCATGGCGCAGCAGTCGCGCAGGAGCAGGGCCTTCCCCATGTTGGCGGTGCCGAGTGAGAGGTTGATGACCTGGGCGCCGTTCCGGTAGGCGGTCTCGATGCCCGCGGCCATGAGGTCGGCGGTGGTGCGCAGCCGGGCGTCCATGATCTTGACCGCCAGGATGCGGGCGCGGGGGGCCATGCGCTGCACGGCGGCGGCGACCTCGGTGCCGTGGCCCGACTCGTCGTGGAAGTCCGCGCCGAGGAAGGCGTGCCCGGTGGCACCGAACCGGATGTTGAACCCCTCGACCGGCATGCCCGCCAGGCGCGGATCCTGGACGTCGATCCCGCTGTCGATGATCGCCACCGTGATCCCGTCACCCGTGAGTCGTCGGCCGTGAAACTCCATGAAGCCTTTCCACCGAAAGGAGCGCGTTCCCGTTGGGCGAAGAAGGAATCTACCGCCCTCCGGGTGGCATCCGCAAGCCCGGGCAGGGTGGGATGGCTGCCGGGGCCGGCATCCGCTACGATGCGGGCCGAGGAGGTGCCCCTGGTCGCTCCCGTCGTCCTCGTCGCGCTGGCCAGCCGGGCGGCCTCCATCGAGGGGCACGTCGAGGGGCCGGGCGGGGTGCCGGTGTCCGGGGCGGCGATCATCGCCTACGACCTCCACGGCACGGTCGACTGGACCTGGACCGACGACGACGGCGCCTACCGCCTCGGGCCCCTCGAGACGACCTCGTGGCGGCTGGGCGCCGTGCCCCCGGACGACGTGGACGCGGTCGCGCGGTGGTGGCGCGACACCTGGGTCTTCTGCGAGGCCGAGCCCATCGGGCTGCAGGGCGGCGAGGATGTCCTCGGTGTGGACTTCGCGCTGTCCGCGGGCGGCGTGCTCACGGGCCGCGTGCTCGATCCGGAGGGCCAACCCCTTCCGGGCGCTGCGGTTACGGCCCAAGGCGCCGACGATCGGACCTGGGGCCTCGAGCGCGGCGCCATCACGGCCGGCGACGGCACCTTCGCCGTGACCGGCCTCGATGCTCCCCGAGCCGGGTCGGGCGCCTGGCGCGTCCTCGTGGAGGCCGAGGGCCTGCCCGATCAGGCCTGGGACGGTGCCTGGGAGCCCGAGGACTCGGAGCCCTTCCGGGTGGCGCGCCGTCACCTGCTCGACGTGGGCGACATCCTCCTCCGCCCGGGCGTCGCCGCGCGGGGCACGGTTCGGGGTCCCGGCGGCCCGATCGACGGCGCGGGCGTCCACCTCTACGGCCTGGGCCAGGTGGTCAACGCGATCAGCACCGCCGACGGCGCGTGGTCCGCAGCGGCCGTGCCGCCGGGCGACCTGCTCGTCTGGGCCGACGCCGACGGACACGCCACCACGTGGTGGCCCGACGCCGACCGGCCCTCCGACTGGATCTCGGCTCCGGACGACGGCGACGTGGTCGAGGGTGTGGACCTGGACCTGCCCGCCGAGGCGACGCTCTCGGGTCGGCTCACCGGTCCCGACGACGGCCGGGACGTGTCGATCGTCCTCTACAACGACACCTTCACCGTCGGGCGGGGAGCGGCGGTCGCCCAGGACGGCTCCTTCACGCTGGACACCCTGGGCGGGGGTACCTGGGCCCTGCACGTCTGGGCCTCGGACGTGGGGTACCGCGACGATTGGATCCGCGATGCCGGCGGCGGGATCCACTGGTTCCAGCTCGAGCCGTCCACGGGCAACGAGGCCGGGGTGCTCCCGCTGCCGCCGGGCGCCCGGGTTTCGGGCACGATTCTCGACGACGACGGGGATCCCGTGGACGGGGCGGACGTGATCGTGGAGGATCCCGACTCCGGCGATGCCTGGAGCGCCACCAGCGCCGCGGACGGCACCTGGAGCGTGGCCGGCCTGCCCCCTGACCGGCTGGTCCTGTCGGCCCACTACTCGCCCATGTGTCGGGGGGATCCGGGCTGGGCCGCGGCCTGGTGGGACGGTGCCCGCCGGCCGGAGGACGCCACCCCCGTCGAGGTCGCCGAGGGCCGATCGCTCGGGGGGCTCGACCTCGTGCTCCCCGTGGACGACGACCACGACGGCATGGCCGACGCCTGGGAGCGGGAGCACGGCCTCGATCCCGATCGGGACGACGCCGGCGAGGATCCCGACGGCGACGGGTACACCAACCTCGTGGAGTACCTCGCCGACAGCGATCCCCACGCCGCCGACGGCGGCCCGTGCGGCTGCGCCACGGGCGGTCCACGGGGCGCGGGCGGCCTCGCGTTCCTGGGCCTCCTCGCGGCCTTCGCCGGCCGGCGGGAGGTCAGGTCCGGCGGATCCAGACCGCGCGGACGGGTGCGCCCTGGTCGAGGAACTTGCGCTGGTAGGCGCTGATCACGTCGTCGTCGGCGGGCCACGGCGGGCCCTCGGCTGCGACGTCGTCGCGGCGTCCCACGACCTCGAACGGCAGGCCCTCGAGCGCCGCCAGGATGCCCTCCACGTAGTCGAGGGAATCGGTCTTGACGCGGAGGCGGGCACCGGGGGCGAGCGTGCGGGCGAGCGTTTCGGCGAAGGGGCGGGCCAGCAGGCGGTTGCGGGTCTCCCGGGGCTTGGGCCAGGGATCCGGGTGGTTCACGTAGACTCCGGCCACCTCGCCGTCGGAGAAAAGGTCGTCCATCCAGAAGGCGTCGTACCGGGCGATGCGGGCGTGGACCGCGCCTGCGCGCTGGAGGCGACGGGCGGTGAGCACCACGCGCTTGAAGCGGATCTCCACGCCGAGCCAGTTCCACTCGGGGTGGAGGAGGGCCATCCCGGTCAGGAAGGCGCCGCTGCCCGACCCCACCTCCACGTGCAGCGGCGCGTCGCGACCGAACATCTCGGCCCACCGGCCTCGGGCCGTACCCGCCTGGTCGGCGGTGAGCACAGGCGGCCCGTACGCCAGGTGCAGCCTCAAGTAGGGGTTGAGGTCTGCGTCCCGGTACTCGGACGGATCGCGCTGCCGGAACCGGTGGGCCGGGTCGGGCCGGACGTCGTGGCGCATCGCCCGCCTCTAACCGAGGGGCTGACATGACGGGCTCCCGGGGGCCGGGCCGGGATAGGGTGCGGCGGACCCCCGAGACCCCGCACCCATGGCTCCGTCGCTCCTCCGAGGGATGCGCCCCCGGGCGCTGGCCACCGTCGCGGTCGTGCTCTTCGTGGCCTGCCGCGAGCCGGTGCCTTCGTCCGGCGGTCCGGGACCCGAGGCCGCACCCGGAGGGGAGGCCGCGGAGGACCGGAGCCCGGTCGGAGCCGAGGCCGATCGGGCCGAGGGGGACCCGGTGGCACCGGCCGAAGGGGTGCTCGCAGACCTGCACTGGCTGGGAGGGAAGCGCGAGGAGGAGGCCGCCGAACGGATCGACGCCTGGCTGGGACCCGTCACCGGCGAGGTCGACCGGCTCACCCGCGGGCGGGAGATCCGCCACGAGCACGGGGTCGTGCGCCTGGTCGGCGGCCGGATCGTCATGGTCCGCTTCGATCTGCCCGAGCCCATGACCCGGGCCGAGGCCCTCCAGGCCACGGGGTTCCCCACCGACGCCACGGGCTGGCGGGCCACCCACCGCGAGTACCGCCTCGGACGCCGCTGGGGATTCGAGCGATTCCGCCTCGCGCGGGCGCCCGGCGGATCCGAGCGCGTGGTCAGCGTCGAGGCCTGGAAGGAGCGGCCGGAGCGCCCGTGACGCACGCCGCCGTTGACCTCGGCCCCCGTCGCGCCCATGATGAGGGGGTGGTTCCGGATCGCGGACGGACGGCCGCGGGCCGGATCCAGGAGTCGAGCATGCCCCCGCACCCGATCCGGCGCCCCGGCCGGCTCGTCGCGATCGCCGCCCTCGCGTCCTCCGGCTGCCTCCTCGACTACGTCTTCTCCGAGGAGGGCGAGCCGGTGGATGTGGGGGCGGTCGTGGAGGAGGCGTTCATCCAGCAGGCCGCCCCCTGGGTGGACGTCCTGTTCGTCCTCGACGACACGGCCAGCATGGCCGAGGAGCAGGCCGCCCTCGCCGGAGCGTTCGGGTCCTTCATCGAGGATCTCGAGGATGCCGACGTGGACTTCCAGGCGGGGGTGGTGAGCACCGACACCCGCCGGGAGGACGCTGGCCTCCTCAAGGGTACACCCTGGATCGTCACCGGCGCGAGCGAGGACCCGGTGGCCGACTTCGAGCAGGCGGCCCGCGTGGGCACCGGCAGCACCTCGCCCGAGGCCGGGCTCGGAGCGGCGTGGCTGGCCCTCACGGAGCCCCTCCGGAGCGGCGGGAACCGGGGCTTCCGGAGGTGGGGCGCCGTGCTCCAGATCGTGGTCGTCTCGGACGCGGACGACCACAGCGACGAGGTCCTGGGGGACGATCCGGCGGGCGCGTTCCTGGCCTTCCTGGAGCAGGAACGGGTCTCGAGCGGCGCCGAGGTGTTCGTGTCGGCCGTGGCCGGGCCCCTCCCGATGGGGTGCAGCGGCGAGAACGGCCGCGCCCAGCCCGGCTTCCGGTATGCCGAGGTCGTCGACGGGGTGGGCGGCGTGTTCGAGGCCATCTGCGAGGGCGACATGGGCGCCGTGCTCGAGGCCATCGCCGCCTCCAGCCTCGTGTACCCGCGCGCCTTTCCGCTCCAGGCCGAACCCGACGCGGCCACCTTGAGGGTGGCGCTGGACGACGTGCGACTCGACGCGGGTTGGGCCTACGAACCGGACCCACCGTCGGTGGTCTTCGACGAGGCGCCTGCGCCCGACGCACGGATCACGGTGCGGTACCGCCTCGCCATGGCCGATCCTTGATCCCCCTCCTCCTGCTCCTGGCGCTTCCGGCTCGCGGCCAGGCCTGGACCGCCGACCTGGAGACGGGCGACGGAGGCCTCGTCGCCGGTGGCGACACCGACCAGTGGGCGTGGGGCACGCCCGGGGTCGAGCCCTGGGGAGGCCACGAGGGCTCACGCTGCTGGGGCACCGTGCTCGACGGCTTCTACCTCAACGACGCCGAGGACTGGCTCCGGCTGCCCGACGTGGACCTCACGGGCCTCGTGCGGCCGGTGCTCTCGGGCTGGCACTGGTTCGACGTCGAGCGCGGGGACGGCGGCTGGGTGGAGACGGACAGCGGGGACGGCTGGGCGGTGCGGGCGCCGATCTACGGGTACCCGACCACCGACGGGTTCTCCGGTTCGAGCGTCGGCTGGACGCCCTTCTGGGTGGACCTGGAGGGCCTGGACAGCGCGAACCGGGTGCGCTTCGTCTTCCGTTCGGATCCGGTGGCCGCGGGCCTGGGCTGGTACATCGACGATCTCGCGATCTCCGACGGCGACGTGGTGCCGCCCAGGGTGCTCTCCACGACCTGCCCGGAGGACACCGACGACATCGAGGGTCCCTACACCGTCGAAGCGGTGGTGCGCGACGACGCCGGCGTGGAGCAGGCCTGGGTCTACTGGAGGGTGGGGAGCGGCTCGGCGGTCAAGAGCGCCATGAGCTGGAGGGGGGGGGACCGCTACGAGGGCCCGGTAGCCGGCCAGGATCCGGACAGCACGATCACCGCCTGGGTGGCCGCCACCGACGGCGTCAACCGCACCGACGCCACCGATCTGGCCTGCACCTTCCGGGTCCGCCTGCCCGCGCCGGTGGACCTCTCGGGGCCCGAGGACCGGATCTGGGGCGCGACCGTCCCCCTGACCTGGAGCGCCCCGGAAAGCCGGCACGCCGTGGAGGGGTACCGGGTCTACCGCGACGGGGTGGCCGTGCTCGACACCGTGAAGGCGTCCGCGGACGCGCCCCTGGTCACGGGGGTTCAGGCCTTCACCGTGACCGCCCTCTACGACGTCGGGGAGGGAGACGCCTCGGATCCCTGGCAGGTGGAGGCCGCGGTGCCCCGAATCGACGCCCTCGATCCGGACCAGGGGTACCAGGGCGACCGGCTGCGGGTGCGGCTGCAGGGGGAGGCTTTGCTCCTCGTGCAGGACGAGGTGGGCGTGGACCTCGGGGACGGCGTCACGGTCGAGTCGATCGACGTCCGCGACGTGGACGTGGCCTTCCTCACCCTGGCCATCGCCCGGAGGGCCGAGCCGGGTCCACGCGACCTTTCGCTGGAGACGGGGGGGGTGCAGGTGGGTGCGGCCGAGGCGTTCGAGGTGCTCGGCGGCGCGGATCGCCCCCGGCTCATCAGCGTGGATCCGGAGAGCCTCGAGCAGGGCGAGGGCGACATCCTGGTCATCCGGGCCAGCCAGCCCTTCCCCTCGGTGCCCGAGGTGACGATCGGGGAGGAGATTGTCGTGGAGTCGGTGGAGGTGGCGGCCACCGACCTCCTGCTGGTGGAGGTCGCCGTCCCCTTCGACGCCGCGCTCGGGGCCCATCCCATCGAGGTGGACGACGGCACCCGGATCCTGGCTGGGTTGGACCTGACCGTGCAGGCCCGGATCACCGAGGCTGGTGACGGCTGCCCGGGATGCCGGGCCGGGCCCGGCGGCCGCGGTGCGTATGGGCCGCTCCTGGCGCTCCTCGTGGCGCTCGGCCTGCGGCGGCGATCAGGTGCCGTGCAGGCGGCCGCCGTCCACGGCGATGCTCTGCCCGCGCACGAACGCGGCGGCCGGTGAGGCGAGGAACGCCACCACGGCGCCGATCTCGTCGGGATCGCCCAGGCGGCGCTCGGGGACCGACGAGGCCCAGCAGGCCTCGACCGTCTCGAGGGGCAGCCCGGCGGCGAGACCCGTGGACGCGGCCAGCGCGTGCAGGCGCTCGGTGGCGGTGTAGCCGGGCAGGACGTTGTTCACGGTGATGCCCGGGGGGAGCTCGAGGGCGAGCGTCTTGGCCCAGGCAGCCACCGCCCCCCGGACCGTGTTGCTGACGCCCAGGCCCGGGATGGGCTCCCGCACCGAGAGCGAGATCACGTTCACGATGCGGCCCCAGCCCAGGATCCGCATCCCGGGCAGCACGGCGCGCACGAGCAGGTGCGCCGAGAGCAGGAGCCGGCCGAAGGCCTTGAGGAGTTCCGCCTCGGTCGCATCGAGCAGGGCGCCCGCCGGGGGGCCCCCTGAGTTGTTCACGAGGACGTCCACCGGGCCGCCGTGGTCCAGGAGCTGCTCCACGGCCTCGCCAAGGGAGGTCCGGTCGTCGAGGTCCGCCACCACGAAGCGGGCCTGGGGGGCGCCCGCGGCCACCAGGAGCGGCATGAGGGCCTCGAGCCGATCCTTGGAGCGAGCCAGGGCGGTGACCTCGCAACCGGCGGCGGCGAGGGAGAGGGCCGTCGCGCGCCCGATGCCGGCGGAGGCGCCGCAGACGAGGGCATGGTGGCCGTCGAGACGGGTGGTGAGGGTCACGAGGGGCTCCGTTCGGGCGGTTCGCCGGCCCGGGCCAGCACGAGATCGGCGATGTGGTCGGCGGTGTCGGCGCGCCCGAGGGCGCGGGCGGCGCGCCCCATGAGCTCGAGCGCCGCGGGATCCGAGAGGAGGCCGGAGATGCGTGCGAGCGCGGCGCCGGTGTCGAGCTCGCGCTCGACGAGGACGACGGCGGCGCCGGCGGCTTCGAGGCCCCGCGCGTTGGCCTCCTGGTGGTTGTCGGTGACGTTGGGAGAGGGGACGAGCACCGTGGGACGGCCCAGGAGCGTGACCTCCGCCAGCGTGGACGAGCCGGCTCGACACACGACGAGGTCGGCGGCGGCGTAGGCGTCGCCCATGCGGTGCTCGTAGTCCACCAGGACCACGCCGGGGGGGAGCGGGTCGAGCGCGGCCCGGATCTCGGCGTGGTAGCGGGGACCCGTGACGTGGAGCACCTGGAAGGCGCGGTCCGGAAGGCGGGCGGCCGCGACGGCCAGCTCGTTGAGCCTCGCGGCGCCGAGGGAGCCGCCCACCACGAGCAGGACGGGGCGATCCGGGGCCAGGCCGTACCGCATGCGGGCCGCGGTGCGATCGCCCTCGAGCACGCGGGGATTGACCGGGCAGCCCACGACCTCCCGGGGCGCGCGGCCCGGCAGCCGGCGGCCGGTGGCCTCGTAGGTGAGCAGGATGTGGTCGGCGACGCGGGCGCACAGCCGGTTGGCCAGGCCCGGCGAGACGTTGGACTCGTGGATGACGCGGGGGATCCCGAGGAGCCAGGCCGCGAGCACGGTGGGCGCGCTCACGTACCCACCGACGCCGAGGACCACGTCGGCGGCGTCGCGGCGGAGCTGGCGGGCGGACGCGAGGGTCGCGCGCACGAGCGCGAGCGCGAACCGGACGCGGCCGAGGAGGCCGCTTCGCGGGTAGCCAAGCGCGCGCACCGGCTTGAGGGCGTACCCCCGGGGCTCCACGACGCGGCCTTCGAGGCGGTCGGGATCGCCGTAGTACAGGACCCGGTGCCCCCTGGCCCGGATCACGTCGCCCACCGACAGGGCGGGGTACACGTGCCCCCCGGTCCCACCACCTGCCAGTACCACAGTCCGGACCGCCATCGGATGCTCCTCGCCCCTCCTCCTATCCCGGCGACGTGGTAGGATGCGCCTCCCTGCCCCGGAGCCCGCCATGACGAACCCCGTGTCCGACGGCCACCTCGCCACCGTGCTGGCGACCTGGTGCTACCTCCTCCACCGCGGCGGCCACGACCCCAGGGAGCCCGGGATCCTCGAGGCCTGCGCGGCCCTCGATCGGCTTCCCGAGGGCGAGGATTCCGACGCGGCCGGCCAGGCGCTGGTCGCCGCCGTCCGGGAGGGGCTCGAGGGGGCCACGGAGTTCGCCGACGTCGTGGAGGCGGTCCGACGCTGGTTCGGCGACATCCGGGTGGCCACGGACCTCGGCGACGAGGAGGAGCGGGAGGATCGCCTGCGCGTGATCCGGCGCACGCGGTTCACGGGCCGCTTCCCCTGGATCGCCCGGATCATCGACCGCTTCCCCGACGCCAGCGTGGGTGGGCACTGGGTGCTCGTCGAGGACGTGGGAGACGTGGTCAGCATCATGGATCCGTACCCGTGGGACCGGGTGGACGACGAGTTGCACCTGCCGGTGCTCGACTTCATGGTGCGCTGGGAGCTGGCGGGCCTCGAGTCCATCCGGTTCGCCATCTGACCGGGGCGGGGCCGGCCCTCCGGCGCGATCAGCCTGCGAACTCGATCCCCACGGCACGGGCCGTGCGTACGAGGTCGCCCTCGGGGTCCACCGTGCGGTACACGGCCACTGCCTCCTCGAGCGGGACGCCCGCCGTCCGGTCGCCGCGCAGGCAGGCCATCTGGCCCCAGCGGCCCTCCCGCACGAGCTCCACGGCGGCCACGCCGAGGCGCGTGGCCAGAATGCGGTCGAACGCGATCGGGGAGCCGCCCCGCTGGAGGTGCCCCAGCACCGTGACCCGGATGTCGTCGGTGTGGAGCAGTTCGGTGAGGGTCTCGGCCACCGCAATCCCGGCCCGGCCGCCGCCCAGCCGTCGCGCGGGGAGGGGACCCGGGACGCTTCCGGGCGCCTCGCCCGCGGGGACGGCCCCCTCGGCCACCACGATGAGCGTGAAGAAGCGGCGCAGTGCGCGTCGCTTCGCGATCTTCTGGACGACCCGGTGGATGTCGTAGGGGATCTCGGGGATCAGGATGCAGTCGGCGCCGCCCGCGATCCCGGCGTGGAGCGCGATCCAGCCGGCGTCGCGGCCCATGACCTCGAGGATCATCACGCGGTCGTGCGCCTCGGCGGTGGTGTGGAGCCGATCGAGCGCGTCGGTGGCGGCCTGGACGGCGGACATGAAGCCGAAGGTCAGATCCGTGGCGGAGAGGTCGTTGTCGATGGTCTTGGGCACGCCGACCACCGGGATCCCCCGCTCGCGCATGAGGCGCAGCGCGATCTTCTGCGAACCGTCACCGCCGATGACCACGAGGCCGTCGAGGCCCTCCTCCCGGACCGCCTCGGCGAGTTCGAGGGAACGATCCCGGATCGAGCCGTCGGGCAGGCGCCACGCGAACGGATCGCCGTGGTTGGAGGTGCCCAGGATGGTGCCGCCCAGGGTGAGGATGCCCTTGCAGGCGGGCAGGTCGAGGGAGACCAGGCGGCGCGGGGTCTCGAGCAGCCCCTGGAAGGCGTCCTCGATGCCCACCACCTGCCAGTGCAGGCCGCCTACGGCGTGCTTGACGATGGCGCGGATGACCGCGTTGAGGCCCGGGGCGTCGCCGCCGCCGGTGGAGACGCCGATGCGGAGCGGCATGGGGTCCTCTCTGGGGGAGCGGGGATCCTATCCTGTGCGCCGGCCCGGCCGCCGGCTCACCCCGGCGACGCCCCCCACGGACGGAGGCGGGCGAAGTCCTGCGTGTGGCTCCAGATCGCCCGCACGCCCCGCGCGAGGTAGTCGAGGTCCTCCGGCCGGCGGACGCGGGCGAGGGTGCGGGCGATGAACCGGGGATGGAGCATGAGGCGGTAGAACCGGCCCGCCATCCGCACCACCTCCTCCTCGGTCATGTCCGGGGTGGTGCACACGGGCTCGGTCATGTCGTATCGCTCGTACTCCCCCTCGCCGACGCGGAGCCAGCCCTTCTGGCGGCAGAGGTCGTGGAGCGGGGTGCCGGGGTAGGGCACCACGACCGTGGCCTGGAGGTGGTGGGCGAGCCCCTCGTGGAGGAGGCGGCGGGCCAGGCGGAGCGTCTCGAAGGCGTCCTCGCGGGTTTCCCAGGGGAAGCCGACCATGAGCGTGAGTTGGAGTTCGAGCCCGGCCCCGGCCGCGAGGCGTGACCCCTCGAGGACCTGTGCAGGGGTGAGGTGTTTCTGGAGGAGGTCGAGGGTGCGCTGGCTGGCCGACTCAACGCCGACGATGATCTTGCGGAAGCCGGCCCGCTTCATGAGCCCGACGTTCCGCTCGGTGAACCAGTCGTACCGGAAGTTGCAGTCGAAGAGGATCCGGTCCGCCATGCGGCGCTCGATCATGCCCTCGCAGAGCTGCTCGAGCCAGGCGCCCCCGGGGAGCGAGCCGGTGTCATCGAAGATCTCCCGCGCGCCGTGCTCGCGGACGAGGAGTTCCATCTCCTCGAGCAGGCGTTCGGGACGAACGCACCGGAAACGCGGGTAGGTCGTGGTCCACGAGCAGAACGTGCACCGCCCCCATGGGCAGTCGCGGCCGGCCATGGTCCAGAGGAAGGGAGTCCGCTTCCGCCACTTCTCGAAGTAGAGGTGGGCGCGGGTCAGGCGGCGGTCGATGAAGGGGAGGGCCTCGAGGTCGCCCTCTGGCACGTAGGGCCCGGTGGACGACCACGTCCCGTCGTCCGCGCGCAGGACGATGCCGGTGCCGAGCGGGGCGCCCGCGTCGAGGTGCGCCGCGAGGGAGGCGAGGCTGATGTCGTAGTCGCCCCCGGTGAGGACGGCATCGGCGCGGGAACGCGCCATGCACTCGTCGGGACGGGCGGCGGCGTGGTCACCGAAGAGGACGGTACGAACGCCCGGGACGAGGGCACGGACGCGATCGATCCAGGCCTGGTGCTGGCGGACGACCGGGGTCTTGGTCTCCATGGCCACGAGGTCGGGTCGGAAGTCCTCGACGGCGGCCTCGAACTCGGCCGCCGAGCGGCGCTCCGTGATGCAGTCGAGCCACCGGACCTCGTGGCCGAGCGACGCGAGGACCGTCGCCGCGGAGGCCGGGACGCACGGATAGAGGTAGGACGGCTGGTGCATCCACTGGAACTGGCGGTTCTGGGTCAGCATCGGGCTGCCCTTGCCGACCAGCGGGGGGTAGGTCACGAGGATGCGCATCGGGGAGGGACGTCCGGAGCCAGGGGGGAGGGTGACACGGCACGGGGGACGGCGCCAATCGGGGGCTGCCGCCGTCGGTGCTCCTCCCCCGGTTAGGGGATCCCGTCCCGTTCCCCGGGTGCCTCGTGCACGATCGCGTCATCGGCCTGGGCCTCTCCTACGACTGTCGGATCGGCCTTCGCGAGTACGAGCGGCACATCAAGCAGCGCGTGCTCATCGACTTCGAGGCCGAGACCGACTGGCGGCCCAACGGCAGCAGTGACGATCCCGCGGGCATCGTCGACTACTACGAGGTCAACCGCCGGGTGGGCCGCGCCCTGGCCTCGCGGGAGTACAACCTCATCGAGGCCGTGGCCGAGGACGTGGCCCGCGTGATCTGCACGGGGTTCCCCGTGCGGCGCGTGCGGGTGAAGGTGACCAAGACCCCGTTCGACATGCCCAACGTGACGGCGGTCGCGGTGGAGTGCGTGCGCGAGCCCGCCGACTTCGCGGAGACCTCGTGAGGGTGTTCTCCAACACCGCGGTGAGCGTGGACGGCAAGATCGCCACCGTGGACGGCGGGCACACGGCGTTCGGATCCCACGAGGACCGCCGGATCATGGGGCTTCTGCGGGCGCGGGCGGACGCCGTCCTGGTCGGTGGGCGCACGTTCCGGGCGTGGCCGCTTCCGCTGGTGGAGGCCGGGGCCTCCCGGCGGCGCCGGCCCATCCTCAACGCCGTGCTCACCCGCACCGGAACGGGGCCCCGCAAGGGTCGCTTCTTCGACGACCCGCGCACGCGCTCCGTGATCCTCGGCGGCCCCGACGCGGACCTCACGGGCTTCCCGAGCGGGGTGGCGCTCCACCGCTGCCCCGTGGAGCCCACGGTAGCCTGGGCGGCCGGCGTGCTCCGGCGTGAACACGGGGTCGCGGCACTCCTGGTGGAGGGCGGGGGCGACCTCGTGTTCCAGTGCCTCGACGCCGGCATCCTCCAGGATCTCTACGTCACCGTCTGCCCCCTGGTCGTGGGCGGGGCCGGCGCCCCCACGCTCGCGGACGGCGTGGGGTTCGC
>JBFYZZ010000058.1:0-7386 GCA_041309225.1 Deltaproteobacteria bacterium | reverse complement strand
CCGGGCCTCGGCGGCGTGCTCGGCGGCGGCGTCGGGCTCGCCGCGGGCGAGCAGGTGGACCGCGACCCGCCGATGGAGGGCGGCGAGCAGGGGGCCGCCACCCTCCCGGCGGAGCTGGGAGGCCGCCATCTCGTAGGCCACGAGGGCCTCGCGGACCTGGCCCTCGGCCAGGAGCGCGTCGCCTTCGGCCCAGGCCCGGAGCGCCTCGGCGAGGCCACCCTCGGGCGGCCAGCCGGGGGGCCAGGCCACGCCGATCGCACCCTGGCCCGCGGCCACCAGAAGGCGGGACCACGCCATGGAGGCGCGGGCCCGGACCTCCGCTTCGGGGTGGTGGAAGGCCAGGTGGCGCAGGAGCGGGGGATCGGCGGGGTCCGGGGGCCCGCCCGGATCCGGGGGGCCGCCCGCCGTGAGCAGCGGTACGCAGCGCGGCAGGAGGAGGCGGGCCAGTTCGGGGGGATCGAGGCGCCGGGAAGCCGCCAGGGCCTCAGTCGCCCAGCGCCGGAGCACGGTGCGACCCGGGGGGGCCGGCAGCAGCAACGCGGGATCCACGTCGCCGGGCGGGTCGCCCGGCACGCCCAGCGGGAACGCCGCCAGGACGTCGACCTCGGCCGGGAGCTCGGCGGGGAGGGGACCGGGCGCACGGCGCGCGGGCAGGACCACCACCGGGCCCGGGAGCACGCGATCGCGGCCCACCGCGAGGAACCGGGCCTCCGGCGCCATGGCCGCGAGGCGGTCCACGACCGCGTCGGCCCCGGGCACGTCCGCGTCGTCGAGCACGAGGAGCACGGGACCCGCCTCGGCCAGGCCCTCGCAGACCGCCGCCTGGTCGCCGGGGAACGGGATGCGGAGCGCGTGGCCCACGGCGTGGAAGAGATGGGGCACGTCCAGGCAGCCCGCCAGCCGGGCGGCGCGCACGTCGAGGGTCGGGTCGCGGGACGCCAGCCGGGCGGCGGTGGCGCCCGCCGCCGTGGTGCCGCCCGAGGCCGGGTGGCCGACGAGCGAGGCCACCGCGCCGGGCACCTCCAGGAGCGTGGTCAGCTGGACGACGGCGTCCCCCAGTCCCTGCGGGTCGGGATCGAGGGGCAACCACGGGGGGAGGCTGCTCACGGGGGAGGGTGCCGGGGCCGGGCGGGGCATGGGGTCCCATTATCTTGTGGCGGCCGGAGGCCCCTGTTATCCTCGCCCTCTGCCGCCCCGGACCCTTGGGGTCCTCCGTCCTCCAGCCGCGCCGGGCGCGGAACCGCGGCAGGCCCGCTCGGCCGAGAGAGAGCGTCATGAGCGGGATCGAGACCGTGGGTGTGGTGGGTGCGGGACAGATGGGCAACGGCATCGCCCAGGTCGCCGCCGAGGCCGGCTACCAGGTCGTGATGACCGACGTGGCGGCCCCCATCCTGGAGAAGGCCAGGGCCACGATCCAGAGAAACCTGGGCCGGGCGGTGGCCAAGGGGAAGGCCACACAGGAGCACGCGGACGCGGCCCTCGCCCGCATCCGCACCGCCGCGGAGCTCGCCGCGCTGGCCGGTTGCGACATCGCCATCGAGGCCGCCACGGAGCGGGTGGATCTCAAGTTCCGGATCTTCGAGGACCTCTCCCGGATCGTGCCGGCCCACGCCATCCTCGCCACCAACACCTCGTCCATCTCCATCACCGCCATCGCCGCCCGCACCGATCGGCCCGACAAGGTGATCGGGATGCACTTCATGAACCCGGTGCCGGTCATGCAGCTGGTGGAGGTGATCCGGGGCCTCGCCACCTCCCAGGCCACCTGGGACGCCACGGTGGAGATGGCCCGGCGCATGGGCAAGACCACCGTGGAAGGCCGGGACATGCCCGGCTTCATCGTGAACCGCATCCTCATGCCCTACATCAACGAGGCCGTGTACGCCCTCTACGAGGGGATCGGGTCCGTTCAGGACATCGACGCCGCGATGCGGCTCGGCACCAACGTGCCCATGGGTCCGCTCACGCTGGCGGACTTCATCGGGCTCGACACCTGCCTCGCGATCATGGAGGTCCTGCACCAGGGCCTCGGCGACACCAAGTACCGCCCGTGCCCGCTCCTCCGGAAGTACGTCGAGGCGGGCTGGCTGGGCCGCAAGACCGGGCGCGGCTTCTACCCCTACCCGGAGGCGTGATGACTCCCCGATACGCCAACCTGACCCTCGAGTTCCGTGGCCTCGCGGCACTCCTGACGATCGACCGGCCGCACGCCCTCAACGCACTCAACACGGCCACCCTCGAGGAGCTCGACGACGCGCTCTCGGCGGCCGCGGACCACGAGGGCATCCGTGCGCTCATCCTCACCGGCGCGGGCAGCAAGGCCTTCGTGGCCGGGGCGGACATCGCCGAGATGCGTGAGTTCACCGTGGCCGAGGCCGAGGACTTCGCGCTCCACGGCCAGACCGTGCTCGACGGCATCGAGGCGTTCCCGGCCCCGGTCATCGCGGCCGTCAACGGGTTCGCCCTGGGCGGAGGGACCGAGCTGGCCCTCGCGTGCGATCTCATCCTCTGCTCGTCCAACGCCGTGTTCGGACAGCCCGAGGTGGGGCTGGGCGTGATCCCGGGGTTCGGGGGCACCCAGCGGCTCACCCGCCTGGTCGGGCCCATGCGCGCCCGCGAGATCGTCTTCACGGGCCGCCGGATCCCGGCCGTCGAGGCCGTCCAGATCGGACTCGCGCTCCGGGTCGTGGAGGGCGACGTCGTGGAGGCGGCCCTGGAGCTGGCCACCACGATCGCCCGGCAGGGGCCCGTCGCGGTCCGGCTCGCCAAGCGATCCATCAACGAGAACGCCGATTCCGCACTTGCTACGGCGCTCGCCGCCGAGCGCACGCTGTTCGCCCACTGCTTCGCCACCGGCGACCAGGACGAGGGCATGGCCGCCTTCCTGGAGAAGCGCAAGGCCGTGTTCAAGGGCGCCTGATCCCGTCCCTGCCCCACCCCCCACCCCGAGGAGTTCCCATGTACGGCCTCACGCCGGAGCAGGAGCAGATCGTCAACCTCGCCCGCGAATTCTCCCGCGGCGAGATCCTTCCCGGCGCAGCCGCTCGCGACCGGGAGCACGCCTACCCCGCCGACATCGTCGCCGTGCTCGGCGACATGGGCTTCATGGGGATGATGGTGCCCGAGAGCTACGGCGGCGCCGGCATGGACACCGTGTCCTACGTGATGTCGCTGGCCGAGGTCGCCTACGCGGACGCCTCGGTGGCCGTGGTCATGTCCGTCAACAACTCGCTCGCCTGCCATCCCATCCTGGCGCACGGCACGGAGGAGCAGAAGCAGCGGTACCTCCCGGACCTCGCCCGGGCGAAGAAGCTCGGGTGCTACGCGCTCACCGAGCCCCACTGCGGATCCGACGCGGCTGCGATCCGCACGCGCGCCACCCGGCAGCCCGACGGCTCCTGGGTGCTCAACGGCACCAAGATGTGGATCACGAACGGCCCGCAGGCCGACCTGGCCGTGGCCTACGCCTCCGCGGATCCCTCCCAACGCCACCGCACGATCCAGGCGTTCATCCTGGAGCGCGAATGGCCCGGCTACCGGGTGGGCAAGGTCGAGGAGAAGCTCGGCATCTGCGCGAGCGGCACCTCCGAGCTGTCGTTCGAGGACCTCCACGTCCCGGCCGCGAACATGCTCGGTCAGGAGAACAAGGGCTTCCACATCGCCATGGCCACGCTTGACGGCGGGCGGATCGGGATCGCGTCCCAGGCGCTCGGCATCGCCATGCGGGCGCTCGACGTCGCGGTGGCCTACGCCAAGGAGCGCACGGCGTTCGGGAAGCCCATCGCCGAGCAGCAGGCCATCCAGTGGATGATCGCCGACATGGGCACCCGCATCGACGCCGCCCGCCTGCTGATCCTCCGGGCCGCCACGCTGCGCGACCAGGGCAGGAAGTGCGGCCGGGAATGCGCGATGGCCAAGGTCTTCGCCAGCGAAACCGCCAACTTCTGCGCCGATCGGGCGATCCAGATCCACGGCGGGTACGGCTACTCGAAGGAGTACGAGGCCGAGCGCCTCTTCCGCGACGCCCGCATCACCACCATCTACGAGGGCACCAGCGAGATCCAGCGTCTCGTCATCGCCCGGAGCCTCCTCGAGTAGGGCGTCGTCGAGGGATCGTCGCGGAGCAGCCGTGTCCGAGCCCGTCCCCAGCGTCGTGGCAGACGGCTCCGGCCCGTCCGGCCCGGACGCCCCTCTGCCCGCCGCCCTGGTGTCGGGCACGGCCGCGGAGTACGTCGGGCGGCGGCCGCTCCCCCGGGCGCTCCTCGCGCGTCCCCTCGTCGTCGTCGCGGGGCCCGAGGGCGTCGGCAAGACCACCGTGGCGCTCCGGGTGGCGGGCGAGGGCGCGCGCCGGCTCGAGGGCGGCGAGCTCCACCGGGCCACCGTGGATCGGGTGCGGCGCCGCTGGTGGCCGGACCACCTCACGGGGCCCGAGCCCCTCGTGCTCGACGGCCCGGTCTTCCTCGCCCAGCGGCCGGCCGCCGCGGCTGCGCTGCAGGAGCTGATCCACCAGCGCGTCGAGCACGGCTACCGCACGATCATCGTCGAGGGTGCGATCCGCGACGGGTCCCTCGGGCTCCTCATGGACGCCGTGCCCCCCGAGCAGCGGGTCACGGTCATGCTGCGGTTCCCCGGCGTGCGCGGCCGGGCCCGCTTCGCCCGCCGGGTCTGCGAGGAGCTGGGGCTGCCCTGGCGCCATGCGCGCGCCCTCGACGGGCTGGAGCCCTGGTCCTACGCGGCGGTGCGTGAGGCCCTCACGGTCGCGCGCGCCTCGGTGACGGGGTGAGGGCACCCCGCTCCCGGGCGCTTCCGCTGGCCCTGGCGGCCTACCTCCTCCTCGCGGTCCTCACGGTGCGGGAGTTCGGTGTCGCCGGCGAGGTGGCCGCGGGGTGGGCGTCCGGCCCCCCGCCCCGGGTGGCCCTGGACCTGGACGGGCCCGTCTGGAGCGGCCCGCCGTGGACGCCCGGCGCCGGCCACGCCTGGGGGCCGCTCGTGACCCGCCAGACCCGCCCCGTCGAGACCCTCGAAGTGGGACCGGTCCGGCTGCCACTGGCCCTCAACCAGTACACGGGAGGGGTCGCCGACTGGCCTGCCCGCCTCCTCCACGCCGCCACCGGGTCGGTCGGGGTCGTGGTGGGCCTGCACGTGGCCCTGGGCGCGCTCCTCATCGTCCTCGTCCACCGCTTCGTCCGCATCCACGGGAGCCCCGTGGCCGCCGGCCTCGCGGCGCTGCTCCTGGGCACGTCCTGGCCGTTCCTCTTCTACCGCAAGGCCCTGGGCGGCACCGAGGTGCTGCTGCTGGCCGGCGCGCTGCTCGTCCTGTGGGCGCTCTGGAGCCGGCGGTGGCGGGGCGGGCGGCACGGTGATCTCGCCATCGCCCTGGGTCTCGGGCTCGGGTTCCTGGCCAAGGTCACCTTCGCGGCCACCGCCGGGGCGTTCGCCCTGGCCGCTCTGGCCACGCGCTGGGATCGCCCGTCGCTCCAGGCGCCTCCGCCCATCCGGTGGCTGCGCGACGGGGCCGTCGCGGCCGCCTGCCTGGTGCCGCTCGTCGTGGCCGTGGTGCACGCCGCCCTGGGCCTCCCGGCCTCCCCCCGGATCGTCAGCCACGACGGGTGGATGTTCCAGGTCGAACGCCTGGGACGGGGTCTGGGCAGCGTGCTCGACGGCGGCTTCGCCCCGGCGCGGGAGGGCATGACCAACCTGGTCTGGTTCCTGGTGGACCCCCTGCGCTGGTTCGTGCCCGCCTTGGGCGCGGACCCGCCCGGGTGGTCGCCCTGGCCGCTCTACGCGGCTGGCTGGGCGCTCGTCGCCTGGGGCGCGGCGAGGGCCTGGCGCCGCCGGGACCCCGTGCCCCAGGACGCGCTGCTGCGGTTCGTGTCGATCGCCGCCCCCTGCCAGCTCGGGTTCCTCTTCCTGCTCAACCGCGATCTGCACCACCTGGCGCAGGCCGCACCCACCCTCGCGATCCTGGGAGCGCTGGCCCTGGACTCCGCCGCCGCGGGCGTCGCAGCGCCCCGGACCCGGGCGCGGGCCGCGTGGGCGGCGGCGTTCTCCCTCGCCTGGGTGGCTGCGGGCGTCTCGTCGCTGGTCGCCACCGATTCCGTCCTCGCCACGGTCCGGGCGCCCGTGATCACCCATGGCGGCCAGGCGGCGATCGTGGACCTGCTGCGTGGGGCCGGGGTACGCCGGGTCTGGACCAGCGAGTACGACGTGTACGGGGTCCTGGAGGTGCTGGCGCCCGAGGTGGAGGCCCGGCACGCCTGGGGTGCCGTGAGCCGGAGTGGCGACCGCAACACCCTGCTCGCCCGGATCCTCGCGGACGCCGCCGGGACCGGTGAAGAGCCCGGTCACTACCTCGCCCTCCGACCCGCGGCCCGGCGCATCTACGACCTCTTCCCCTCGGAGGAGACCGTCCAACGGGCGGCGGCGGCGGCCGGGGTCCGGGTGGAGCGCGCGGGATCGGCCTCGGATCGGGAGGGCGACTGGGCGGTCCTCTGGTGCGTGACGCCCGGGCCCTAGAGGATCTCCGGTCGCCGGGTCGGACCTACCCCGAGGTCGGGGCGATGGTGGACGCGGGCGCGGCGACGGGTGCGGGGGCGGCCAGCGCCGCCTGGAGGAGCGCGTCGAGGCGCGCCAGCTCGGCCTGGAGCGCCGGCAGGCTGCTCGGATCGAGGTGCCGGCGCACGGTGCCGTGGTAGTCGCCCGGGTCGATCACCTGCTCCCCCCGGACCAGCTGGTAGTGGAGGTGGGGGGCGGTGGAGTGGCCCGTGTTGCCGCTCTTCGCGATCACCTGGCCGGCCGCCACCCGGTCGCCCGGCTTCACTAGGTTCTCGGAGAGGTGCAGGAAGTAGGCGTTCATCCCGTCGTCGAACCGGATGTCGAGGCAGTTGCCGTTGCCCGTCCACGACCAGTTCTCGCGGACCACCTTGCCGGCCTTGGGCGTCTTGACCGGGCTGCCGACGGGCGTCTTGAAGTCCCAGCCCTTGTGGCGCCGGCGGTCCACGAGGGTCTCGGTGATCTGGATGTAGTCGTCGAGAGGACCGTTCTGCAGGCGGAAGGGAACCTCGGTGCCGTCGGGATACCACCACGAGGCGTATGCGTCGCCCGGGGCCTGGAAGCGGCAGGCCCGGAGGTCCTTCCCCAGCTTCTGGGAGTGCAGCACGGCGAGCGGCATGTCGATCTCGCCGGTGTCGGCCATCGAGAACAGCGCCGCCAGGGTATCGCCCTTCTGGAGGTCGGTGCGGATGTCGAGATCCCAGACGAACAGGCGCGAGAACACGGCCGAGACCGCCGGCCCCTGCTCGCCCAGCGCGTCCTGGAACGTGCGCGAGAGGTTCTCGGTCACGGTGCCCTGGACGGCCCGGTAGCCCGAAGATCGGAAGAGCGTCG
>JBFYZZ010000057.1:0-7985 GCA_041309225.1 Deltaproteobacteria bacterium | reverse complement strand
CTCCGAGGCCCGGAACGGGGCTTCGTGGTGACCCGCCGGGGGTGGCCGCTGCACGCCACGTGGGCGGGGCCCGAACGCCCGGCCGGCGTGCTCCTGCTCTCGCACGCGGGGCCCGGCGGCGGCACCCGGACCGGTCTCGGCCCGTTCGGCCTCGATCCGGCCGGGCTGACCGGGGCCGGCATCGCCGTGGTGGCCTGGGACCGCAGCGGCACCGGGTGGTCGGGCGGGTCGGTCCCCCCGACGCCCGGCCATCCGGACCACGTCCTCGACTACCGCGCCGTCCACGACGCCGTCGCCGCCCGGGCGCCGGGCGTGCCGATCGGGGTCCTGTCCTTCTCGGCCGGCATCCTGCCGGTCCTCCACGGAGAACGCCCCCTCGCGTTCCTGATCGACGGTGAGGCGCCCGCGGATCGGTGGACCCTGCTCCCGCCGGCGGGCTCGGGCACGCCCCCGGATCCGGACCTCGTGGCGCTCCGGGTGCAGGACGACCAGGCCTGGGCGGGCCGCGAGCCCGTGGCGGGGATCGGCCGGATCCGCTGCCCCTACCACCGCCTGCAGGCCGAGATCGACCACGTGCACGGCCGGCTCGACCTCCACGCCCGCCTCATGGTGGAGGCCGCCCGCCGGGCGGGCCTCCCCCGCGTGGCGTGCAACGGGCGGCCCGACGTCCGCCCCCTGCCGGGGCGGCTCCAGGCCCACGGACCGGCCATCGGGGGGTGGATCCTCGAGGCCTTCGAACGCGCCTCTCCTAGCCCTGCTTGAGGGCCTTCAGGACCTCCTCGGCCACCACCGTCTCGAGGTCGCGTCGGGCCTCCTCCCCGGCCGCGGGGGCGTCCCTCAACGGGCCCTGGGTGACACGGACCATGCGCAGGCCGTGGGAGATGCCGATGTGATCCGGCTCGGCGGGGCGATCCGGGGGAGGCGGGGGCACGGCGGGCGCGGGAGGCGGCTCGGTCGCGGCGACGGGGCCGGCGGCGCGCGCCCCGCCCATCTGCTTGAGGGTGCGGACCTCCTCCTCGGGAAGGCCGCGGACCGTACCCAGGTCCTGGGCGGCCTTGAGGATGCGGGCCGTGTGCTCCATGGTCTCCAATCGGCAGAAGGCCTCGAGGAGCGTGCGGCCCACGCAGACGGCGCCGTGGGTGTCCATGAGGATCGCGTCGAACTGCCGGACGTAGCGGCGGATGGTCCGGGCCAGGGCGTCGCTGCCGGCGGTCTCGTAGGGGGCGGTGGGGATCGTGCCGAGGGTGAGCACCACCTCGGGCAGCACGGCCCGCGACATGCTCACGCCGGCCACCGTGAAGGCCACGCAGAGGGGAGGGTGCGCGTGGATCACCGCACCCACGTCCGGGCGCTCGGCGTAGCAGGCGAGGTGCATGGCCAGCTCGGAGGTCGGCCGACCCTCACCCCGCTTGCGGCGGCCCTGGGCGTCCACCACGAGGAGATCGCCGTCCTCGAGGAAGCCCTTGTGGCAGCCCGAGCGGGTGCAGAGGAGGTCGCCCGAGGCGAGCCGGATGGAGAGGTTGCCGTCCATCGCCACGAGGAGGTTCCGCTCGTAGCACAGGTGGCCGAAGCGCAGGATCTCCTGGCGGAGCTCGTGCTCGGAAGGCATGGTGCACCCGGTTCTGGAAGCCGGTGCCGTCACGGCGGCACCGCCGCGTCCAGTGCGATCCGTTCGTACGCCCACCGGTATAGCACCTCGCCCCGGTCCCGGAGGACGTCCTCCCAGGGCAGGCCCGGGAAGCGGCTGCGGACGAGCCAGGCCTCGATCCGCAGACGGGTCGCGAGGAGGGAAATCGAGGCCCCGGCGGGGGCCGCCAGCACCGCCAGCCAGCCGCCGGTCGGTCCGGGCACGCAGCGGGCGATCCAGGTCCCGGACGCCAGCGGGACGACGGGATCACCCTCGAACGACGGGGCCCGGGACACCGGACCGGACGGGACCCGGGACGGATCCATGGGCAGGAGCGGCGTGCAGTCCGTGGCCTCGATGCGCCATGCGCAGGGGGGGGCCCGGTCCACCGCCCGTACCGCGGCCCGGACCTCCGCCGGTACCGGCTCCCGGAGCCACCGATCCAGCGGCCGGACGCGGGGGGTGTCGAACGGAGCCAGGGCGAGCACGCCCGCGGCCAGGATCCGCTCCCGGCACGTGGGGGGCGCGTCGGCCCGCGGTCCCAGCACCCGGTCCGGGGCCAGGAGGCCCACGTCGGGCAGCACGTCCTCCGCGATCTCCGCGAACCACGCGTCGCAGGGAGGCACCGGTGCCGTCGCCGGGGGTGGCCCGGGTGGGAGCGGGCCGATGGGCAGGGGCGGGGTGTCGAGGCCGGCACGCGCGGCCAGGGCGGCGAGGCGCGGGTCGTCCATCGCGATCCGGCCGAGGAGGGCCAGGCGCGCCAGGGCTCCGAAGGCCGAACCGGGGTCCTCCAGCAGGCCCTCGCCGCCCCAGGGATCCTCGGGCACCGGCGGCAGCGGCCAGGCCGCGTCGTCGGGCCGGTTCACGTCCTGGGCCGGTATCGGCGGGCCGCCTGCTCGAGCGCCTCGTGGACGTCCCGCCTCAGATCCTCGGGCTCCAGGACCTCGGCGTCGGGCCCGAAGCCGAGGATCCACTGCTTGAGCTCGGGTGTGATGGCGCAACGCAGCACCACCTCCACACTCCCGTCGGGCCGGTCGAGGAGCCCCTGGGACCGGTGCCAGCGGCGTTCGCGGATGTACTCGGCGACCTCGGCCGAGAACCGCACGACGATGGCGCGGGGCGGGCCACCGATGATGCCGAAGGCGTCGGCCACGAACGCCACGGGATCCCAGTCGGCGGGCCGCTGGAACTTCTCCTTCCGGCGGCGTTGGAAGGAGAGGAACCGCTCGAGGGCGAAGGTCTTGATGCGGTCCTCCTCCACGTCGCGGGCGAAGACATAGAGCCCCTGGCGGTAGACCGCGAGCGTGAGCGGCTCGAGCAGGTAGCCCCGCGCCTGGCCCCGGGCGCGGCGGTACTCGGTGTCGGCCGGATTGGAGTAGAGGAGGCAGGAGAGGACCTCGTCCAGGACGTCGGCCATCTCCCCGTAGTCCTTGGCGTGTTCCGGGACGGCGAGGAAGGCGGCGTCGAAGAGCTGGACGGTCTCGGCGGTGCCGCGGCTGACCGTCGGTTGGAGGCGGTCGATGGCCTGGTGGAGGTCGGTCGCGAACTGCGTGCCCTCGAGGAAGTTGAAGAGGACGCGACCGAAGCGCAGGGAGATCATCTCCCCCAGCGTGAGCTGCAGGCCCGACCGGCGGTAGGCGGGATCGAGGAACAGCGCACGATCGGGCCCCTTCCCCTCCTCGAGGATGGGCAGCTCGAGCTCCTTGAGATCCGCGATGTAGCGGCGTAACGAGCGAGGGTCAAGCTCGAAGCGATCCTGGATCTCCGCGACCCGGATCCCCTCCCGCCGCTGCATCCACTCGACCAGGCGGACCAGTTTCTGTCCCTTGTTGAGGCCGGTGCAGTCCGCTGAGTCCATCCGATTCCTTTCCTGCCCGTTTTCCCTCCGGACAGTTCCTGGCCAGTGAGAGCGGTAGAGTAATCCCGTGCCGGGCGCGCGCCAGCCACGATCACCCGGGTCCCCGGTCCTCCGTCGCTCCCGCCCCCCGCAGCTGGCGCCGCCCCAGGGCACGCCGCTCGTCGCTGCCCACCTGCTGCTGCTGGAGGAACCATGGATACGCTGACGATGGACCTGGTGTTCACCGTGCTGGCCTCCTGTGCCGTCCTCGCGTGCGGGGTGCTCGGGATCGTCGTCCTGCCCTGGAAGGAGGAGCACTGGGTCCCCCAGTCGGCCCGGCACCCCCTCCCGGCCGCGCCGCTCCGCGCCCCAGCGCACCCCTGAGCCCGCGGAGGGTACCGGCCACGGGACGTGGCCGCGGCGAGACCGACCGCTACCCCGCCTTGAGCACGAGGTTGACGAGGCGGTTCGGGACCACCACCTCGCGCACCACGGTCATCCCCTCGAGGTACCGGACCACGTTGGGATGGGCCTTCACCAGGGCCGCGAGCTCGGCCGCCGGCAGGTCGCGGGGGGCCTGCAGGGTGGCGCGCAGCTTCCCCTGCACCTGCACCGCCACCTCCACGAGGTCCTCGATGAGCATCGCGGGATCCCAGGTGGGCCAGGGCCCGTCGGCCGCGCGGCCGGGCAGCCCGAGCCGCTCCCAGAGCTCCTCGGCGAGGTGGGGTGCGTAGGGGGCGAGGATCGCCAGGAAGGCGCGCATGGCCTCGCGCGGCAGCCGGTCGGCGCCGGTGGCCAGGTTCACGAACTCCATCATGCGGGACACCGGGGTGTTCAGGCGGATCCCCTCGATACCCTCGGTGGTCTCCTTGATGGCGAGGTGCAGGGCACGGCCGAGGTCGCGCGGAAGGGGGTGGTCGCCCACGGCTGGCTGGAGGGCGCCGGTCTCCTCGTCCACCACGAGGCGCCAGACGCGCTGGAGGAAGCGGTGGACCCCCTGGGCGCCGCTCGTCTGCCAGGGCTTCACCTGCTCGAGGGGGCCCATGAACATCTCGTACACGCGCAGGGCGTCGGCCCCGTAGCGGTCGACGATCTCCAGCGGGTCGACGACGTTCCGCTTGGACTTCGACATCTTCTCGATCTGGGCCTCGACGGGAACCCCCGTCTCCCGCACGACGGAGACGTCGCCGCGCTGCTCCACCTCGTCGGGGTGGTAGTACCGGCCCCCCTCGTCCCGGTAGGAGAACGCCAGGATCATCCCCTGGTTGAAGAGGCGTTGGAAGGGCTCCTTCGTATGGACGAGCCCCACGTCGTACAGGACCTTGTGCCAGAACCGGGCGTAGAGCAGGTGCGTGACCGCGTGCTCCACTCCGCCGATGTAGAGGTCCACCGGGCCCCAGTAGGCCTCCCTCTCGGGATCCACCGGGAGGCGGTCGTCGTGGGGATCCATGTACCGCAGGTAGTACCAGCAGGATCCGGCCCACTGGGGCATGGTGTTGGTCTCGCGGACGCAGCGTTCGCCGTCCAGGTCCACCTCGACCCAGCCGGAGGCCCGGGCGAGGGGCGGCCGGCCGTCCTCGGTGGGTCGGAAGTCGTCCAGCTCCGGGATGGTGACGGGCAGGGCGTCCTCCGGGAGCAGCCGGAGCGACTGGTCGGGCGCGAAGGCGACCGGGAAGGGCTCGCCCCAGTAGCGCTGGCGGGAGAAGAGCCAGTCGCGGAGCTTGTACTGGACCTTCACCCTGCCGAGGCCCCGCTCCTCGAGCCAGGCGGTGATGTGGGCTTTGGCCTCCCGGACCGCGAGCCCGTCGATGAGGGGCGAGTTCACGGCCACCCCGCCGCCGGTCCAGGCCTCGGCCTGGACGTCGCGACCCCCCGAAACGACCTCCACGATGGGCAGGCCGAAGGTGCGGGCGAACGCGTGGTCGCGCTCGTCGTGGGCCGGCACGGCCATGATGGCGCCCGTGCCGTACGTGATCAGGACGTAGTCGGCCACCCAGATGGGGATCCGCTCGCCGTTCACTGGATTCACGGCGTACGCACCGGTGAATACGCCGGTCTTCTCGCGCTCGGCGGCTGCCGTCCGCTCCTGGTCGGTCTGCCGGCGGGCCCGGGCCACGTACGCGCGCACCTCGGCCTCCCGCTCGGGGTGGGTGATCCCGTCCACCAGCGGGTGCTCGGGCGCGAGCACACACCACGTGGCGCCGTACAGCGTGTCGGGCCGGGTGGTGAAGACCTCGAACGCGCACCCGGGGCGATCGGCCACCGCGAAGGTGACCATGGCCCCCTCCGAGCGGCCGATCCAGTTGCGCTGCATTTCCTTGACGCTCTCGGGCCAGTCGAGGAGGTCGAGATCCTCGAGGAGGCGGTCCGCATAGGCGGTGATGCGGAGCATCCACTGGCGCATCATGCGGCGCTCGACGGGATCGCCCGTCTCGACGTAGACGCCGTCCTGCACCTCCTCGTTGGCCAGCACCGTGCCCTGGGCCGGGCACCAGTGGACGGGACCCTCGGCCAGGTAGGCGAGGCCCCGCTCCACCATCTTCCGGAAGATCCACTGGGTCCAGCGGTAGTAGGTCGGATCCGATGTGACGACGCAGCGGTCCCAGTCGTACGAGAAGCCGAGGCGCTTGAGCTGCCGGGTGAAGTTGACGATGTTCTCGGCGGTGATCTCGTGCGGATGGCGGCCCTCCCGGACCGCGGCCCGCTCGGCCGGAAGGCCGAAGGCGTCGAACCCGATGGGGTTGAGCACCGAGAAGCCGCGCTGGCGGCGGTACCGGGCGACGATGTCCACCGCCGTGTAGGACTCGGGGTGCCCCACATGGAGCCCCGCCCCCGAGGGGTACGGGAACATGCAGAGCACGTAGAACTTGGGTTTCGACGGGTCCTCGATGGCTCGGAACGAGCGGTGCTCCTCCCACCATGCCTGCCACCGGGGCTCGATGGACGCGGGATCGTAACGGTGCTGCATGGGGGCCTCGGAGGACGAGGCCCCCTAATAACACAGGGACACTGCCCGTCCGCGCGCACCCCGCCGACTCGTATTGCCTTGTCAAGGGTGCTATCATGAAGGTACCTGACCTCGAGATCCGCATGGAACCCGCCATCGATCCCTTCCAGCCGCTCCTGCACCTCCTCGACCGCTACCGCGCCGAGGTGAACCACTTGAGGCCGCCCGCGGGGGACGCGGCGCTCGCCGAAGCCCGCGAGCGGCTGGGCCTCGACCTGCCGGAGAGCCTGGCCGCATTCCTGGCCCGGTGGAACGGAGCGGTGCTCTTCCGCGGCGTGCTGCGCATCCGCGGGGTCGCCGAACTGACCGTGGCCCGGCCGGAGTCCCCGCCCGTGATCCTGTTCGCCGACGGCCCGCGGGAGGAGGACCACTGGGCCTGGGTGCCCACCCCGGCGGGGCCGGTCTTCGGCCGATGGACCGGCGCTGCGCTCGAGCCCCGCTGCACCTCGTTCCACCGCTGGCTCTTCGGCATCATCGCGCTCCTGGACGAGCTGCCGAGGTCCGAGGAGCAGCGCCTCGAGACCCTGCTGGCGCGCGATCCGAGGAACCCCTTCCTGCTGCTGGAGAAGGCCGAAAGCCTGTTGGTGGCCGGGGATCCCGACCGGGCCCGCCCGCTCCTCCTCGCCGCCACCCACGAGGATCCGGACCTGGCCCCCGCGTGGCAGCGCCTCGGGGACTGCCTCGTCGCCAGCGATCCGGTGGCCGCCCGGCAGGCCTACCTGCGCGCCCTCGAGGTCACGAGGTTTCCGGCCCCCTACCCGGGGGCTCCCCTGGCGGACCTCGACCTGCTGGTCTCGCTGGGCGTGCCGCTCGGAGCCGAGGATCCGGCCTGGGCGCCGGCGCTCGCGTCCCTCGTGGAGGAGCGCACCGCGGACGTGCGCGGGGCCGGGGAGGGCGCCTTCCTCGACGCCACCGCTCTCGCACTCGGGCGCGCTCTCGCCGCCCGCGGGGCCCGGGTGGAGGCCCGGGACCGCCTCTCGGCCCTCCTGCAGCGCGCCGAGGCGTTCCAGGTGCCGCCCGCCCTGCCCGAGATCCGCCTCCTGCTGGCCACGTTCGACACCGACCTGGGTCGCCACGACGACGCCGAGCACCACCTGAAGCCCCTCCACGAGGCCAGGGACGAGGCCGTGCGCGCCCGCGCCCGCCTGGCGCTCGGCCGCGTGGTGGTGGAGCGCGAGGAGCCGTGGGCGGAGGAGATCCTGGACGAGGCGCTCGGGATGGACCTCTCCCCCGGGGATCGGGTGCGCGCGCTCCTGCTCCTCGCCGAGCGGCGGTGGTACCGCGGGACCGCGGCCGGGGACGCGCTGGCGGAGGCGGAAGCCCTCCTCACCGACCTCCGGGACCCGGCCCTTCGTGCGGTGGCCTGCCTGCTGCGCGGCGACCTCGCCCTCGACGCCGGGGCGATCGAGGCGGCCCTGGCCGCCTGGCGAGAGGCCGAGGGCTGCGCCGTGGAGAGCGGGGATCGCGCGCTCCTGCTGCGCGTGGCGGTCCGCGTGGGGGATGCCGCCGTGGCG
>JBFYZZ010000056.1:0-21571 GCA_041309225.1 Deltaproteobacteria bacterium | reverse complement strand
CCCCGTGCCGCCGCTCGTGCTCCCGAGCCCGCCGTAGCGCTGGCTCCCCGCCGGATCAGGCGGGGACGTGGCGGCGGACGAGGTCGGCCAGCCGCGGCATGGCGGCGGTGACGTGGCGGACCGCCTCGGGCCGGAGCTTCTCGTAGGCGGCCTTCATCACCCGGTGGTCGGCGCGTCTCGCGCGGCCGTCGGTGATGGAGAGAAGCGCCTGGGCGATGGCGTTCCCGTTCCGCACGAAGAAGGCCCGGACGTCCTTCTCCCCGGAGGCCTGGAACCGCTCGTGGAAGGGATCCACCTGGGCGCAGAAGTCGTCGAGCAGGTTGTCGAGGGCCAT
This sequence comes from Deltaproteobacteria bacterium, assembly GCA_041309225.1. GTDB lineage: Bacteria > Myxococcota_A > UBA796 > UBA796 > JAFGLY01 > JAFGLY01. The sequence goes on along the minus strand of JBFYZZ010000056.1, from coordinate 21,237 downwards.
GGCGATCATGCCCGGCCGGATGCCCCTGACCACCTTGTACCCGGCCTTCACGGCCAGGCCGGTGAACCCGCCCTTGTCGGCGACCTCCTGTTCGATGAGGCGTTCGCCGTCCTCGATGATGCGACGGCGCCGCACCGGGTCCTTGGCTGCATCGGAGAGCGCGCCCACGGGGTGCTCCTGGGAAGAGGGGGGAAGGCTACTCGAACGAGAGGATGCCCTGCGCGGCACCGGCGTCACCGCTCCCGCCGCCGGCGGGCCGGGCCGACCCGGGCTCGATGCGCTCGATGGTGCCGTCCTCGCGCTGCCGGTAGATGGCGGTGGGGCCGTCGGTCTTGGGACAGCGCGGCGCCCGCGCCGATCCCCCCAGCTCCCTCACCCAGTTCGCGATGTGCTGCCGGCCGTAGCAGTCGTACCGGGAGGCCCGTGCGTGGGCCTTCTGGGCGCACTCGAGCGAACGGGGCCAGTCACGGTCGTTCTGGGCGATCGTGATCAGGGTGCCCGGGATCATCTGGGGGATGTCGTCCTTCACGTAGTGCTCGAGGAAGAAGGGGATGGCGTCGCAGAGGATGGCGGCCGCTCCCTCGTGCGGGCTCGACTTCAGCGTGTCCAGCAGGGCCTGGCGGACCTCCCCGTCGGGCTCCTCGGAGAAGGCGCGCTCCCTCAGGCAGGCGATGGCCCGCTCGCTGCGGGTGCCCTTGAAGTTGAGGATGGCGGCGCGCCGCACGCGCGGGTCCGGATCGTGCAGCAGGGCCTGGCACTGGAGCGCGTCGAGGTCGCCTGCCCGGGTGCCCCCCAGGCTCTCCATGGCCGCGAACCGGACCTCGGCGGCGGCGTCCTGCTCGAAGGCCGTGCGGAGGGCCCCGGCGACCGTGGGATCGTCCCGGCCGCCCAGGGCGGTGGCGGCCGCGGCCCGCACCGCCGGCGCGGGATCGGACGAGAGCAGACCCAGGAGGAAGGTGGCGCGATCGGGCTCCATCGGGCCGGCCAGGGCCTTCACGGCCGCGGCGCGGGCGCGGTCGTCGCCCGGCCGGGCGGCGAAGGCCTGGAGACGGGCCTTCACGGCCGGGGCCCGCGTGGCGGCGATCCCCTCCACGAGGGCGTCGGGACGGTCGGTGCCCGGCCGGTCCAGCAGGTCGGCGAAGCAGTCGGCCAGATCGTCCCGCTCGGAGCCCTCCAGCCCGGAGAGGACGGCGGCGTCCCAGGCGCCGTCGCGCAGCACGTGGGCACAGAGGCAGGCCTGCAGGTCGGGATCGGGGTTGGGGGCGATCTTCTCGGCCGCGAACCGGCGGACGGCGTCGTCGGCCATGTCGAGGCCCCGGCAGACGGCGCGGGGTCGCCCCATGACCGCGGCCTGGTCCACCTCCTCGATCGTGACCGTGCGGGGGGTCGGCGAGCAGGCGGCGAGCGGGAGGAGGAGGAGGAGGAGGAGGAGGCGCATCGACCGGGCTCCGCGGAGGGGGCGAACGTACCCCAGGCAGCCCCGGGTGACACCGGCGCTGCGGCGTCCGCTGCACCGGGCCCCCGAAGGCGATAGGATGCGCGGCGAGATCAGGCCCTTGCCCACCGCCCGCCCTCACTTCCGCATCTGGATCCGCCGGACCGTCGAGCCGGAGACCACCTTCTCCATCCAGTTCACGCTGGTGGGCGCTCGAGGGCTCCTCGCGGTGGCCCGGCCCGGGGGCACCATGGAGTCCCCCGCCGCGATCCAGGGCATCGAGACGATGCTCACGAGCGAGGAGATCCGGGGCACGCGCTTCGTCGTCTCCACCGCGCCCGACCACCTCGAGGAGTACCTCATGGTCGCCCTGGGCGAGGGCCTCCTGGAGCGCCTCCCCGAGGGCTACTGGGTCCCGCTGGTCCCTCGCACGGCGGGCACCATCCGCCTCCTGCTGCCCCGCATTCCCTCGGGCGACGCCCAGCAGGGCGACGCCTCCGGCGCCGCGCACACCCAGCCGATCAGCCGGCCCGACGTGCGCCGCGCGCTCCGGGACGCGCTCGCCCGGGCCGCCGGCCACTCGTGGGCGCGCGCCGCCCCGGCCGAGGACCAGGACGCCCTCGCCACGCTCTCCCCCGACGGCCACCCGGTCATCGTGGAGCACCAGGGGGGCACGGGCGGCTCGCTGATGGAGGTGGAGGAGGACGTGGTCGTCTACCTCGGCGAGGAGACGGAGGAGGAGGCCAGGGAGGGCCCGGCCGGCCGCTTCTCCCCGCCCGAGGTCGAGACCACGGACCCGATCATCGAGCGCCCGCGGATCCCGGCCGACCTTCCGCCGCCGCCCGCCGAGGCGAGCGGCTTCGGGGCGCGCCTGTCCTCGCTCGTGCGGTTCCTGCGTCGCGAGCAGGAGCGCGACCGCGCCGAGATCTCGCGGCTGCGCGCCCGCGTGGCCGAGCTCGAAGCCGATCAGGCCCTGTCCGCCACGGGAGGCGGCTCCGCGCCTCGGCGGGGACCGGACCGTTAATCCACCCGGCTCCGCGCCGGGCCCGGCCGGCGCCGCCTGAGGAGGAGCAGGGCGAGGAGCGCCGCGGGGGTCCAGCCGGCTCGCGGGGTGGCGGATCCACAGCCGCACTCGTCGTCGTCGCCGGGCGGCTCGCCGGTGTCGGCCGGCGCGGCCGTGTCGTCGACGGGGGCCTCGCCCGTGTCGCCGCCCCACTCGGAAGTGTCCACCCCGAGGTAGCCGACCCCACCCCGATCGGCGTTCTCGCCCTCCACGACGTCGAGGTAGAACGACTCCGAGGTGTCCGCCGTGAAGATGGCGTAGTACCACCACTCTCCGAAGGCCACGTTCGGATCCGACACGGCCCGGGCGGTGCCGGGCACGGGCGCGGGATCGATGTCGAGCACCTCGCCGTCGTCGGGGCCGGTGGGCCAGCCCTCCAGCTTGCGGACGAGCACGGTGCGCGTGAGGCCCGGCATCCACGGCTGGGTCCAGGTGATCGAGACCACGTCGGCGTCGTCCGTGGCGGCCAGGTCGTCCACCCGGTAGTGGCCGGGCACGTCGGCGAGGGCCACCACGCAGACGTCGTCGAGTGCCCATCCCCCGAACTCCAGGCCCGGATCCGAGGAGAGCGTCCACGTGAACGCGACGCGCCCCTTCTCGTCGAGGAGCCCCTCGAGCGGGATGTCGTGGAGCGTCCAGTCCATGTCGAGGACGTGGTCGTTCCCGGCGCTCGTGGCGTGATTCTCGTAGACGAGCGTGCTGCCGGCGTACAGGCGCGCGTGGTCGTAGATGCCGTCCTCGACGGTGAGCCACCGCCGGTAGGAGAGCATCAGCATGGGGCCGGCACCTGCGAGATCCAGGGTGGGCGAGCGGAGGAACTGGAGGTTGTTGTTCCGGTAGTCGCCGTCGAGCGCGGTCGCGGCGATCTTCGTGCCCTCCCAGGGGGCGTCCGGGTCGTACTGGCCCGCACCGTTGGGCGTGCCGTAGGTCCACTCGTCCGCGTAGGCGCCGCTGGTGTCGGGCGCGTCGGGCGTGCCCGCGCGGTGGACCCAGTCCGGGGCGTCCGCCTCGAACCCCTCGCACCAGATCCGCTGCTGGTCGCCGATCCAGAACGCCCAGACGCCTTCGTCGCGACCGTCGTGGGTGTAGACGGTCTCGGCGGCGTCGGTGGAAGAGGCCTGGACGTAGTACCGGACCCGCGTGGTGGCGACCTGTCGGGGGATCAGGCCCGCCCAGTCCCCTCCGGCCTCCGAGAGGGTCACGTCCACCCACCCCTCGGCGGGATCCTCCACCGCCCCCGGATCTCCGCCCCCGGCCTCGGCGGTGCCGGGCGCGGGGAGGTCCGAGGTGGTGTACCGGAGCCGGACGCTCGACCGGTCGAGGCCGCCGCAGCCCTCGGTCAGGTCGTACAGGGTGAACCGCACGGGGTAGGCGTCGGCCGCGGAGGGCTGGTCCCCGAGGGGCTCGTGGTCGAACACCAGGACGCCGATGGGCCCGGGCCCGAGCCCGTGGGCGTCGAGCAGGTCCACCAGCTCGCAGGCGTGGGGGGTGCCGTCGCTCAGGTCGCCGTCGTCGTCGTCCGCGAGCAGGACGGCCTCGCAGACGTCGGTCAGGGTGGGGCCCTGCTCGAGGGTGCCCAGGAAGAGGACGTCGGCTGCGCGGGCGCCCGCCTCCTCGCCCATGGAGGCGGTCCAGGCCTCCCGCACGTCCCACAGGAAGGATCCGAAGATGAGGCCGTCGGTGTGGACCTCGCCCACGACGTCCCAGGGGTAGACGCGATCGGTGGCGATCTCCCGGACGTATCCTCCCCCGTAGTACGCGTTGGGGGCGAGGTACGGGTCGCCGTTGACGGTACAGGAGGTGTAGTCGCCCGCGCCCTCGGAGACGTCGCCGGCGAAGGTGCCACCGGCCAGGATGTACTCGTGGATGCCGTGCCCGACCTCGTGGTAGAGCACGTCCGCGATCCGGCCGAAGTTGTTGCAGTAGTACGGGTACTCCACGAGGAACGTGAGCGTGCCGCCGCTGTACCAGGCGTTGCAGTACCCGTAGGTGGCGTCCACGTAGGCCACCACGGTCCGGTCGAGCCACCGGTGGGTGGGCCACCGGTCCTGGAGCCAGTCCCAGACCACGTGGAAGTTGTGGAGGGTGTCGGCCGAGGCCCAGGACAGGTCGCTGCCGCCGTCGAGCACGATGTCGCCGCTGCCGCTGACCCGTACGGTGGCCGAGTTCCGGACGACCCAGAGGCTCGGGCCCTGGAGCGAGACCGTGAGGGCGCCGGTGAGGTCGTGGAGGCCCCCGGTATCGGTGATGTCGGTGGCCCCGGAGGCGTCCGTGACCGTGACCTCCCTGGCGGGATCCTCGAGGACGGCGCCGCCCACGGTGCGTTCCTCGTGCGTGACCGTGACGGCGCCGTACCTCCGCTCGTCGTACCGCAAGAGGACGCGCCCCAGGCGATCCAGCCACGTGACGAGGGTGTCGTCCCGCTCCACGGTGCCCAGGACGGGCCGGATGCCGTTCGAGGGCGCGATCCAGTCCTGCCCGTCGGGGAAACGCGGCACGGGCAGCACCACCTCGCCGTCGCGGGGCTCCGGGAGGGCGCCGATCGGCGTGATCCGGGCCCAGACGCCGCCGATCCGTTCGCCTTCGGACACGACCACGACCTCGTCGCCCACGACCTCGGCCCCCCGCCACGTGCGCGTCCAGCGCAGGATCGCCTCCTGGCCGCGGCGGACCTCGCCCGTGAGCTGGAACCCGTCGGGATCGGCACCCCCGAGGCGGGCCACGTCGGCCACGAGGGTATCGACCTCCGAGAGGGGTACGCCCGGGGCGTACAGGAAGCGGGGCGTGCCGTTCCGCTCGTCCCAGCGGGCGGCCCAGCGGCCGTCCCAGGCAGCCTGGAACGCGCGCCACGCCGGACGCGACGAGAGGCGCCACTGGACGGCGGTACGGCGGTCGAGGTGGGGCGCGGGAGGGCCGTCGAGGACACCGTCGTCCTGGAGGGGCACCATGCCGAGGAGGAGGGCGGCGAGCGGGAGGAGCATCGGGGGGGGCCTCGGAGGAATGGCCGACGTAACGGCGGGTCGGCCGTGCGGAAGGTCGCGTCACCCGGAGTTTGCGCAGGAATTGCACGTGTCGCAACCGTGTCGGGTCACCGGAGCCCCGTTCCCCGCGATCCGTCACGCGAGCGGATCGCCCGTGAACCCCACGAACACGGGCTCGGGCCGGAGCCCGATCCCGAACGTGGCGGCCACGGCGTCCCGGACTTCCCGGGCCAGCGCCAGCACGTCCGCCGCGGTGGCGCCCCCCCGGTTCACGATGGCGAGGGCGTGGCGCCGGGACAGGCCCACGACCCCCCGATCCAGTCCGCGCGGGCAGCCGGCCTGCTCGATGAGCCAGGCGGCGGGGAGCCGGACCCGGCCCGGACCCGCCTCCCACACCGGGAGCGCGGAGGCGCCGGCCGGCGCCCGGGCCCGGATCGCGGCCACCCGGCCCGAGGGCACGACCGGGTTCACGAAGAAGGAGCCGGCCGAGCGGCTCTCCGGATCGCCCGGATCGAGGAGCATGGACTTGCTGTGGCGTACCTCGAGGACCGCCCGGCGCACCGCGGCGGGGGTGGGTGCGCCCGCCCCGAGCCGCGCGGCCACCTCGCCCTGGCGGACCGCCGCCGGGGAGCCGCGCCGGAGCCGGAGCGTGATGCCCAGGACCAGGTATCGACCGGGCTCCCCCGAGCGGAACCGGCTGTCGCGGTACGCGAGCGCGCACGCCGCGGCGGCGAGCGTGTCGAGGCGGCCGTCGCGCCGGTCGAGCACGCGCACCGCCACGAGCGTGTCTCCCACCGCCTGGCCGTAGGCACCCACGTTCTGGATGGGCGTCGCGCCGGCGGTGCCCGGGATGCCCGAGAGGCACTCCACCCCCGCGAGCCCCTCGGCCACGGCCCGCTCCACCACGGCGTCCCAGGGCTCCCCCGCCGCGATCTCGACCAGGACGGAGCCCGCGCCGTCGGGACGGAGGGCGACGCCGCGCGTGGCGAGCGCCACCACGGTCCCGGCGAACCCGGCGTCCGCCACCAGGAGGTTGGAGCCTCCCCCGAGGACCAGCACCGGCTCGCCACACCGGTCGGCGTCGACGACGGCCCCGACGGCCTCGGCCTCGTCGTGGGCCTCGACGAGCGTGCGCGCGGGGCCGCCGATGCCCAGCGTGGTCCGAGGCGCCAGCGGAACGTCGTGGAGGACGGCCACCCTAGGGGGCTCCGAGGGTGCCGTCGCGGGCGACGCGCACCGCCGTGCCCGGGAAGTCCTCGGCCGACAGCGTCCGGACGAGGTCGAGGGCCCGGCCCTCGGGGTCGGGCTCGGGGATCCCCTCGCCCACCTGGCGCGTGGGGAACAGGCGCCCGCCCCGGAAGCGGCCCTCGCGGTCGAGGACGACCTCCAGCACCGCGCCCAGGCCCTGGTTGCCGGTGACGTTGAACCGGCCGTAGGTGGCGAAGTTGCCGAGGGAGTAGGCCACCAGGCGGTCTCGGTAGATCTCCATGCCGCGCAGCACGTGGGGGCCGTGGCCCACCACCAGGTCGGCGCCCGCGTCCACCACGGCCCGGGCGAATGCCCGCACGTCGCCCCGGTTCTCCCCGTAGTAGGTCTCGGGCCCCGTCGGGGTGCGGATGGCCCGCGACCCCTCCGCCCCTCCGTGGAAGGAGACGATCACGAGGTCGTGGCTGGCGGTGAGCCCCTGGACGATGCCGGCGGCGGCGGCCGGGTCGCGGACGTCGTGGGTGGCGGCGCTCGCGTGGAACCCGACGATCGCCACCTTCAGGCCGTTGGCCTCGAGGGTGGCCACGTCGCCGGCGCGGCCCGTGTGCGCGATGCCGAGCGCGTCGAGGTTCCGCTCGGTGGCGGTGCGGCAGGTGTCGCCGAAGTCGCCGGCGTGGTTGTTGGCGGTGGAGACCACGTCGAGCCCGGCGTCCACGAGGAAGCGGCCGTAGCGGGCAGGCATGCGGAAGGCGTAGCAGGAGCCCTCGGGCTTGTCGGGCGAGCACTTGGTCGTGCTGCCGCCGTCGCAGAGGGGACCCTCGAGGTTGGCGAAGGTGAGATCCGCGTCCCTGAGGAGCGGGGCGACGCTCCGGAGCATCTCCGCACCGTCCTCCGGGGGCAGGTACCCGGCGGGGAAGTCGCTGCCGAGCATGACGTCGCCCACGGCCCGGAACCTGAGCGCGGCGCCCTCGGGCGGTTCCGCATGGAGGACCGGGAGGAGGAGCAGGGCGAACATGGCGGACCTCCACCGGAGACCCCTGTGCCCGGCTCCCCTATCCCGCGGAGGGGGCGTCGCCCCGGGAAGGAATGCGCCGCTCCGGCGGTTAGAGGGCCGCAACCGTGCCCTCCGAGGCCTCCGTGACCCTGTTCGCCCTCGCCCTGCTGCTCCTCCCCACCGCGGGGGCCGGTCCCGCCTGGACCCGGATCCGGCAGCCCGGTTGGACCCCCCACTCCACGCGCGAGCACCCCGACGCCGGCACGGTGCAGGTGCTCCGCCGCACGGTGGACGGGGTGGCGTGCTTCGCGGGTGTGGCCACCGTGGCGTTGCCGCGCGACCGCCTGCTCGAGGTGGCCACCGACATCCCCGCGTCGGTCCGCTGGTCCTCCGCGGGTCTCCTCGAGGCCGAGACGTTCGCGAGGAGCGCCGCCGGCTTCGACTTCTACCAGTACATGGTCCTGCCCTCCTGGACCCTCCTCGCCGACCGCTTCTGGTTCGTGCACGGCGTGGTGGAGCGGGGGGCCGATGCCTCGGTCTTCTACTGGGACCGCCTCGAGGGGGGGGGCGCGTACACGGCCCGGTGGGAGGCGGTGCGAGACGCCCATCCCGGCGCCGTGGAGCCGCCGGTGAACGCCGGCGGGTGGGTGTTCACCGACGAGGGCGGCCGGACGCGGGTCGAGTACTACCTCTGCACCGACGTCGGCGGCGCCATCCCGCTCGCCGTGCAGACCCTCGCCACCACCCGCACGCTGCCCGACACCGTGGGAGACGTGGTCCGCGAGGCGAGGCGGCGCACGGCCGCGCCCGTCCCGTAGCGGCCCGTCAGGGGGTGCCGGGGTCCGAAGGGCGGGGCGGGGCGGGCTTTGCGGGCACGGCCCAGGCGGAGGCGCCGCCCAGCGTGACGACCGCCGGACCGAACCACCGATCGAGCACCGCCTCGGCGGCCGTGCGCTCTCCGGCCCCTGCCCGATCGGGGTGGAGCACCACCCAGCGGAGACCCATGGAGGCGAGGCGGGTCACGCCGTCGCGCCGCGGGGGCGGGAAACGGGGATCGCCGGGCACGTCCCGGTTGCGGACCCGGCGGCCCGGATCCGCGAGCGTGCCGAGCAGTTCGGCCACCGGGGGATCCTCCTCGAGGGCATGCGACAGGAAGGCGTTGACCCCGTAGGGGATGGGGCGGCCGTGGGACACCTGCCAGAGCAGGTACGCGCGGTTGGCGGCCGTGGCGTCGGGCGGCCAGTCGAGCACCCCGCCCGGACCAGGCAGGTCCGCGTGGATGGGGGGCGGCGACGGATCCGCCGTGGGCAGCGGCCACGGAACGGCCGACGCGAAGAGCCCCTCGGCGACGAACGCCAGGACCACCGGGACGACCGCCCACGGGCGCAGGCGCGCCACCGTCGCGGCGGCGCCGAGGGCCAGGACGGGGACCAGGAAGGCCGCGAACCGGTAGGGATGGTGGACCAGCGCGAACGGAGATCCGGGGATCCGGTAGAGCAGCGCGAGCGGGAGCGGGACGGCGGTGCCACCCACCGTCACCGGCTGCCCGCCCCAGGCCAGGGCCGGGCCCATCGCCAGCACGCCGAAGGCCAGGAAGGCGAACCGGTGCGGGGTGAGGCGCGGGTGGCGGAGGAGGCCCGCTACGCCGAGCCCGACCAGGACCCAGCCGAGGTAGTGGACGTGCAGGATCCCCGGGTTGCCGAGCGCCGGGGTGTCGGGGAAGGTGTGGCGGCCCGGGCGCAGGAAGAGCGAGAGGTCCACCGCGGGCGCCACGGGCTGGGTCCAGCCGGGCGCGGTCTCGGGGGTGACCGCGCCGGCCCCGCCGAACACGCTGGCGCCGGCCACCCAGAGGATCGGCGCCGACAGCGCGAGGCCGGCGAGCAGGCCGGGCAGCAGGCGGCGGAGGCGGAGGGCCGGCCGATCGCCCAGGAGGAGGCAGCCGCCCAGGAGCGCGGCGAAGGCGCCGTAGTAGAACGCCTGGAGCGTGCAGGCGGCCAGCGCGGCCGCGACGCCGAGCCAGGCGAGGCGCCGTCCCTCCAGGGCCTCGATGGCCATCAGGACGAAGAGGACGGGCGCCGCGAGGCCCGCGTACTCGAGCAGGCCCGAGTGGACGAGGCCCAGGAGGTAGGGCGAGGCCACCCCGGCGACCCCGGCTGCCGTGGACGCGCCGCGGTGGGCCGTCAAGCGCCAGGCCGCCAGGTACAGGGCGAGGCCCGCGGCGATGGCCTGGACGAGGAGGACCCCGTCGTAGGCGGCCGGGAACCCGAGTGGCCGGAGCAGGAGGCCGACGGCCGCCCCCACCGGATCCACGTACCAGATCGGCTGGCCCGCCGGGAGGTGCGTGATCGTGGTGTGCAAAGGCAGGCGGCCGGCGAGCACCTCTCCGCCCCACCACCACGTCCCCCAGTAGTGGTCGGCGAGATCGGAGAGCGGGTGCCCCACCGGTACCCTGAGCAGCGGAGCGGGCCAGAGCGCGAGGCCCGCGACGAGGGCGACCAGGAGCAGGAAGGGCAGGTGTCGCCTCACCGGAACCCCCTATCCCCGCCCGGCGGGCGATCAGGTGGTGAAGTCCTCGTCGGGGTCGCGCCGCGTGGTGAGGTACTGGAACATCACCCCCACCGCGGCGAGTGCGAGGATGACCAGCGCGTTCGTGGGGTACCCCAGGGCCCAGGCGCCCAGGAGCGCCCCGAGGGCGGAGGTGATCCAGCGGATGGCCGAGCGGAAGATGGCGGGGAAGGCGATCATGCCCCCCAACCCCCCCACGGCCAGCGCCCACCAGGGTGCCTCCATGTGGGCGACGAGGGGCCAGGCCACCCCGGTGAGCCAGGCGGCCAGGACCCCACCCAGGAGGACGACCCCGACCTTCTCCAGGAAGAACAGGATCAGTCCACCCACCAGGCTCACGAGGATGCCCAGGATGAGGCGGGTCTCGTAGTCCATGGTCGCGGGCATGGCCGAGGCCGCGACCACCCCGGCCAGGATGCCCGGCAGGACGACGGCCACGCGGTAGAGGCGAGCCCCCGCGAGCATGAGGAGCAGGGCCATGACGCCCGCCGCCGCGCGTACCTCGATCGGGGTGGCCGTGACGAGGCGGGTGTACGCCTCGAGTGCTTCCTGGGGGGACAACGACAGACCCATCGGGCGGTGCTCCCGTCCGTGCACCCCCAAGATACGACGACCACGGGCATCCTGTCACGCCGGGTTCAACCGCCCCGGGCAGCCTCGTCCCGGAGGCGCAGCGCCTCGAGCAGCAGCCACTCGGTGGAACCGGACAGGTTCCGCTCGGGGGCGATCTCGCCGATCGTGACCACGAACGTCCCCTTATCGAGCGCCACCACGTGCTGCAGGGCGGCCTCGCCGCGGTCGTCCTCGAAGCGGGCGGACACCAGGCCGCCCTTGACGATGCCGATCTCGCCCTGCCGGCTCCCGGAGCGGACCCGGACCACGGCGGTCCGCCCCCCGAGCGTGAGCGTCTGGATCAGGTCGGGGAGGGGCAGGTCGGCGAGGCTGCCCCGGATGCCCGCCTCGGCCGCCGTCCGCCCGCGCGCGACGGCCCGCTTGACCTTGCCGAGGAGGAGGTCCATGGCGACAGGGCGTACGAGGACGTCTTCGGCGCCGTCCTCGAGGACCTGGGCGGCGGTGGTCCGCGCGTCCGGGGCCGCGAGGAGCAGGACCGGGATCCGCCGGGCGCCTCCCTCGTCCCTGAGCGCGGCCAGGATCCCGCGGCCGTCCAGACCGGGCAGGTCGAGGTCGGCCACGATGCACGCCGGGGGGTGCCAGGCGGCGATGCGGGGGACGTCCGGGCCCGAGGCGGCGAGCAGGACGTGGAATCCGGCCTGGGCGAGCCCGACCTCGAGCGCGGACAGGAGGTCGGGATCCCGCACCGCCACGAGCACCTCCTCGCCCGAGTGCCCGGCGGGGGCGGCGTCGGTGTGCAGCGACTCCCACCGGAGGACCGAGGCCACGCCCGCCACGACGCGGGGTGCGTGGTGGATCGCGGTATCGCCGAGGATCGCCGCGGCGTCTACCTGCCCCGCCTGCCCCTGCCGGACCACCGCCCGCACCGTGAGGACGATCTCGGCGTCGAGGTGCGCGCCCACGGGCCCGCCGCCCGCGAGGCGGGCGTCGAGGGCGTCGAGGAGGCGGGCCAGGTCCCACGGGGGGGGGAAGGCCCCGACGAGGGCTCGCGCCAGCGGGAACCGGACGTCGCCCCCGGCCGGGGCTGGCAGGGCCTGGACCACGGGCCGCAGGAACGCGAAGTCTTCCATCTCAGAGAGCAGGGTGGCGAGGGCCACCGCCTCGACCCGGTCCGGGCCCAGCCCGAGCCTGAGGGCGGTGGCGCGGGCGAGCTCCACGGCCCGCCACGCCCGCACCCGGACCTCCACGTCGCGGACCTCGGCGGCCGTGAGCAGGAACCGCAGCAAGGCGACGTGGAAGGCCGAGGACGCCCGGGCGTCCACGCCGGACGCGTGCGAGGGCCCGAAGGCCGGTACCCGCTGGATGACGAGATCGGGCCGCACGCGCCGCCAGGCGTCGATCCAATCGTCGAGCGCCTCGGCCACCTCCTCGCGGAGGATGACCCGCTCGATCCGGGCGTCTTCCAGCGCCTGGATCACCTGGGCGGGGTCCGAGGCGAAGGCCGCTGTGCCCTCCTCGACGCCGTCCAGGCGCTTCAAGAGCCGGGCACGCTGCTCGTCCATTTCCAGGACCAGCACCCGTTCGTGCACGAGGGCGGACGGGAGGGCGCGGATCGGAGGGGCGGGCTCTCCCGCCGCTCCACCCTCCTCGGGGGGGCCCAGGAGGCGCTCCAGGAGGGCGGTGACGCCCGATCGGGTGCCCACGAAACACCGGACCGCCCGGGCTCCGGAACAGGCGCGCACGGCCTCGACGCCCGCGGTCGCGGTGGGATCCGAGCCCACGACGGAGAGCACGTCGCAGTCGTCGTTCCAGGCGACGGGCACGAGGCCGTGCCGCCGGATGACGGGCGCGGGCACGCGATCGAAGGCCGCATCGGACACGGCGAGGCTGTCGAGCGCGGCGTCGGGCAGGAGGTTGAGCCGGTGCTGGGCGGCCAGGGCCCGCGCGAGGCCCGCCTCGTCGAGGAGGCCCATCTCGATGGCCACGTCCCCGAACCGGCGCCGCTCCCCGGTGGCCAGGCGCTGGAGCACGAGGACCACGTCCCCGGGCGTGAGCAGCCCGAGCGTCGTGCAGACGGCGCCGATGGGGGCGTAGTCCATGCTCGCGACCTCGAACCGCACCCATAACCGCGGGCCCGGCGCGAGGCGGGCCTCGCGCCCGGGAGCCCGGACCCTACCGGGCCTCGGCGTGCACCAGCGCGACGGCGTCGAGGTCGAACCCGCCCACGTCCGGCGTGTAGGCGTTGCACCCGGTGTCGCGGACGTGGAGGAACCGCGCCCGGGTGAGCCCGATGTCCGCGAGGTCGAAGGCGTCGCCGCCGGCCTCCGCAGGATCGGTGGGATCGATGCCGTTGCCAGGGGCCGCGAAGACGGGGTGCACGCCGGCGCAGCCCGGGTACCCGCCCGCGGCGTCCTCCGGATCGCAGGGCCACCAGGCCCAGGTGACGCCGTCCTCCGAGGCCGCCACCCGGCCGGTCTCGATCCAGTCCTCGAACGCGTTCTCGAACACGATGAGGTCGGGGCCCCCGCCGTCCACGGCCACGAGATCCTCGAAGGCGAGCACGATGCCGCCCCGGTGGCCGAGCGACACGACGTCGGTGGATCCGGCCCGATCGCCGGCACCCACCGGGGGGCCCTGGACCACGTCCGGAAGGGCGCCGAGCCCGAACCCACCGCCCCGGCCCACCCGGACGGACCGCACGTCGTCCACGAAGGGATCGGGCGCCTCCCCGGTCTCGGCCGGGGAGCCCGCACAGGCAGCCAGGAGTCCGAGCCCGGCCAGCGCCGGGCGGGCCAGGATCAACGCGACGCCTCGTGCGGGAGGAGGCGGTTCCACGCGAAGCCCCCGCAGCCCGTGGTCGCCGGGTTCGCGGGATCGGCGCTGCCCGAGCCGGCCGCGGCGGCTGGATCGGCGGCGTCCCAGGCCACCTGGCAGTACCAGAGGTCGCCTCCGGCGACGGTCCAGTCGAAGCGGCTGTACAGACCGCCGAACCAGGCGTTGGTCTCATCGTTCCTGGCCACGAGCCAGGTGCCGTCCAGGGCGATGGACTCGATGTGGAAGACGCTCGTGTCGGTGGGGTACACCATCGTCCACGTCTCGGGGGTGACGGTGTGGAGCCCCCCGAACTCGTCGTCCCAGGTGCCTTCGAGAGGGAAGTCGTCGGTGGCGCCGGTCTCGCCGGCGGTGTCGTCCGCCCCGCCGTGGCACGCGGCGAGGAGGATCGCGAGGAGTGCTGCTCGTTCCATGGGGCCTCCGATGGCGTGGGATGGAGGACCCGAGGCCCGCCATCCCTGGCTCGGGGATGGGCGCGCGGAACACGGAGGGACAGGTCTCCCGACTCGCAGCCCTTGTCCCCTCCGCCTTCCCGGGCGTGCGCCCAGTGGCTTCGTGGAGGGGCTCGACTGCACACGGTGGCGGCACCGTGCCGGATTCACACCGGCTTCCCACAGGGATCCTACCCGGATCCCGGACCCGCCCGCAGGCGGGTCGTCCGACCGCATGGCGACAGCGCTATCAACGCCGCGGCGGGATGCCGTGGCGAGGATCCGATATCCCGCCGGTCGGGCCCCGCCACCCGGGCATGGGGCCGGCCCCTACTCCTGCGCGGCCAGCCAGCGCTCGGCCTCGATGGCGGCGGCGCACCCGGAGCCGGCCGCGGTCACGGCCTGACGGTACACGCTGTCGCGCACGTCGCCGGCAGCGAACACGCCGGGGATCCCGGTGGCGGCCCGCCCGGGCTCGGTGAGGATGTACCCGGCCGGATCGGTGCGGACCCAGGGCCGGAACGGCGCGCTGTTCGGGTCGTGGCCGATGGCCAGGAAGAAGCCCGTGGCGTCGATCACTTGCCGGACGCCGGTGCGGACGTGCTGCACCACCACCCCGGTCACGCTCTCCTCGCCCCGCACCTCCACGACGGCGTGCTCGAGGCACCACTCGATCTTGTCGTTCCTGCGCGCGCGATCCTGCATGAACCGGCTCGCCCGGAGCTCCGCCCGGCGGTGGACCACGGTGACCTTCTGGGCGAAGTGCGTGAGGTAGGTGGCCTCCTCCATGGCGGTGTCGCCCCCGCCGGCCACGACCACGTGCTGGTCGCGGAAGAAGAAACCGTCGCAGGTGGCGCACGCCGACACGCCGCGACCCTGGAGCCGCTGCTCGCTCGGAAGGCCGAGGTACCGGGCGGAGGCGCCGGTCGCGATGACGACGGTGCGAGTGAGGCCCTCCTCCCCGCCCTCGAGGCGGTACCTGAGCGGCTGCTCGTCGAGGAACGTGGCCTCCACCCGCTCGGATCGGATCCGCGCGCCGAACCTCTCGGCCTGCGCGCGCAGCCGGTCCATGAGTTCGGGCCCGGTGATCCCCTCCGGGAACCCGGGGAAGTTCTCGACGTCCGTCGTGATGGTGAGCTGCCCGCCCGGCTGCAGGCCCTCGAACAGGACCGGCCGCAGGTTGGCGCGGGCCGCGTAGATCGCGGCGGTGTACCCGGCGGGACCGGAGCCGAAGATGACGACGTTCTCGACCGTGGTCATGGGGCCTCCTGGATCGAAGGCTCCTAACGGGCCGGGCTCCCGGCCGGTACCTGCCGGCGCTCGGACCGTCTCAGCCGGCGAGCCGCCGCGTGGCCAGCACGTCGCCCTCGGTGCCCACCACCACCTCGTCCACCACGAGGTCCAGGCGTCCGCACCGCTCGCGGGCCAGAGCGACGAACCGGGCGAGGCCGCCGCAGCACGGCACCTCCATGCGGACCACGATCACCCTGGGGATCGGGTTGGAGGCGAAGATCGCGGCCAGCTTCTCGACGTAGGGATCGGTCCGGTCGAGCTTGGGGCACGCGACCACGACGCTGCGTCCGCGCAGGAACCGCCAGTGGATGTCCGCCGAGGCCACCGGGGCGCACGTGGAGAGGACCACGAGCTCCCGGCCGGACTGGAAGAACGGCGCCCGGATCGGGACCAGGTGGAGCTGGACCGGCCAGTGGCCCAGCTCGGAGGGCTGGACGCGGGCGGGGAGTCCGCCATCGGGCGGCGGGGCCGGCCGGGACATGGCGCGGACAGGGTCGCCCATGCGGACCGAGGATCCGGGGCAGCCGCACGGCAGGTCGTCGATCGGGGGCGCCGCGGCGACGTGCGTCCCGGGGTCGTGGGGTGCCGCGTGCGGGGCGGGGGCCCGGCCCAGGCGCCGGAGGTGGACGGCCACCGCGTCGGGATCGAAGGCCGGAGCCTCGCGCTGCCCGATGACGAGCGCGCCGGTGGGGCACTCGCCGATACAGGCGCCGAGCCCGTCGCAGAACTCCTCCTTCACCACCACGGCCTTGCCGTCCCGCATCTCGATGGCGCCCTCGGCGCACGCGGTGACGCACTGGCCGCAGCCGTTGCACAGGTCGCGGTCGATGGTGAGGATGGGTCTTTGCACCGGCGCACCCCGGGGGTGGAAGGGACGCCCACCCTACGCACGGACCCCGGGCCCGCCCTTGACCCGGATCAACCGCGGATCAGGTGACCCGCTCCCGGTCGGCGTCCTCGAGGACGGCCTCCAGCACCCCGCGGTCGAGGATGCGGAAGGCGTCGCCGTCGACCTCCACGGCCCCCTCCTCCCGGAGGACGGCCAGCGCCCGCGAGAACGACTCGGGTTGCAGCCCGAGGTAGTCGGCCACGTCCTTCTTCGCGGCCGGCAGCACCCCTGTCGTCCCGTCGCGGGCGAGGCCGAGCAGCCAGGCTCCCACGCGGGCGGCGGCGCCCCGCTGCCCATGACGCGCCAGCGCGCGCGTCAGCTCCTGGAGGCGCTCGAACACGGCGGCCAGGACCCGGAGGGCCAGCTCGGGATCCCGCCGTACCGCCTCCACGAGGACGGTGCGGGGGATGGCCACGACCACGCACTCCTCCCCGCACAGGGCCGTGGCCGGCAGCGGCTCGCCAGTGAGCGTGGGCACCTCGGCCACGAGGCACGGCGCCGCGAGCAGGTGCACCACCTTCTCGTGCCCGTCCGGACGGGCCCGCAGGACCCGGACGCTGCCCCGCACGAGGACCGCCAGCGACGCGGCGGGCTCCCCGGCGTGGAAGATCGCCTCCCCCCGGGCGTACATCCGGAGCAGCGAGTCGGCGGCGATCCGCTCCCGATCGGCGGCGGCGAGGCCCCGGAAGGCGGGGAGCGCGGCGAGGTGGCCGGCCACGACGCCGGGGGCGGGTTTCAGGGTCTTCACGACGGCTCCCGCGCCCCTCCCGGCCCCCCGGGCCCGTATCCCGGCGGCGGTATAGGAGGAGGGGCCATGCTGTTCCTGCTCTGCCCAGCCGTCCACGGCGAGGATCTCACCCTCCACGACGCGCTCGTCCGGGCGATGGGCGCCAACCTGGAGATGCGCGAGGAGCGCCTCGCCGCCCGCAGCGCCGAGCTGTACGTCTCTCAGGCGCGATCGGCCTTCGAGCCGACCTTCGGGGCCGGGGCGTCCCTCGGCGGCGACGGATCCCGCTCGCTCTCGGCCACGCTCACCGAGGACCTGCCCACGGGCGGGACGGCCCGCGTGACCTGGGAGGGCACGGACCCAAGCACGGGCCCGGGGGACGACCACGCGAGCGATCTCCGGCTGTACCTCACCCAGCCGCTCCTCGACGGGGCCGGAGCCTGGACGGCGCTCGCCACCCTCCGGGGGGCCCGCCGCGCCCGCGACTACGAGCTCCTCACGCTCCGGGCCCGCGCGGAGTCGCTGGCCCTCTCGGTGTCGGGCGCCTACTGGGGGCTCGCCGCGGCCCGGGAGACCCTGGTCCTCGCCCGCCGGTCGCTCCAGATCGCGGAGCAGCAGCTCGCCGACACGCGGGAGCGGAAGGACCAGGGCTTCGCCGCCCTGGGCGACGTCCTCCAGGTCGAGCGTGCCGTGGGCGTGGCCCGCCAGGCCGTGGTGGTGGCCGAGGCCGACGTCGAGTCCTCCCAGGCCGTCCTGCAGCGCCTGATGGGCGTTCGCTTTGCGGATCGCACCCCGTTCGAGCCCATCGACCGGCCGGAGGTACCCGACGCGGCGACCGACCTGCCCTCGGCCATCGACCGGGCCCGTCTCTTCAATGCCGCCTACCTCCAGCAGCATCTCGTGATGGACGCGGCGGAGGACGCGCTCCGCCTCGCGCGCCACGCGGCGCTCCCCTCGCTCGGCACCTCGGCCTGGTACGGCCTCGGAGGCACCGGGGCCTCGGTGGCCGAGTCCCTCTCGTCCCTGGGCGACGAAGGAGCCGCCACCTGGGGTCTGGGCCTGTCCTTCACCGCGCCGCTCTTCGGCCGGGCCGAGCGCCGCGCGGCCGAGCGCGCACGGCTCGCGCGGGACCAGGCGCGCATCGGGCTGGAGGCCGCCGACCAGGACCTGATCCTCGCCGTGGAGGCGGCCGTGCGCGAGCTCCGCCGCGACCGGGCGCGCCTCGACCTCGCGCGCCAGACCGTCCAGGTCGCCCAGGCCGCCCTCGAGGCCGACCAGGAGTTGCTCTCGGCCGGCCGGGGGTCGTCGCGCGAGGTGGTCCGCTCCCTCGAGGCCCTGGACGCGGCCAACGTGTCCCGCCTCCAGGCCGAGATCGACCTCCAGGCCTCCCACCTCGGGCTGCTCGGGGTGGAGGGGCTCCTCCTGGAGTCCCTCGACCTCCCCGTGCCCTGACCGGATCCGCGCGCCTACGAGTCGGGGGGGTCGGGCACGCGGCGGGCCGGGAACCAACCGGCGAGCCACCCGGCCAGGGGGGCGGCGACCAGCCCGAGGACGAGGGCGTCGAGCCCCACCGAGGCCCTCAGGCCGCCGTGACGGGACAGCACCCAGGCCACGGCGTACCCCGCCGGGATCCCCAGCGCGCCCCCGAAGGCGGCGATCACGGCGGCCTCCACGCGGAAGGAACGCCGGACCTCCCGTGCGCTCTCCCCGGCGTCCAGCCGACCCTCGATCTCGGCGCGCCGCTCCAGCACGTCCACGGTCAGCGCGTGGACGAGGTTCACGCCGCCGAGCAGGAACCCCAGGCAGGCGATGGCGCCCAGGACGGCCTCCGCCGCTCGCCGTCGCGCACGCGGGGCGGCGAGGCGCTGCAGGGGCACCAGGACCTCGACGTCGTCCCGGCCGGCGTGGAGACGGGCCAGCACCCTGCGGCCCAGCGCCACCTGGGCCTCCAGCACCTCGGGGGAAGCGACCGCCACGCGGATCTCGGAGAGCTCGGGTTCGAATCCTGGGAGCACGAGCCGGGAGAGCGCGGTGGTGAGCGGGACCAGCACGTCGGGCACGCGGGCGGAGGGATCGTGGGCCCTCGCGCTCCCGGGTCGCCCGCCCGGTACGCCGATCACCCCCACCACCGTGACCCAGGACTGCTCCAGCCGGATCCGCTCCCCGACGGCGGGACCGTTGCCGAAGAAGCGCCGCCGGAGTCCTTCCCCGAGGGCACAGACGGCCGCGGCCCGAGCCTCGTCCCGCTCGTCCGGGAAGCGGCCCTCCACGAGGACGATGCGGGTCACACTGATCCAGGCCGGCTCGGCCCCGACCACGAGCAGGGCGCCGGGCTCCTCGACGCGGGGCATGATCTCGCGGATCGCCACCTCGCGCATCCCCCCCACCGCCTCCGCCCTCGGGAGGGCTTCGCGGAGGGCGCGGACGTCCCGCAGCGTGAGGCCCTGTCGCTCGGTCGGTCGGCCCTCGGCCGGATCCGCCGGCACCGCGACGGGGACGGACAGCACCTCGAAGCCGGGCCGCCCGAGCCGCTCGGCGATGCGGGAGGCCTCCTGGCGCGCGCCGTGCCCGACGGACACCAGGCCCGCCAGGGCGGCCACCCCCACCAGGATGCCGACGGATGCGAGCAGGTTCCGGACCTTGTGCGCCCACACCCTGCAGAGCCCCTGGCGGACGGTCCGGAGCGTCCCCGGGTTCACGGCTCGGTCCCGGCTGTCGGGATCTCGGGCAGGGAGGGTTCCCCTCCGGGATCGCCGAGGGCGACCACGTCCCCGGCGGCGAGCGGCCCCGTCACGACGACGCGGGCATCGCTGGCGAGGCCGACCGTCACGGGCACCGCGCCGAACGATCCGAAGTGCCGGCGCCAGACGAACGCCCGTTCGTCCTGGTAGAAGACGGCTTCGCGCGGGACCGTGAGCGCGTCGTCGGCCCGGTCCACGAACACGTCCGCCCGGACGGTCATGCCGGGGCGCATGGGATCCGCCTGCTCGGTGAGGTCCACGGTGACGCCCAGGTACTTGCCCGGCACGATCGCGCTGCGGCGGACGGCCATGTCGCCGGTGCGCGAGACCCGGCCCTGGGCGGGTTTCTCCGGGTATCCCTCCACCCGGACGGTCACGGGCTGACCCACCCGGATCCGGCCGGCGTCGGCCTCGGGCACCCAGGCCTCCACGCGAAGGGCGCCGGGCTGGGCGATCCGCGCGATCTCGAATCCGGGGTAGACGGTGTCGCCCGCGGCCACCGGTCGGCCCGAGAAGTCCTCGGCGAGGGCCACCACGCCCGGCACCGGGGCGGTCACCGTGCTCGCCACGAGCTGGGCCTGGTACCGGGCCACGTTGGCCCGCGTCTGGCGCACGTCGAGGCGCATCAGGTCGAGGTCGGCCGCGCCCTTGAGCCTCGCCCCCTCCAGCGCCGTCCGGGCGCGATCGAGCGTGAGCCGGGCCTCCTCGGCGTCGAGCCGGGACCCCTCCCGCTCCACCCTCGGGATGGTCTCCGAGTCCGTGACCCGCATCAGGGCCCGCTGCAGGGCGAGCTCGGACCGGGCGACACCGTTCTCGAGATCCTGGAGTCGGCCCGCGAGCTGCTCCTCCTCGGAGGGGATCCGCCGGACGAGGACCTCGAGCCGGGCCTCGGCGTTGATGATCTGCTGCTCCAGCGCAGTGCGATCGAGCTCGCAGACGACGTCGCCCTCGGCCACCGCCGTCCCCGACGCCAGGATCCGCACCACCCGCGTGCCCCCGCCCACGTCGGGCACCGCCACGGGCACCGAGTCCTCTGCGACCAGCGTGCCGGCCAGGGACAGCACGACCTCGAACGCCCCTCGCCGGACCTCGCCCACCGGCAGGTCGCGCGGCCCGCCGGGACGGCAGGCCAGGAGGACCAGGACGGGGATCAGGATGGCCGGGACGCGCACCCGGAGCGCCTATCACGGAGCCCCCAGGGACGAGGCCGCAGGATCAGGGCTCCAGCAGATCCTCGGCCCGTACCGGCACCCACCAGGCGCCGCCCCGGACGAACACCGGTTCGGAGGCGATGCGGACGCGGGCCCCCTGCCGGAGGGAGCACAGGAACCCGCCCAGGGCCCAGCCGGTGGCCTCCGACGGCACGGCGTCGCGCACGTTGACGCCGGAGGGGATGGTGTACTCGGATCCCGCGGCCCCCGGCGAGGTACGCCCGGCGTGCCACCATCCGGTGACCCCGGGGGCGAGGCCGGGGCATGCCGTCGGACCGCCGCGCAGATCGGAAGAG
>JBFYZZ010000055.1:0-9772 GCA_041309225.1 Deltaproteobacteria bacterium | reverse complement strand
GCCCGTGTCGAACAGGCCCGCCACGTGCTGGATGCCCTCGCACCCCTCCAGGGCCCGGCGGACCTCGGCGGGCCGATCGAGCGCAACCTGGACCCGGTCGACCGGGAGGCCGTCGAGCGCGAGGGACGAAGACGACGGCCGGACGAGGCAGCGGACGTCGTCGCCGGCCTCGAGGTGGGCCCGGACCACGTGGGCGCCGAGGAATCCCGTCCCGCCCGTGACGAAGACGCGCATGGTCACCGGTTCCGCCCGGAGAGCTCCCGCGCCACGATGACGCGCTGGATCTGGGAGGTGCCCTCGTAGATGGAGAAGATCTTGGCGTCGCGCATGAGCTTCTCGACGGGGTACTCGGCGTTGTAGCCGTACCCGCCGAAGATCTGCACCGCGTCGGTGGCCACGCGCATGGCCACGTCGGCCGCGAACGCCTTGGCCATGGAGGCCTCGAGGGTGTTGCGGCGGCCCGCATCGCGCAGCCAGGCCGAGCGCCAGACGAGCAGGCGGGCGGCGTCGATGTCCTTGGCCATGTCGGCGAGGAGGAAGGCGACCGCCTGGTGGCGAGCGATGGGCACGCCGAAGGCCACGCGCTCCTCGGCGTACCGGGCGGCGTGCTCCATGGCGGCCCGGGCGAGGCCCACGGCGGCGGCGGCCACCGGCGGGCGCGTGTGGTCGAACGCCTTCATGGCCAGCATCCAGCCCTGTCCCACCTGGCCCACCACGTTCTCCTCGGGCACCTCCACGTCCTCGAAGGTGACACCGCGGGTGTCGGAGGCCCGCTGGCCCATGTTCCACTCCTTGCGGCCCACCGAGACGCCCTTCCAGGCCCGCTCCACCACGAACGCCGTCATGCCGCCACGGGCCTTCAGCGCCGGGTCGGTCACGGCCAGCACGAAGTACCAGTCGGCCACGCCGGCGTTGGTGATCCACATCTTCTGGCCGTTGAGCACCCAGCGGTCGCCCCTGCGCTCGGCGCGGGTGCGCAGCGCCTGCACGTCGGACCCGGCCCCCGGCTCGGTCACGCAGTAGGCGGCGAGCGCGTAGCGCTCCATCATGGGCGCCACGTACCGCTCGAGGAGGGCGTCGCTGGCGCCCTGGAGGAGCGGCTCGAGGGCGAGCCCGCAGGCCTCCACGGCCGTGCCGATCCCGGTGCAGCCCCAGGCCAGCTCCTCGGCGATGAGGCAGCCGTCGAGCACGCCCAGGCCCGGCCCGCCGAAGCGCGGGGGGACGTGGACGTTCATCAGCCCCAGCCCGTGCGCGCTGCGCAGCACCTCCTCGGGGAACTCGCCCGTCTGGTCGTGGTGGGCGGCGATCGGCCGGATCTCCCGGGCCGCGAACTCGTGGGCCGCAGCCTGGAGCGCGGCCTGCTCCTCCGAGGGCTCGAAGCCGATCATGACCTTTCCCCTCCGGTTCGGGGGTGGAGGCCCCCCGTATCGCGCCGCGTGCGGCCCGGACATCCTCGTCCGTGACAGCGGCCCCAGCCGTGTGTATGGAGGAACGGCTCGGACCGCCCAGGAGCGCCCATGGACGACCCCACCGGCGTCCCCATCCAGACCCTCCCGACCCCGAACCCCGCCGCCCTCATGTTCCGGGTCTCCGAGGCGCTCGTGTCCTCGGGCACCTGGTGGTACCACGACGCGGCCGAGGCCTCGGGCTCGCCGCTGGCCCGGCGCCTGTTCGCGATCGAGGGGACCGAGCAGGTGCTGGTGGCCCGCAACTTCGTCACGGTCACCCGGGCCGACGGCCACTCCTGGGACCCGCTCACGGTGGAGGCGGTCGAGCAGGCGATCGGCGCGTTCCTCGCCTCCGGCGACCTCGCCGTGGAGGATGCCCCCGCCGCGGCCCCCACCGCGACCACGGACGTGGAGCGCCGCGTGCTCGACCTCATCGACCGGGCGATCGCACCCGCGCTGGCCGCCGACGGTGGCAGCATCGAGTACGTCGGGTTCGACGACGGCTTCGTCCTCGTCCGCCTCTCGGGCGCCTGCGGCACCTGCCCTCACGCCACCGCCACCCTCACCTACGGCGTGCAGCGGTACCTCGTGGAGCAGATCCCCGAGGTCAAAGGCGTGGTGCGCGTCGGCTGACAACCACCTTGCAGCGCGATGGCGGTACCTCCATGGTTGGGGTACGTACGGAACCGGTGGGCACCCATCCCCCGCCGCTTTCCACACAGGAGCCGCTCATGCGCATTCGTACCCTGCTCGGTTTCCTCGTCCTGGCCGCGGTCATGCCCACGGGCGACGCCTTCGCAGGCAAGAAGGACGCCACGGAGCAGCCCCAGGGCGCTGCCGACGAGCTCGCCATCCAGAAGACCGGCCTCGCCTCCATGGACCAGTTCTTCGGGCAGGTCCAGGGCCAGCTCGATCGCCTCCATGGGGCCCGGCGGGACATGCAGACGGGCTCCGACAACCTCGCCGTGGCGCTCGGCCTCGCCACGGGCACGCCCGTGCAGAGCGCCCTCCAGGACCTCCGGTCCAAGGCTCAGGGCAAGGTCAAGGTCGCGCTCGACGGCCGGGTTCCCAAGCTCCAGGCTTCCGACGCCGTCCCCGAGAACGTCCAGAAAGGCATCGACGCCGTCAACACGCTCGTCGATGCCGATCTCGCCGCCGCTGCCGCCTGCCAGGAGGTGGCGACCCAGGCGGGGCCGCTCGCCCAGGAGGCGCCGGGCATGGTCGGACGGGTTCCGGCCGAGGCCAAGAGCGCCGGGCTCAAGGTCACCGAGATCCCCGGCGTCACCAAGAAGGTCAAGCACAACGTCGACGTCACCCGTTCGCTCCCCGACGAGGCCCAGAAGACGCTCACCGTCGCCCAGGGCAACGTGGATCTCGTCGCCACCACCTTCGCCGAGTGAAGGAGACCCACATGAACCGCTTCCTCCCCCCCATCGTCGCGCTCGCCCTGCTCGTCCCCACCGGCGCCCAGGCGGCGCCGCCCCCCGGCGGCCCGTTCGGGCTCGGCGTCGGCGGCGGCTTCGGCGTGTCCGGCCTGTCCCTCAAGTACAATCCCGACACGGGATCGGCCGTGCAGGGCGTCCTCGGTCTCTACGGCCTGGGCCGCAGCGGCGGCGACGGCATCGGCGTCGGCCTCGACTACCTCCTGGAGCGGCCGGCCTTCGCCGGGGGCGACCCCGTCGAGCTCGGCTGGAACTTCGGGTTCGGCGGCACGGCGGTCCTCTGGGACGACGCCCACGACGACAACCTCCGCGTCGGCGCGTCGGGCGTGCTCGGGCTCGAGTTCCTGTTCAAGCCCGTGCCGATCGACCTCGTCCTGGAGTACCGTCCCGGCGTGGTCGTCATCCCGGACTTCGACATCGACCTCGTGAACTTCTCGGGCCACATCCGGTACTACTTCTAACTCCGCGCACTCCGCGGAGTCGCCGTGGTCGTCCCAGACCCGGACCATCCAGGTCAAGAGCCGACGATCAGGCCGGCGGTGCCCCATTTCTGGATCGTGGAGGGACCCGGGCGTCTCGCAACTGGGCGGGTGACGGAGCACTCGGGGAGTTGCGAGACAGCCGTGCGGCCGAGGCGTCTCGCAACTGGGCAGGTGACGGAGCACTCGGGGAGTTGCGAGACAGCGTGCGGCCGAGGCGTCTCGCAACTGGGCGGGTGACGGAGCACTCGGGGAGTTGCGAGACACCGGCTGCGACGGGGAGCGTGTAGAGGTCCGGGTGACGGATCGGGGCCCGAGCCCGGATCGCCCCACCCGGCGCCGCCCGCTCGTTCAGCGTCCCCCCGGGTCCACGGCCCGGCAGTCCTGGGACGCGTAGTACTCGGGGCGCTTGCCCCACACCGCGCACTCGGCGTAGTCGCCGTGGTCGTCCCACACCTGGACCATCCAGGTCATGGTGGCCTCCATGGACCCGGTGCCCTGGAACAGCGTGGAGACGCCGTTCACCTGGTCCTTCCAGTCGTCGACGACGGCGAGGTCCACGCCCCACTCCTCCCAGTAGCCGTAGGGACCCGCGTCGGTGCGGTCGAGGTCGTGCTCCTCCTCCCAGGCGTACCCGCCCTCGTACTGGTAGATGGAGAGCGCCACCTCGTCGGCCTGGCCCTCGATCCCGACCTCGTACCGCCACTCGCTGCGGGTGTAGCTGTAGTCGACCCAGTCGATGGCCGTATCGGGCAGAGGCTCGACGCCGGTGTCCACGTCGCCGTCGGTGTCGGTGTCGGTGTCGGCGTCCGCGTCCGCGTCGGTGTCGGACTCCTCGCAGGACGGGGAGTCGGCGCAGTCCGGGTCGTCGCAGTCGAAGAGCCCGTCGCGGTCGTTGTCGGCGCCGTCCTCGCACTCGAACGGGTCGTCGCCCTCCAACCGACGGGCGGTGTCGTCGGAGGCGGAGGAGCAGGCCACGAGGGCCAGGATCGGCAGGATCGAGACGAGGGTGCGGGACATGGGGACTCCCCTGGCAGTGGCCCGGCCCGCCGGTCACCTCGGCTTGAGGTGGCCGGGCTTGAGCCGGTCCATGAAGTTCTCGACGCAGGCACGGATCTGATCGCGGACGTGGCGGAAGCGCGGAGCCCAGCCCCCGAGGGGATCCGGGATCTCCAGGAGGCCGCAGAAGGAGCCGAGCAGGAGCACCCGGTCCTCGACGTCGGGGGTGGCGTCGCGGACGGCCTGGGCATGGCCCAGCTCCATCACCAGGATCCAGTCGGCCCACCGGAGGAGATCGGGGGTCATGGGCTGGGCGAGGTGCTGCGTGAGATCGATGTCGAGCTCGGTCATCACCCGGACGGCGTTGGGGGCGGCGGGGCGGCCCTCCAGGCCCATCACGCTGGCGGACCGGGCCTCGACCGGCTGACCCCGCACCTGGCCGTACCGGCGGGCCAGGCCCTCGGCCATGGGCGAGCGGCAGATGTTGCCGGTGCACAGGAACAGGAGGCGGATCGGACGGAGGTCGGGGGCGGGATCGGTCATGCGCGGTCCAGCGGTCCTGGGTAACGCGTCGCCACCGGCTCCGGCGGCCACAGGCCCGGCGGGATATCCGCGTGCGGCGGACTCACCATGGACAGCCCGACCCGGCCCGGTGCGCGACGTCTCGCCGCGATGGCGGCCGCCATCCTCCTGGTCTTTGCGCCCTGGCGGTCCGCCCCGGGTGCCCGGCCACCCGACGAAGACGACGCCCGGAAGGTGGTCCTGCGTCTCATGGAGGCCGTGCGGGCGGGCACCCTCGGGCCCGACGAGGTCGCGCGGTGGTTCGGGGAGCCCCCCGAACCCTTCCGAGACGCGCCCGACGGCCCGGACCTCGATCGGCGCCGCATCGTGGCCGCCCTGGCGCCCGACGGCCCCCTGGGCCGCGTCCTCGCTCCGGGGCCTGCCGTGGACGCCGTGGTCAGCGGACCCGACTACGTCCGGGTGGTGCTGGCCACCCAGCCCATGGTCTCCCTGATCCTGCACCGGGAGGGCGGCCGGGTCGTGGTGAGCCGCTGGGAGACCACCCGCTGCGGGGCGTGCGGAGAGCGGGAGCGCTTCGTCCGCGACCTGGTGGCCGACGTGGAGGCGGGCGACCGCCCACGCCTGGTGCCGGGGATCGACCTCCTGGTCTCGGACGACACCCTGACCTCCGAGAAGGGCACCTGGCGGTTCGCGTGGGCGGCCCGGAACACGGGCGCCGGCTACCTGCGCCGGGTCCTCCAGGGGGCGGTGGTGGAGGCGGTCCGGGGCACCGAGGTCGAGGTGGCCCTCGAGCACCAGGTGGAGACCTGGACGGCGGTCTACCGGAACCGGCGCTGGATGCTCGACTACGACAGGCTGCCCGCGGACTCGGCGCTCCGGCTGGCCGAGGGGGCGTACGACTGGTGGCGGGACGGCGACCGCATCCGGCGCGACGCCCTGGGGTGGTGGAGGCCCAGGTCGGCCCCCACGCCGGACGGCGGTGTCTTGTGGGCCCGCCATGCCGTGGCGGTGGGCTCCGACGCCGCCCGGGACCGTTGGACGGTGGCGCTGGAGCGCATGGACCGCCGCATGGCGGGCCTGTTCCTCCTCGAGGCGGACGGATCGGTGGCCGGCCGGTATCCCCTGCCCACGTGGCCCGAGCACGTCCCCGAGGTGACCCGGGGGTGGCCGGAGTGGTGGCGGGTGGTCGCCGCGCCCGGGGAGGACCGGGTGTTCCTCTCGGCCGACGACCGGGCCTGGATCGTGCCCCTGGAACGCGGGGAGCCCGTTCCGGTGGCCCGACTCGGTACGGGCCGGATCCGGGCGGCGGCCTGGACCCCCGACGGCCAGGCCGTGCTGGTGGGCGACGAGCGGGGGAGCGTGACCCGGATCGACGGGGCCTCAGGGGTCGCTGGGGCGACGATGCGGGGCCCCGAGGGCGAGGTGGTCGGGATCGACGTCGACGCGGACCGGGTGGTCGTGGCCTGGAGCGGTGGCGAGGTGCGGGTGGTGCGGCCTGAGCGCCTCGAGACCGAGCAGGCCACGGTGGGGGTGTGCTGTGGCAGCGTGGCGGGCCTGGCCCTGCTTCCCCAGCGCGGGGAGGCACTGGTGGCCTGCGGCCCGGATGCCTGCGAGCCGCGGGCCGCCGCCCGGGTGTCCACGGTGAGCGACGATCCGCCCGTGCACTACGGGGACGCCTGGCTCGGCCGCGGCGGCGTGGTCTCGACCTCCCCCGACGGCCGGTGGGTGGTGCTGCCAGCCGCCACGGGATCCGCGACCGCCGTCCTGTGCGAGGCGGCCACCCTCGAGCCGGCGGCGTTCTTCAGCCACGTCCCGCTCGTGGACGTGGCCTGGAACGCACGCTCGGACGGTTTTCTCGCGCTCCGGGAGGACGGCTCCGCGGTGCAGTGGCGCGTGGCGGATCTGCGGGTGGGCGTACCGGAGCACGCGGAGGATCCCTAGCCGCCACTCGCCCCCTCCCCGGGATACGACCCTTCCCCCGGAGGACGGCCGTGTCGCGCGCATCCGCTCCCTGGCTGGTGGTGGCCGTCCTGGCGCTCGTCCAGGCGGGCCTCGCCTGGGCCACCTGGGGCAGGGCGCGCGGTACCGGCGTCACCTGGGTCTTCACGCCCCTCATCGACGTGGTCCCGGGGGGCGTCCCCCTCGACGCCGCGGAGGCCGAGGCCGTGCTGGCCACCGCCCGCCACCAGGTGGACGCGCGGGAGGTCCAACGGGCCTTCGGCCGCATGGGATCGGTCCTCTCGCTCGACGAACTGCTGCGCGGCGTGGAGGGGCTCGAGGCCGCCGGCCGACCCCTCGCCCCCGACCAGCGCCGCCGCGTCCGGGCCGTACTCGACGCCGCCGCGGCCGACCACGCCCGCATGATCGAGGTCCAGGCCCGCATCCTCGACCTCGAGGCCCGGATCGACGCCGAGGTGGACGCCACGCTCGCGGCCCTGCCTCCCGACGTCCGGGCCCGCGCGGCGGGAGGGCAGCCGTGAGGGTGCTGCCCTGGATCGTGGCGGGTTTCCTGGCCCTCTCGTCGGCCGGGCAGGTCTGGGTGCTGCTCGCCCCGGCGCGCCGCTTCGCCGTGATGCCGGTCTTCGTGCCGGTATCTCTCGAGCACGAACGGGCCATGCGCCTCGAGCGAGGGCAGCCCGTGGGGCGGGGCGGCGAGGAGGCCGTGGACCTCGTCCGGGCCCTGGAGCGCGAGCGCCTCGACCCGGCGACGGCCGCGGCGGTGGCCCCGCACG
Source organism: Deltaproteobacteria bacterium (assembly GCA_041309225.1). Lineage (GTDB taxonomy): Bacteria > Myxococcota_A > UBA796 > UBA796 > JAFGLY01 > JAFGLY01. The sequence continues at coordinate 2,150 of JBFYZZ010000055.1, read as the reverse complement.
TGGAGACCCTGCGCCGAAATCGCGAGGCGCTCCTCGAGCTCCGCAACGAGCGGCACCGCCTCAACATCGCGCTCATGGACGTGGGCGTCGCGGTGGTCCGCGAGCTCACGCCGGGGCAGTGGGAGTCCGTCCACATGGGCCGGGACGCCGCCCGCGCCGCGGCGGATCGGGCGCTGTTCGAGCGGGTCCGGCGCACGCTCCGGTGACGCGCCGGGTTCCGCGGCGTCCTTGCGAGGCACGGCCGTCAGGGGCATGATGGAGCCTTCGCCCCGCCAGGAGTCCGCATGGGCATCGTCCTCGTCAATCCCCCCGAGAAGCGCCGCGTCTGGGCCGGCGTCGCCGAGAGCATGGCCTACGGCGTCTACTGCTTCCCGCCGCTCGGGCCCATGTACCTGCAGGCCTCGATCGAGAAGCGCACGCCCTGGCGCGCCGACCTGCTCGACGCCACCGTGGACGACATGGATCACCCGGACTTCGAGAAGGTCCTGCGCAAGCACGATCTCGATGTCGTCGGCATCTCCTGCTACACGCACTGCCTGCCCGACGTCCAGCTCGTGATCGACGCCGTGAAGCGGTACAACCCCAAGGCCCATGTGGCCCTGGGGGGGCCGCACTGCATCATGTTCCCCGAGCAGGCCATCCAGCTGCGCGGTGTGGACTCCATCTGCGTGGCGAACGACGGTGACGAGCTGATCGTCGAGATGGTCCGGGCGCTCGACGAGGGCCGCTCGCTCGAGGGCATCCCGGGCCTGTGGTTCAAGGACGGCGCGGGCGGCGTGGTCCGCAACGTGGCCCGCAAGGAGCCCCGTACGCTCGACCACCAGGTCTGGCCCGACCGGAGCCGCACGCGCTGGAAGGACTACTGGGTCCCCGGCGCCAAGCACCGGTACGTCACCACCGCCATCACCTCGCGCGGCTGCCCGCACTCCTGCCCCTTCTGCTTCACCTACAAGGCGCAGTACCGGATCCGCGACATCGACAACATCCTCGACGAGATCGAGCACTGCATCTCCCTCGGCATCCACGAGGTCTTCTTCGTGGACGACCTCTTCACCCCCAACTCCCAGTGGGTGATCAAGTTCTGCGACGCGATCGAGCGACGCGGGCTCGAGTTCCACTGGGGCTACAAGACCACCATCGCGAGCACCACGCGCGAGGAGGTTCGGCGGGTCAAGCAGGCCGGCTGCACCAAGATCCACTTCGGCGTGGAGAGCATGCACAACGTCGGGCTCCAGGTGCACGCCAAGCACTGCGACGTGGCCGACTGCCACCGCGTGTTCCGGTGGTGCCGGGAGGAGGGCGTCCGCAGCATCGCCTACATCATGATCGGCGGGCCCCACGAGCGCACCCGCGAGGACGTGCTCGGCAACCTCGCCGAGATGATGAAGCTCGACGCCGACTACGCCGCCTTCGCCATCTACACGCCCTACCCGGGCACCGAGGCCTTCGCGGAGGGCGCCCGCAAGGGGCTCTTCCCCGCCGACTGCTGGGACCGTATCATGGCGGACCCCCTCTGCGACGTGAAGGTCCCGGTGTGCTGGGAGGAGCACCTCTCCCGCGAGGAGCTTCTCGATCTCCTCAAGATCTGCCACCGCACGTTCTACTTCCGGCCCCGGTTCGTCCTGCGCCAGATGCGTCACCTCCAGTCCGCCCAGGAGTTCCGGCGGCTGGCCAGCGGCGCCCTCTCGCTCTTGAGGCTCGAGGCCACGCGGCCGGGCAGCCACGACGCCCCGGTGTGAGGCCGTGCAGCGCGTCCTCCTGGCCGTCGGGGCGCTCCTGGCCGCCCTGCTGGCCGTGGAGGCGGGGGTCCGGCTCCTGGACCCCCAGCCACCGAGCGCCCCGGATCCGGGCCCGCTGCTCAAGGGGGAGTTCACCCGGCCCGGGGATCACCCCGTCCGCACGTCTGAGTACGCGGTCACCGTCCACGTCAACCGCGAGGGCTTCGTGGACCGCGAGTGGGGGCCGCGCCGGGCGGGCGTGCCCCGAGTGGCGGTGATCGGCGACTCCTTCGTCCAGGCCGCCCAGGTGCCGCTCGACGACGGCTTCGGCCGCGGTCTCGAGGCTCGCCTCTCCGCGCGGCTCGGGCGCGAGGCCGAGGTCCTGTCCCTGGGGGTGCCCGGCGCCGGCACGGCCACGGCCCTGCGCCTGCT
>JBFYZZ010000054.1:0-12293 GCA_041309225.1 Deltaproteobacteria bacterium | reverse complement strand
ACCCGTTCACCTGCACCACCTCGCAGTCGTCGTCCACGGTGCAGGGCTGGTCCCCCTCGATGGCATCGAGCACGTGCTGGGCTGCGGCCTCCTCGACGTCCTGGCAGTGCTGCTCGGAGGGGCCGCACCCCCCGAGCAGCAGGGTGAGGAGGGACATCCGCGGATCCCGCCTCCTCCGCGCCTATCCCGCGTACCAGCCGACCGAGTCGGCGTGGACGGTGAAGGCCTCGATACCCACCGTGTTCCCGTCCTCGTCCGAGAAGTCCACGCCCTCGAGGGTGAGGTCCGCCGCCACGATGTCGCCGCTGGGCGTCAGCGTGAGGGTCGCCTCGCCGCCGTCCGCCGTCCACGTGCGGATCACGTCGGGCCCACCGTTCTCGATCACGTCGTCACAGGTCGCGTCGCTCACCTGCGTGCCCTGCCGCACCTCCACCACGATCTCGTCGGAGGGAAGGGTGAACGCGTACACCTGCGGCTCGCCGGCCGTGGTGGTCTCGGCCACGCGCCCCTCCGTGGCCGTCGAGACGTGGAGCATCACCTCGTCGTCCGCGTCCACCGCGAAGAGGACAACGTCGGCGCATCCGCCGGTCTGCTCGAGCTCCTCCTCGAAGCCGGGCTCGAGGACGGGGGGCGCGCAGGCGGGGGCGAGGAGGAGGAGGACGAGCGAACGGAGCATGGAGGCCTCGGGGTCATGGGTCTCCGGAGAATCTTGCACGGAACGTGCCTGTGCGCGAATCGGCGTTCGAAGGGGGGTGCGCCGGCGGGCACCCTCACGGGGTGCGACATCGGCGCCCGGGTCCGCCCCTGGCACACAGGCGACCCCCGGTGCCTCTCCTTGGAGGAGCGCCGCCCCGCCCGTCGCATCCACCCGCGGAGCGAGCGGTACCTGAAGTGGAGAACGGATGCGCCATCGGGTGGTGATCGTGGGGGGAGGCTTCGGAGGCCTGTACGCCGCCCGCGGGCTCGCCGGGCTCCCCGTGCAGGTGAGCCTCGTCGATCGCCGCAACATCCACCTCTTCCAGCCGCTGCTCTACCAGGTGGCCACCGGCGGCCTGTCGCCGGGCGACATCGCGGTCCCCCTGCGCTGGGTGCTGCGCCGCCGACCCGACACCCGGGTGCTGCTCGCCACGGTCGTCGGGCTCGATCCCCGGGAGCGGCTCGTCCGCCTCGCGGACGGGGTCCTCCCCTACGACACCCTCGTCCTCGCGGCCGGGGCCTCGAACCACTACTTCGGGCACGACGAGTGGGCATCCCTCGCCCCCAGCCTCAAGACGGTCGAGGATGCCGTCGATGTTCGCCGGCGCATCCTCCTCGCGTTCGAGCGGGCGGAGCGTGAGCCCGATCCCGGGATCCGACAGCGGTGGATGACCTTCGTCGTCGTCGGCGGGGGCCCGACCGGCGTCGAACTGGCCGGCGCGCTCTCCGAACTCGCGCGCGACACCCTGAGGCACGACTTCCGCGCGATCGACCCCCGGTGCACCCGCATCGTGCTCGTGGAGGCCGCCCCGGACCTTCTCCGTTCGTTCCCGGCCTCCCTCTCCCGGCACGGCCGGCGCTCGCTCGAGCGGTTGGGCGTCGAGGTGCGGACGGGCGAGGTCGTGACGAGCATCACGCCGGACAGCGTCAGCACGTCGGGTCCCCAGGGCGTCCAGACCTTCGGGACCCACACGGTGTTGTGGGCCGCCGGGGTACGCGCCGCGCCCCTCGCTCGCGTAGTGGCCGAGGCGACCGGCGTGGTACCCGATCCAGGCGGACGCCTGCCCGTGACCCCGGAGCTCGCGCTGGCCCCCTTCCCCGAGATCCTCGTGATTGGCGACATGGCGCGTGCCACGGGGGCGGAGGGCCACCCCCTCCCTTGCCTGGCCCCGGTGGCGATGCAGCAGGGGCGACACGTGGCCCAGACCATCGCGCGGCGGCTCTCGGGCCTCCCAGCCAGGCCGTTCCGCTACCGGAACCGAGGCGAACTCGCCACGATCGGCCGCGCCGCCGCCGTCGCCGACTTCGGCCCGCACCTGCGTTTCTCAGGTCTTCCCGCCTGGCTCCTGTGGCTCTTCGTCCACCTGCTGTACCTGGTGGGGTTCCAGAACCGCGTGCTGGTCCTCGTCCAGTGGGCCTGGCACTACGTCACCCGGAACCGCGGCGCCCGCATCATCGGGGAACCCCGCGGACCATCCGACACCCGAGAGGACCCGTCATGGGCATGAACCTCACCCGCAAGATCCTCGAGGCGCACCTCGTCTCCGGCGCCCTCGTCCCCGGCGAGGAGATCGCCGTTCGGATCGAACAGACCCTCCTCCAGGACGCCACGGGCACCCTCGCCATGTTGGAGTTCGAGTCCCTGGGGCTGCCCCGCGTGCGCGTGAGGCTCGCCGCCCAGTACGTGGACCACAACCTCCTCCAGGCCGACCACAAGAACGCGGACGACCACCGCTTCCTGCAGACCGCCGCCGCGCGCTACGGCATCCACTTCAGCCGGCCCGGGAACGGTGTCTCCCACCAGGTCCACATGGAGCGCTTCGGCGTCCCCGGCGAGGTCCTGCTCGGGGCCGACAGCCACACCACCGGGGGGGCGGGCCTGTCCATGTTCGCCATCGGTGCGGGTGGCCTGGACGTCGCGCTCGCCATGGCCGGGGAGCCGTACCGACTGCCCTGCCCCGAGGTCCGCGGGGTCCGGCTCGTCGGCCGCCTCCCCGACTGGGTGAGCCCGCGCGACGTGATCCTGGAACTCCTCCGCCGCTACGACGTGAAGGGCGGAGTGGGCAGGGTGATCGAGTACTTCGGTCCGGGGGTGGAGACGCTCTCGGCCGGAGACCGACTCATCATCGGCAACATGGGCGCCGAACTCGGTGCCACCACGTCCGTCTTCCCCTCGGACGAGCGGACCCGGGAGTACCTGATCGCGGTGGGACGGCCGGAGGCCTTCACCCCGCTCTCCGCGGACGACGACGCCACGTACGACGAGGTCGACGAGATCGACCTCTCCCGCCTCGAGCCCCTGATCGCGCTTCCCTCGTCGCCGGGAAACGTGGTCCCGGTCCGACAGGTGGCGGGCACCAGGGTCCACCAGGTGATCGTGGGATCGAGCGCGAACTCGAGCTTCGAGGCCCTCATGGTGGTGGCAGAGCTGCTCCGCGGTCGGACCATCCACCCCGGCGTCTCGTTCCACGTGAACCCCGCGAGCCGCCAGGTCCTGGAGAACGTGGCTGCCCGGGACGGCCTGATGCCCCTCCTCCGAGCCGGCGTGCGGCTTCACGAGCCCGGCTGCCAGGGCTGCATCGGCATGGGCCAGGCACCGGGCACCGGCCAGGTGAGCCTGCGGACGTTCCCGCGCAACTTCCCGGGCCGCTCGGGCACCGTGGGCGATCGGGTCTACCTCTGCTCGTCGGAGACCGCCGTCGCCGCGGGCCTCGCGGGCGTGATCACCGATCCCCGCGACCTGGGCGTGCCGTACCCTCGCGTCCGCCATCCGGAGCGGTTCGTCGTGGACGACGCGTCCATCGTGTACCCCTCGGAGGCGCTCAGCGAGACCGAGGTGGTGCGCGGCCCGAACATCCAGCCCTTCCCGGTGCTCGATCCGCTGCCGGACACGGTCGAGGCCATCGTCGGGCTGAGGGTCGGGGACAACGTCTCGACGGACGAGATCATGCCGGCCGGGGCCGAGGTCCTGCCTCTACGCTCGAACATCGACGCCATCAGCAAGCACGTCTTCGCCCGCCTCGATCCCGGGTTCCACCAGATTGCCCGCACGGGCGGGTCCTGGGTGGTGGTCGGGGGTGAGAACTACGGGCAGGGATCGAGCCGGGAGCACGCGGCACTCGCCCCGCGCCACCTCGGCGTGCGGGTCAAGGTCGCCCGGAGCTTCGCGCGCATCCACAAGGCGAACCTGTGCAACTTCGGTGTCGTGCCGCTGGTCTTCCTCGACGCGGGGGACTGGGATCGACTGCCCAGGGGGACCCGCGTCCGGCTTCCGGACCTGCGGGCCCGGATCGAGCGCGGGGACGTCGAGATCCCGGTGGAGGTGGACGGCGGGATCGTCCGGACCCGCCTGGAGGTCTCGGCGCGGCAGCGCGAGATGCTGCTCGCCGGGAGCGAGATCGCCCGGGTACAGCGCACCCTGCGGAGGTAGCGATGCGCATCGAACGAGACACCATGGGCGAGATGCCCGTACCCGACGAGGCCCTCTGGGGCGCCCAGACCGCGCGGGCCGTGCAGAACTTCCCCGTGAGCGGACGGGGCATCGGGCCCGACCTCGTCCACGCGCTCGGCCGGGTGAAGGCCGCTGCTGCGAAGGTGAACCGTGGCCTCGGTCTCCTGCCGCCCGAACTGGCCGAGCCGATCGAGGGGGCCGCGAACGAGGTGGCGAAGGGCCTGCTCGACTCCCAGTTCCCGGTCGACGTGTTCCAGACCGGATCGGGCACCAGCAGCAACATGAACGCCAACGAGGTGATCGCACACCGCGCCGCGCAGCTGGCCCGGAGCCCGCTCGCGCCGGGCGCCATCCATCCGAACGACCACGTCAACCTCGGCCAGTCCAGCAACGACGTCGTTCCCACGGCCACGCACCTCGCCGCCCGGATCCTCCTCGAGGAGCGCCTGCTGCCCGCCCTGGAGGGGCTCCTGCGCCGCTTCGAAGAGAAGGTGGAGGCGTTCGACGACGTGGTCACCACCGGTCGCACCCACCTGCAGGACGCCACGCCGATCCGGCTTTCCCAGGTGTTCTCGGGGTACGTCGCCCAGGTGGCGCAGGCCACGGCGCACCTGCGGGCCGTGGCGACGGGCCTCGAGGAACTGGCCATCGGCGGAACTGCGGTGGGAACCGGACTCAACACCCATCCGCGCTTCGGTGCCCTGGTGGCCGCCGAACTCGCGGCAGGGACCGGCCTGCCGTTCCGGGAGGCGGCGAACCACTTTGCCGCGCAGTCCATGCCGGCCGCAGCGGTCCGGGTCAGTGGCGCTCTCCGGAACCTCGCCGCCGATCTCCTCAAGATCTCCACCGACCTGCGTTGGCTCGGGTCCGGGCCCCGCCTCGGCCTCGGGGAGATAGAGATTCCAGCCGTGCAGCCCGGCTCGAGCATCATGCCCGGCAAGACCAACCCGGTGATCGCCGAGTCCCTCGCCATGGTCTGTGCCCAGGTCGTCGGCCTCGACGCGGCCATCACCCTCGGCGGGCTCTCAGGCGGCTTCCAGCTCAACACCATGTGGCCGCTCATCGCCAGCGATCTCGTGGAGCAGATCCGGCTGCTGGCCGCCGGCACCACGATCTTCGCCGAGCGGCTCGTGGCGGGCCTCACGGTCGACCGGGTGCGCATCGCCTCGCGGAACGAGCGCTCCCTGGCCCTGGCGACGGCGCTCGCCCCGGCCATCGGGTACGAAAACGCCACCGAGATCGCCCGGGAGGCCCACGCGAGCGGAAGGACCGTGCGCGAGGTCGCCCGGGACCGGGCGATCCTCCCGGAGGCGGAGATCGAGCGCCTGCTCGACCCGCGGCGCCAGACCGAGCCCGGGCGGTGAGGGGGAGCCCCGTTACGCGGGCGGGAGGGCGAGGACGCCCTCGACGGAGAGTCCGGTGGTCACCGAGGACGTCTCGAGGACGATGTCCCGGACGTGCTCGGGGGGGAGGAGGACCCGCCCCTCGCCGATGAGGCCGACCACCATGGAACGGATCGCCCAGTTCGTCCGATCGACCAGCATGTCGACGATGCGACCTACGGCCTGGCCGCCCGTCTCCAGCACCATGCCGAGGACCACACGGCTCGTGCGCAGATGGGCGTCGAAGGCGCGTCCGCCACGGTTCACGGAGACGATCGGGGGCGGGACCCAGGCCTCCGGGACCCCGAGGAGCGCCTCCCCCCCCAGGAGGACGGCCCAGTTCGTGGGGGGCCGCGCCTGGGCAAGGCGCTGGAGCACCACCGGCAGGTCCGTCTCCGAGTCCGGGCAGCTTCGGATCTGGTTCCGCGTCAGGGCCACGTCGACGTCACCCTGCTCGGCACGGAACTCGCGCACGCGATCCGGCGGGACGAGGACCAACCTGTCCGGAAGCCAGCGCCTCACGTTCACCACGAGGTAGCGGACGACCCAGGCGGCGTCGTCGAACCAGATCTCGCACAGGGGGCCCACCACTCCGTCCCGCCCGCGCACGCACGAACCCTCGAGACGCCGACTGCTCACGAGATTGTCCATGGGGTACTCCTTCGGTCTCACAACCCTACGATGCACCCCGGCGCGGCGCAGTTACCCCTCTGGGACCCGGATGGTGATTCCGGCACCAGGCCGGTGTGTGGCGATCCGGGGGAGACCCGGGACCTGGTCGCCGAACGGCCCGACGACGCCGCGGCCATGGATCGCACGCTGGCCGACCGCCTCGCGGAACGCGCGCCGGTCCAGGCCGCCGACGGGGGCGCGACCTCCCTCGGGAGGCTCCGGGCCCTGGGCCAGGTGGCGGCGGGGAACCGGAGACGCCGCACCCGATCCCGGTCCCCGCTCCGTCGGGGGTTCGTCCGACCTCGCGGGTGGAGCGCCCGGTGTCCCGCATCGGCCCGGGTGACCGACTACCCCCCTCGGTACATTTGTGAAGGGTCGAGGGGACTCGGACCGGGTCATACTGATCACCGATGTTCGCGCCCCGCTGACGGCCACTGTTTCGTGACGGCGTGAGGCGAGGTGGTGAGGTCTACTCGAACCGGAAGGCGAGGGGTGCACCCTCGAGTCCGGGTAGGACCATGGGCAGTTGGTCCCAGTGGACCGCCCGGAGGATGGGGTTGTGGGCATGGCGGGGCCAGACGACCGAGACCTGGCCCTGTTGCACGGAGATGGTGGCCTTGGTCCGGACGAAGTGGCGGTAGAGCTTGGGTGCGTCGCACTCCTCGAAGCCTCGGAGCTTCCGGGCGAGCATGGAGTAGAGGGTATCAGCGACGACTGTCATGGCGACGTCGAATGGACCTTGGTGAGGATGGGCGAGGACAGGGAGTTGATGTGATAGAGTTACCTATTTCGTAACTTTTCTGCTCTGCGCCTCACGCCGAACGAAGAAGCGAGGCGAGTGGTAGGTTGCCACGCCGTCGCGGAGAGGACGGGCTTCGGTAAGGAGGAGACAAGATGAACGTGGACATCGTGATTGTCGGTGTCCCCAATAACCAAGCAAAGACCACGTCTAGGGCCGCGTCAAGGCGTTTCTTTGGGCTGGCTCAAAACAGGGCGGGAAGGAGCACCTCGCAGGGACTTCCAGCCTACCACCCCTGCCCCAGCCTCACCGTCGTGCGATACGTCTCGCGTCGAGATAGCCTGTCCGGTCTACGGCCCCGGGGACCCGCGCCCGCCTGGCCGAAAACGCCCTCGTCGCCGGTGCTGACGGCCTCACTCGGGGCAGGAACGCACCTCGCTCCTGTGCCTGGCGTTCTCCTCGGCTATCCGACGTGGGAGGCGCCGTCCGAACCTGCGCCCTTCGTCGCGCGTGCCCCACCGCACGCGTCTCCGGAGCTTCCGCATTCTGTTGAGAAGGTGTAACGGTGATTACATGGCCAACTATCGGCAACCGAACAAGACGTGAACTTGACGCAGATCATCCGATGGTCTACGTGTCTTGACGAGTTCTTTCTTCACGTACCACCTGGAGGACGTCATGAACACCTGTCTGAGATCCATCCTGGTCGCGGCAATCTGCCTCACTGTGTGCTGCCTCGCAGGAGCTCCCCGGGTCGCCTTCGCTTCCGGAGGGCAGTGCCCCGTGGACTTCGACTCCTCGGACTGCTCGCCGGGTGCTCTTGGGGACATCTGCACCGAGACGAGCTCCACCTACACCTGCGACGTGTCCGCTGCCGGAATCCAGGGAGCGAAGGTCACCGTCGTCACGAACTTCGATGACGGGCAGCTCTTCGAGGCCTGGGGGGTCATCAATGGAAACACGTTCTGTTGTGCGTCCACGGGCACCTGGGCCGGTGGCAGCGTGATCATCCTGGGCAGCGACTACGGGGACGAGCTGAGGTTCAGCGATCTCGACGACCACTACCTGGAATACAACCCTGAGGCCAACTACTACGTGACCTTGGCCGAGATTCAAGGGGAAGGCCAGAACGATTTCATCGTGGGCACTGTGGAGACCCACCCATCACTGATTGAGGAGCTGTACGGCGGCGACGGCAACGACAGCATCCACGGCCTGGACGGCGACGACTACATCTCCGGCGGCATCGGCAACGACTTCCTCAGCGGAGGGCCCGGCGGCGACACGATGACCGGAGGGGCCGGAAACGACATCATGAAGGGCGACGCCGGTGACGACACGATGGACGGGGACGCCGGTGTGGACCGCATGAGCGGCGATGAGGGCGACGACATCATGGATGGCGGGAGTGGGGGCGACATCATGTGCGGGGGCGGCGAGGACGACGGCGACAGACTGTATGACGGAGACTCTGACGACGAAGGCACGTACCCAGATATTATCTGGAGCGCAATCGAGGATGATGACATCACATGCGGACACATGTCCACGCTTTGGGATTGTCAAGCCATCGAAGTCGGTCTTAGTAATTGCATGATCGGCGAGGACTGTCTAACGACGAAGCCATCCCTGTGCCCGTAGAAGGGCCCGATGGCCGCCTTATCTGAGCGGGAGTGGATCGACCGGGTATTTCGTCTCCGCGGAAAGCGGTGTCAGTCAATTTCCCTTCGATTAGCCCTCGGAGCTCGTACAATCCTTTTCCTGTGCCTCGTGGGAAGCCGGGGCTGCGACACCGGGCCGACCGGCGAGACGGGCGAATCGCCAGTGGACTCGGTGGACACGCGCCCTGACTCGGGCGGGGACACGAACTCGCCGAAGGAGGAGTGCAACGGGGTGGACGACGACGGTGACGGGGAGGTCGACGAGGGCTTCCCGGACAGCGACGAAGACGGGGACGCCGACTGCGTGGACGAGGGGTGCACTACGGACGGCGTCGGGGCCGAGGCGGTGACGGCGTGGAGCGGGTGCGAGGACGGGCTCGCCCCCCCCGCCGACCCCTGGGCGGTGGAGCTGCTCTGGACGTTCGACGCACCGATCACGGGCTGCTACATCGGGGCAGTGGCCGATCTGGACCTCGACGGGATCGCCGAGATCGTGTGCATGACGTGGGACGATGGGACCTGGGTTGTGGACGGGGCCATCGGCGCCGCGGAGTGGTCCTTCGACGTGTTCGACGGGAGATCCCCAGTGACCGCCGCGGACCTCGACCGGGACGGGTCCATCGACCTGCTGGGCATCGATCCGGACGGATATCTCGTGGCGGTGGAGAGGGATGGCACGGTGAAATGGGTGAGTTCGGTGAAGGTGGGCTGGGACCGTACCAGCGACAGCGGGACGAACTTCAATGACTACGACATTGCAGTTGCGGACCTTGACGCCGACGGGTGGTCGGAGGTGGTCACGAATCGGTGCATCCTGAACGGGCGGGACGGCTCGCTGCGCGCCTGGTTCTGGGCCATCAAGGATGACGAGAAGGTGAACACCTACAAGTCGGAGATCGCGGTCGCGGACCTCGACCGGGACGGTTCACGGGAGATCGCCGAACAGGCGCGGGTTTTTAACGCGGACGGGAACCTCCTGTGGATCGCCGAGAAGGAGGACCCCGACCGACGGTACGGGAGCCCTGTCCTGCTCCAAGCCGATGCGGACGATGGGGGGGAGGTGGGCTTCCTCATGAGGAACGGCGGGCTCGACGTGTACGAGCCGGATGGGTCTCTGGTCCATGCCACCGGGGGGAGGTGGAGCAACGCGTACTACGGATCCTTCGCAGCAGACGTGGATGGCGACGGGATCTCGGAGGTGGGTTTCAATGACGAGACTACCCGGTACCTCGTCAAGCCGGACGGGACCGAGTTGTGGTCGACTCCCCTCCAGAACCCGCAACACCAGACCGGGTACGCGGCGGGCACAACGTTCGACTTCGACCTCGACGGCGTCCGGGAGGTGGTGTGGAGTACGGTGGCCCAACTCCAGATCCTCGACGGTCCGACTGGTGCGCCCCTTGTCGAGATCGGCGCGGTCATGGACCCCGGAGCGCCGACCCAGACAGTGATCGTGGACCTGGATGGAGACGGGTCGGTGGAGATCATAGTGGCCTGCGCTCCGGGCGGCGGCTGCGACGATCCGGACGAGCCCGAGGTTCTCTACGTCTACGGGAACGAGAACCGCGACTGGCCGCCCGGCACGCGGATCTGGCCCACCACGACCTGGTCGGGCACGAGCCACTTCCACGACGGCACGATCCCCCGCACGGCCGAGGCTCCCTGGCTCACTACGGGCGTGTGGCGCGGCCAGCCCACCTGCTGGGGTGCCTGCTCGGACCTGTGGCCCGAGGTGGTGGACTCGTGCGTCAGCTCCTGCGAGATCCCGGAGGCCGAGGTTCGCCTGGAGGTGCGCCTGGGCAACGGGGGGCCTGAGGAAGTAGCTGATGAGACACCGCTCGCCATCTACACGCTGGACGAGAAGGGCGGGCGCCACCTCTTCGAGGTTCTCACCGCTGCGGACTTGCTGGGCGATGGCGTGACCTTTCTCGACAACGGGATGGCGACGCCCAGCCGGGAGTTGGTGCTGACCCTGGAGCAGGCGCAGTGGGGTGTGGTCCTGGTAGCTGGGGAGGACGGGATGGGCTCGCGACCCGTCGACGACTGCGACCCGTCAAACGACGAGGTAACCTGGTACACAGGTTGCTAGCTGGGAAGAAGCGCCTGAGCCAACCGGATCTGGACCAGGTCGGGACCGCCCATTGTGGACAGGCTGATCCCGGCCTTGGAGGGGCCTTCGGCGGGGTGGCGTTGTGGACCGGCGCACGGTGGCTGGGGGCACGGCCTGGAGGATGATCATCGGCTGGCTCTCGTTCCACGCTCGCCCACTGCCAACCCAACTCGCAGGACGTACTCCCAGGCTCCCGCCGTCGTGCGCAATCCAAGCCGTTCCCGCATGGCCTGGAGCCGCCGGTAGAGCCCGGGATCCACCCGTGCGCACACGTCCTTCCGGTTCGGCCTGGCCGCGTCGTAGGTGAGCGGGTTCCCGACCGCGTCCAGCAGCCACCCGGGCACGCCGCCGCCGGTGGCCGTTGCCGTCTCCAGGCGCGCCAGGATCGCGGCGATGCGGCGCTCCGACAGCAGGTCCGAGGACGGGTCCAACGGGCTCGTGACCTGGCGCGGCTCGCTCCGGGGAAGGACGGCGACGCTGGGCCGCTCGCGCACCGGCTCGTCCCCTGTGTCCTCGAGTACCGGCACAACATCGGGCTGGGCGACCGCGCCCGCCGTGACACCCTCCCACTCGACCGGCCCGGCCGACCACAGCGTACCCGCGCCGCGGCGCTCGGCGGCGTCGGCCTCGGCGCGGGCGCGCTCGGCATCAAGCATCGTCGTCCCAGCCCCGGATGTGCACCGAGGTCGCGCCGGTCGGGGTGAGCGGAGGCAGCGCGGTATCCGGCCGGATGCGCGACCACGCCACCCCCGCGAGCGACTCGACGCCCTGGAGGAACACCCGCGTCGCCCCCCGCCGGGCCAGCGTCCAGACCGACCGGCCCCGGTTGAGCGCGTCCCGGACTTCGTCGGTGCGGGGCAACGGGCCGGGGAGGTACACCAGCGCGTCCGCACGGTTCGACGCCTCGGCGATGACCCCGGCGTCGTGGGCCCACTCCGACTCCGGCACGCGCTCGATCCGCACGAGCACGATCTCGGTGTTGGCGGGCGTCGAGCGGAGCATCCGGATGAGGTTGGCGGAGGCGTCGTCGCCGTCGGTGGGCGCGATGAGCAGCACGCCAGGAAGGCTCCCCCCCTTCCTCACCGGCGGGGTGTCCACCACGATCCCGTCGAAGCGCCCGAAGCGGCCTGGGCCTACGCGGTAGAGGAGATCCACCGCGTGGGGCCCCGCGAGCCCGACCACAGTGACGCTGCCGGCGCCGCGCCCGACCCGCGCCACGTCCGGATCGCTCTCGGAGATCCCGAGCCGGCGGCGGGCGTCGAGTTGGTCGTCGGTGACCAGGTAGAGCAGGTCGAGCCCGGCGAAGGCGAGGCGCTCCGCGATGCTCGCAGAGAGGCACGTCTTCCAGACGCCCCCCTTCCACGAGGAGACCACGACGGTCGGGAGTCGGGGGACGGCGGTGTCGCTCGCGGCCTCCGGCGGCACGACGAGGGTGGGCACGGCCCGGGGCGGGGTCATATGGCGATCATGGGCGCTCGACATGGGGAACCTCTGGAAGAAGGGTTGGAAGCACGCAGGCTTTCCGGCGGTTCATGGGAGGGTCATATGGCCGCCGGATGGTCGCCATATGACCGGGGGGTCA
>JBFYZZ010000053.1:0-30411 GCA_041309225.1 Deltaproteobacteria bacterium | reverse complement strand
GGGGCGGCCGGGCGAGGCGCTCCCTCCGACCCGGTCGAGGACCGCGCTTCCAGGGGGGTTCACCGGAGGTCCTTCGGTCACGTCGGCCATTCCGCACCACTCTGCCCCGGGGGCTGGACGGAGGACGTATCCGGCCGACGGACCGGGCGCGGAGGCGGAGGTGGCGTCAGGCGGTGGCGGACCGGGCCTTGACGGCTTCCAGGTACAGAGCGATCGGCCGGTACAGGAGGTGGGCCCACTTGCCGAAAGGCACCTCCACCGCGAGCATCGGCACGGCGATGGAGAGGTGCACCACGTACGCGACGTAGGTGGGAAACGGACGATCCACCAGCCGGAGCAGGTGGAGCGCGATTCCGCTGAGCGACGTGAGCATGAGGAGGACGGGAAACAGCCAGTCGGAGAAATGGCTGTGGCGGTGCATCCAGGTGCGCTTCCGGACCCGGTCTGCGAGCATGGTGAGGCTCGCGCCGAGCAGCACGAGGGTCGCGTAGTAGCCGAACAGGCTCGTCCAGTGCCAGGCGGTGTCCTCGACCTGGAAGGGGTTCAGGAACACCATGACCAGCAAGAACATGGTGCCGTAGCCGGTGACGAGCAGGATGTGGCGCAGCCAGAGCAGCCGGGCGTCGGTCGCGTCGCAGTCGCGCCAGCGCCGCTGGGTGAGGCCATGCACGACGAGGTCCCCCAGGGAGCGGACCCAGGCCCGGAGCGGCGCGCGGTGGCCGCGCATGACGAACACCACCATGCGGCCCGTGTTCGACAGGAGGAACGCCGAGAGCACGGCGGCCAGGACGAGGTCGCCCACGTGCACGATCCCCCGGGGGGCGAAGCGGTCGAGCCGGACGGTCTCGAGGGCCTCGGGGTGCCGGGCCAGGAGTCGGAACCCGAACTCGGCCGGCACCGTGAAGAGGGCCACCACCAGGGCCGCAACCACGACCAGCGCGCCCACCTCGAACACGTGGGAGAGGTACATCCGCCGGCTCAGGCCGGTCCAGTCGTAGCGGGTGGTGAGCCAGCGCCGCGCCGCCATCATGGTCTCGCCCGGGTTGGCGTTTCGGGGGCAGGAGGCCGAGCAGTCGCCACAGTAGTAGCAGAGCCACGGCTCGGTACCGGCCAGGATCCGGTCCCGGGCCCCGATCTGGAGGTGGCGGATGGTCTTGCGGGGGAACACCGTCGCGCCCTCGGAGAGGGCGCAGGTGGCGGTGCAGTTCCCGCAGTGCATGCAGGCCATGAGGTCGCCGGCGCCGAAGGAGGCGACCTCCTTGCGGAGACCGGGGTCGAGGGAGGTCGTCACGTCCGTGTCCCCCTCACGCCTTGAGCGCGTAGGCGTAGGCATCGCCACGCTGCTCGCCTTCGACGATCTCGCCGTACTTCTTGAGCGCCATGACCAGCCATAGGGCCTCTCGGGGGTCCACATGGATCGCGGCGGCGATCTCGACCACGGTCCGGGGGCCGTCGGCCAGGGCCGCGCGCAGGGCCTTCTCCTGGACCCGCTGGCGCTTCAGGCGCTCCCTGGTCTCGTCCGAGGCCCCGCCCAGGCGTTCGGCCAGGATCCGCACCGTTTTCGGATCACCCATCCCACACCTCCACGATGGCGTCGACCATCGCCTCGAACTGGTCGAGTTCCCAGCCGCGCACGGTGATGGCCCGAGGCGGGCAGACCGCCATGCACATCCCGCAGCCCTTGCAGATGGCGGGATTCACCACCGGGATCCTGGATCCTTCAGGCACCGTGATGGCGCAGCTGAAGGCGCACTCGGCCAGGCACAGGCCGCAGCCGTCACAGCGCGCGGGGTCGATCGTGGCCACGAAGGGCGACAGCGAGATCTCGCCGCTGCCGAGGAGGCTGGCGGCCTTGGAGGCGGCGGCCGAGGCCGCCGCACAGGTCTCGGCCACGTCCATCGGGGCCTGGCAGGTTCCGGCGATGAAAACGCCATCCACGCTGATCTCCACCGGCCTCAGTTTGGGGTGGGCCTCCTGGAGAAAGCCGTCCGGGCTCCGGGGGAGCTTGAGCATCTCGACGAGCGACGCGATGTCGCACGGCACCATGCCGGTGGCGAGAACGACCAGGTCGACCGGCAGTTCCAGCTCCTCGTTGAACGTGAGGATGTCGGTGAAGCGGACGGCGAGCCGGCCGTCGGACCGAACCTCCACCGCGGGCGGCTGGTCGCCGGCCACCCGGAAGAAGGTCACGCCCGCGCGCGCCGCCGCCTCGTGGATGTCCTCCTGGCCCCGCCCATAGGTCCGGATGTCCTGGTAGATGTCGTAGATGTTGACGTCGGGGAGCGCCGTGTGCAACTCCACGGCGGCCCGGAGCGTGGCGGTGCAGCAGACCCGGGAGCAGTGCTCGTTCAGGCGCCCGCCCTCGAGCGGGGTGTGGACGCCCTCCTGCTGGCGGCTCCCCACGCAGTGGAGGAACGCGACGCTGCGGACCGTCTCCCCACCGACCACGAGCCGGCCGCCGGTGGGACCGGTGGCGTCGAGGCGCTCGATGAGGTCGGGGAGCGTGATCACGCGGTCGGAGACGCCGAAGCCGTACTCGCCCTCGGAAGGACGGTAGTGGTCGAAGCCCGTGGCGAGCAGCAGGGCGCCCACCGTGACCTCCTCGGTGGCGCCCTCTCCGGTGCGGATCGTGAGGCGGAAGTTGCCCAGACAGCCCGCGCTGCCTGTCACCTCGGCTCCGAGGTGGAGGTGGATCGCCGGCTCGGCCAGGGTCTGGGCGAGGACGTCGGTGAGCAGGTCGCGCGCCCGCTGGTCGGTGGGGTAGAGGCGGCCGGGCCGGTCGAGGTGGCCGCCGGGCTCGGCAGCCCGTTCGACCAGGTGGATCTCGAACCCGGCGGCAGCGAGGTCCAGGGCCGCGCGCAGCCCGGCAATCCCGGCACCGATCACGGCGACGGACCGCGTGGCGGGCACGACGACGGGTTCCAGGGGGACCAGATGGCGCGCCTTGGCAACCGCTGCGGTCACGAGGCGGGCGGCCTTCCGGGTCGCACCCTCGGGGTCGTGCTTGTGGCACCAGGAAACCTGCTCGCGGATGTTCGCGTGCTCGTAGAGGAACGGGTTCAGGCCCGCGCGCTTCAGGGTGCCCCGGAAGGTCGTCTCGTGGAGGCTGGGCGAGCAGGCCGCCACCACCACGCGGTCGAGGTGGTGCTCGGCGATGTCGTCCGCGATGCTCTTCTGCCCCGGGTCGGAGCACATGAACATCTCGCGGCGGGTGACCACCACGTCGTCGAGCCGGGTCGCCTCGTCGACAACCCGCTGCACATCGACCACGTCGGAGATGTTTCCGCCGCAGTGGCAGACGTACACGCCCACACGTCTCTGGGTTCCGGCCATGATCAACCCGCCTCCGCCTGCCGGCGGGCCCGGTACCCCGTCCGCCTCAGGTGGTTGGCCGCCTCCATCGCGGCCGCGCCGGCCTCGACGATGGAGTCGGGGATGTCCTTGGGCCCCGAGGCCGCCCCGGCCACGAAGACGCCACGCTGTGAGGTGCGGCAGGGGGCGAGCGACGGGTGCTCGGTCGCCACGAACCCATCGGCGCCGATCTCGACGCCGAGCGCGTCGGCCGGGTTCCACGCCGGAACGATCCCGGGCGTGATGACGACCATGTCGTGCGTCCGGTCCTCGACGCGGCCGTCCTCCTCGATGCGCTCGATCCTGAGCACGGCGTTTCCCGCCTCGTCCTCGGTGACCCGGGCGATCCGCGCCTTGACGAACTCGATGCCCATGGCGCGGGCGTTCTGGTAGAACTGCTCGAACCCCTTCCCGAAGGCCCGGATGTCCATGTAGTAGATGGTGATGTCCACCATCGGGAGTGTGCCCGACAGCAGCATGGCCTGCTTGATGGCGTACATGCAGCACACCCGAGAGCACCAGGGGACGCCGAGGCCGTCGTCGAGGCTCTGATCGCGGGACCCGGCGCACTGGATGAAGGCCACCGAGCCCGGGACGCGACCGTCGGAGGGGCGCAGGATCCGGCCATAGGGACCGTGAGGCGCGAGCATCCGCTCCATCTGGAAGCCCGTGACGAGGTTCGCGATCCGGCCCTGGCCGAAGCGGTCGGCTTGTTCGGTAGGCGTGAGGCGGTAGCCCGAGGCCACCACGACGGTCCCCGCGCCGATCTCGGTGATCTGCGGCACCTGCAGGTAGTCGATGGCGTCGGTGGGGCACGCCTTCGCGCACGCGCCGCAGAACGTGCAATGGGCCACGTCGAGCAGGGCCACTTGAGGCACGGCGTTCGTGAAGGGCACGTAGATGGCCCGCCGGGCGCCGAGGTTGCCCTCGAAGGGGTGCGGCACCAGCACCGGGCAGACGTACTCGCACTTGCGGCAGCCGATGCACGCCTCCTCGGAGACGTAGCGGGGCTCGCTGTGGATCGTGAGGACGAAGTCGTCGCCCTCGCGCCGGAGGGCCTGGACCTCCGAGCAGGTCAGGATGGCGATCCGCTCGTGGTGGGCCGCGGCCGCCATGCGGGGGGTGCAGATGCAGGAGGAGCAGTCGAGGGTCGGGAAGACCTTGCTCAGGTTGATCATCTTCCCGCCGATAGAGGGCTCCTTCTCGACGACGGTGACGTCGAAGCCCTGGTCCGCCAGGTCGATGGCCGCCTGGAGGCCCGCGATGCCACCGCCGATCACCACTGCGTCCGTGCGCGTGTCCATGGGCTACCCCGCCTGGGCCGCCGCCTGGCGCAGGCGGGCGTCCATCTCGTGGATCTCCTTGAGGAACGGCCGCGCACAGACGGTGCAGATGGCGCACAGCCGGAGGCGGCCGGGGTCCATCCCCCGCGCCTTCATGATGGCATGCACCGCGGAAATCCGCTTCGCGAGGCGCCCGTAAGCGCCCGGGTAGGGGCACTCGTGGCCGCAGGCCATCACGATGATGCCGTCGATCCCCTTCTCGAAGGCATGCAGCCAGAACGACTCCGGGAACATCACCGGCGCCGGCACGCGAAGGATGGTCGTATTGGTGGGATACGGCGTGTGGATCTGGCCCACGTAGTCGGCCCCCGGGTACGCGCAGGCCTCGGTGGCGACGATGAGGATCTTCGGATTTTCGGAGGACATCTAGCGCTCCTGTCTCCGACGCTCACGCACCCCCCGCCCCGGTGCGGAGCCGGGGCGGGACGCGAGGGGAGCCGGCTACTTGCCCCGCGTGATGAAGATGCGGTCGTACCCCTCGGCCGCGACCACGCCGAGGAACTGGTGCCCGACCTTCTGGGCCCAGAGGGGAAGGTCGGTCTTGGTGGACGGATCGCCGCTCAGCACCTCGATGGTCTGGCCCTTCCCCACGGTTCCGATGGCCTTCTTGGCCTCGAGGAGCGGGCCGGGGCAGGCGCTGCCCCGGGCGTCGACGGTCTTCGTGACCTGGACCTTGGTGAGATCGATGTCAGCCATGGACGTTGCACCCTGGATCTAGAAGGTGAGGACGACGTCGGCCTTCTCGGCGAGGTCGACGAAGGTGGCAACACCGCCGCACTCGACGCCCGCGACGAGGTCGGACTCGGTCATGCCGACGATGGGGAACGCGGCCGAGCAGGCGATGAAGCGTGCACCCATACCCTGGAGCGTCTCGATGAAGACAGGCAGCGTCTTGGGGGCGCCCTGGAGCCCGATGCGCTCGGCACCGCCCTTGCGGACGATGTTGAGGCCACTCATCGTGAAGAAGAGGGTGACCTCCATGTCGCAGGCGAGGGCGCCAGAACCGAGCATGAACGGGGGGAAAGCCTTCTCCGGATCGTCGGATCCGCAGAAGACGAGAACCTTCTTCGCGTCGGACATCAGCGTTCTCCTTGTGGGTTCGCTGGGGGAGTGAGCGGAGAGCGCGCCTCGCGCTGGACGTCGGCCCGGTCGCGGGGCTGCTCGGGATGTTCGGCGCCCAGCAGGTCGACGAGGCGAGCGACCAGCGAGGGGCGAAGGATGTAGTAGCAGCGCAGCGGACCATCCGTGTGGCTCGCCACGAGGCCAATCCGGCGAAGCGCGCCCATGTGCTGCGAGAGAACCGGCTGCGGCACGTCGGGCGCGAGGGCGTTCAGATCCTTCACGCAGTAGGAGCGGCGGCTCAGGGCCGCGAGAATCCGAAGCCGGACCGGGTGGGCGACCACCCGCAGCAGGTCCGCCGGTGCGGTCCACGCGTCGGGTGTCGGGTCGAGAGTGTCGTTGGCAGGACGTTTCGTAGGCATTCGAGATCAATATGTAATGGTCGCTATATATGATGGCTCATATATGTCATCCTCCGTATGAGCGCAACTGCCTCCACCGTCTGGGGTGACGCCGGACAGGGTCTGCCGAAGTGGGCTGGCGCCAGCCCGAGCTGCTTGACACTGTCCCGGGTCACCCTCTACCCTGTCCGGATGAGGCGATCCTCCGAACCCTTTGCCGCTCTCCCCCCCTGCGCCCTCGTGGCGATCGTCCTCTCCTCGTGCGGGGGGCCGGCCGACGACACGTCCGGCGTCCACCGTTGGGATCCCGCCCCGACCGTGGTTCTCGTAACGGTGGACTCCCTGAGGGCGGACTTCCTCGGAGAACGCGAAGAGGGCTGGGACACCGCGCCCTTCCTGCGGAGCCTGTTCGACGAGGGTGTCCTCCTGCCCCACGTCCAGGCTGCCCGGAACATCACGGGACCGGCCCTCACGAGCATCCTCACGGGCACCTACCCGCGAGACCACAAGATCCGCGTGAACGATGCGGAAGCGCCGGTCTTCCCCCTGCTCTCGGAGCGCTTTCAGGCCGCGGGCTACCGGACGCTCGGCTTCTCCGCCAACCTGTGCATGCTGCTCGATTCCGGGTTCGACCAGACGGGCTGTACCTTCGACCTCCCGGGATCGGAGGCCGGCTGGGAGGCCACGCGGGACGAGACGAACCGAGCCGACCTCTCCCGTGCGATTCGCAAGCTGGATCCGGACGAACCCGTCTTCGCGTGGCTGCACCTGAACCAGGTCCACAACCCGTACATCCTGGAACAGGCCTGGTACGACCGGTTCCACCCCGAGCCCTACGGGGGCGAACTCGACGTCACGAGCGTGAATGACATCGTGGACATCGAGCTCGGACGGGACGACGTGACCGAGGAGGATCTACGGCACCTCCGCGCGGTCTACGCGAGCGAGGTGCGGGCCATGGACGAGCGGGTCCGCGCCTTCGTCTCGGACCTCCAGGACGCGGGCCGCTGGGACGACGCGATCTTCGTGTTCGGCGCCGATCACGGTGAGGAGCTCGTCGACCACTTCAACTACTTCGGCCACGGTTGCTCGCCCTACCAGCCCGTGGCCAGGCTGGTGTTCTCGGTACGCGCGCCCGGGCGGCTCCCCGCGGGCCTCACCCTCCACGGCTGGGTGAGCCAGACGGACATCGCCCCGACCCTCGTCGACGTCGCCTCCGCCTTCGATTGGACCGGCTTCCGGGCGGGCCGCTCGCTCGTCGACGAGATGCTCGCCGGCGAGTTCGACGAGCAGCCCGCGTTCTTCGAGCGTGGGGTCGAGACGGCGAGCCTCGCCTGGAAGGGGCACCGGCTCATCCTCTCGGGCGTGAGGGGTTACGACCAGTGCGCCCCGTTCAGCCAGGACGAGGCCATGTTCCCCTCCGAACCGTGCGAGCTCTACGACCTCGAGGCGGATCCGTGGGAGCGGACCAACCTGGCGGAGGATCCCGCCCATTCGGCGCTCCGCGCGGACCTCACCGACCGGGTCTGCGACTGGGTGGAGGAGCGGCCCTGGGTGGAGACCGACGAGATGATGGCGTCCAACACGCTCGTCCAGACCTGCGCCGCCCGCTGACCCCGCGCGGGACCTACCGCCGGAAGGACTCCGGCGCGAGCGCGTAGAGGTCCTCGACGAAGACCGTCCGGCCGAGGAGTCGGAAGCCGGGAAAGGCGAGGTCCCAGGCCACGTCGCCGTCGGGAGTGATCTCGCGGATCCGCGGGGTGGTCCCGGTGTTGTGGAGCGTGTTCCCGTTCTCCAGGCGATGGGCCTCGCCGGCGCGGTAGGCGTCGATGCCGTCGCCCGCGCCGAAGGTCCAGACCTGGACCAGGGTCGAGGTCGCCTCGTCCACGCGGTACTCGCGGACCACGCCCTCGTCGTCGCCGTCGGCGACCTTGGAGGAGACGAGGAGGGTCCGGTCGGGCGTCCAGGTGACGCCGTGCTGGTACCAGAAGGCCGAGTCGGGCGGATCGAAGCCCCAGGCGCCGGGAATGTGGCCGAACCAGCGCAACTCCTCGTGGGTCTCCGGATCCACCTCCAGGACGAAGGTGTAGGCGGTGGGGAAGGAGAGGAGGAGCCTGCCGGTGTCCGGGTCGCGGAAGATCGAGTTGGAGTGGCACCAGTCGGTCAGGCCCTCCCTGGCGTAGAAGGGCGCGCAGTCCCAGAGGACCTCGACCTTTCCGGTCTCGAGGTCCCGGCGGAGGACCTGCTCGGAACCCGCGTGGGCGGCGCCCCAGACCAGCGAGCCGTCGGGCCACTCGTCGAAGCAGTGATGCATGCCGGGGGCCGGCCAGGTCTCGGTGACGACCCCGTCGATCTTCATGCGGTGGATGACCGAGGCGGCGCCATTGTCCCAGGCCGACCAGTAGGTGGAGACGTCCCAGAGGATGTCACCGTCCTTCGAGACGTGGAGGTAGTCGGTGTAGTGGGGCCACTCGCCCTGGCGGGCCCAGACGATCCGCCCCTCGCGGTCGACGATGAACATCCAGTACTCGCCGGAGGTCCAACCGCCTTCGTTGGTGTTGATCGAGCCGAGGAGCCACCGGCCGGTGGGGACCTGGAGCTCCGGGATCGAGGCCAGCAGCTCCGGGACCGGGAGGTGTGGCGGGAGATCGCCGGTCTCGACGGTGACCTCCGGGGAGGTGTCGCCGCTCCCGTCGACGTCGTAGACCACGCGGACGCGGGCCTCCGTCTCGTAGGGGATGCCCAGGATCAGGTCCTCCCGGGGACCGGCGGTGAGGACACGGTCGGGGCCCTGCTCCCAGACGCCCTCCTCGACGCTCCACTCCACGCGGGCGGTCGCGTCCGCGGGCTGGTTCCACTCCACGTAGACCAGGGACTCGACCACGTCGCCGAGGTACCACGTCGGGGGGTCGGTGTCGGCATCCGCGTCGGTGTCGGCGTCCGCGTCGGTGTCCGAGTCGGCGTCGGAGTCGGCGTCGGAGTCGGCTTCGCCGTACCCGGTGTCCACGTACAGGGGAGGGCAGGCGAGGAGGGGCAGGACGAGGAGGATCAGGCTCTGCACGGGGCCTCCGGGACGCACCGGGAACGTGCCACCCGGCCCCCGGGCTGTCAATGCGCAAGGCGTCGTTGAGGACGATGCGTACGTCCGGTGCACCGTCGCCGGGCGCCGGGGTCTTTCGTTCCACGGCGCACGGCGATAGCGTGGCGGAATGCGCGTCCGGCCGTCCTCCCGTCCCGCACTGCCCGTGCCCGTCCCCGCGCCGGGGTACCCGCTGGGTGCAGCGCTGGTCCTGGGCCTGGCCTCAGGTTGCGGGCCAGCGGACGACACCGGTCCCGAGGGTGGCGCCCCGTGCGCCGCCGAGGCCCGGATCATGGAGCACAACCCCTTCGGGGTGCTGGTGACGGCGACCTGCTCGAGGGAGACGGCGCTCGAGGTGCGCTACGCCGGCGAGGGGGAGTCGGACCGCGTCCTGCCTCCCCGAGCGGCCGAGGCCGGCACCCACGAGTTCGAGGTGCTGGGGATCCCCGCGGGCACCCCGGTCCTCGTGCAGGTAGACGCCGTCGAGGACGATCGGCGCGTGGCGGTGGCCCGGCTCGAAGTCGCCACGCCGCCCCTCCCCGCCGCCTGGGCCGGGTGCACGGCCACGTCCTCCGACGGCGGACCTCCCGGGAATCCGGACGAGGCGGTCTGCATCCCGGCCGGCGTACCCGAGGACCGCGCGATCCTCTGCCTCGACCGCGCCGGGCGCCCCATCTGGGCGTTCTCCCTGCCGGACATCGAGCGCCCCCTGTTTCTCCGGCCCCTGCCGGACGGCTCGTTCGTCGTGGGAGGCGCGAACCTCGACGAACTCGTCGTCCTGGACGCGGCGAGTCGGGTGACCTCCGTCGTGAGGATCTCCGACCTCACGGGCACCCGGTTTCGGCACGAGTTCATCGACGGCCACGACGTCATCCCGATCACCCAGGGCCCCTGGGCCGGAGCCATCGCGTTCCTGACCGTCTCCTTCGAGGCCATCACGGGCGTGGGCAAGCAGGCCGGAGCGGGCATCGTCGTCTACGATCCGGCGATCCGCGAGGTCCTCTGGGACTGGCACAGCTTCGGTCAATCCGGCGACGGCCTCGCGATCGACCCCGCGCTCGACTGCCCGGGTATACCTGCCTGTTTCACCGCGAACGCCATCGTTCACGGGGTCGACGGAGACGGTACCCAGTTCTTCTGGCTCGAGCGCAACATCGTGGACGGCATCGCCCGCGTGGACGTGGCCAGCGATCGCGTGGACTGGAGCTTCGGGCAGGGGAGGGACTTCCGGCTCGTGGACGATCTCGACGCGTCGGAACCTCAGGACCTGCCAACCGGCGGCTGGCCCGTCAACCCACACGCCCCGGAGATCCTCGATCGCTCGGGGAGCCGAACCCGCTTCCTCCTCTTCGACAACGGGAGCCACCAGAGCGTCGACCCGAAGGGCGAGGTCAGCCGCGTGGTCGAGTACGAGATCGACGAGTCCTCGAGGCTGGCCACGATCCGCTTCACCTACGGCGGGCGGGATGCGCAACCGAGCGCCCGCTGGCTCACCAAATCCGGCGGCAACGCCGTCCTGCTGCCCCATGGCGACAGCTTCGCCTTCGTCAGCGGGACCGGCGGGATCTTCGTATCGGAGGTGAGCTACCCCGGCGGCGAGGAGCGCTGGCGCCTGTCCTGCGCCCGATGGACCGGGGCCTACCGCCTCGCGTGGTTCCCCTCCATGTACGACACCACCTGGATGTACGAGGAGGAGTCGCTCACCGGGGGCGGCGACCTCACGGAGTGAAGAAGGCGCCGACGAGGCCGTAGCTGCCGACCATGCGACTGTCGGCGTCGTTGTAGGGGAGCGTGGCCGATCCCATGAGCATGCGGTGGAGGAACACGTACACCACCTCGTCGGAGGGGTAGGTGTCCCAGATGGAGCTGGGCACCGAGAACGCTCCGTCGTCGCGCATGACGCAGTAGACGTCCTGGTCCAGGCTGCCGCTGTACGCGTCGAACATGTAGAGCTCGAGCAGCATGACGTCCCCGCCCGAGCCGCTCCACGTGAACGAGAGTTCGCTGCGCGACAAGGTGGGCGGAACGTCGTCGGAGAGGTCCGGCGAGTAGAGGGAGAACGACCTGGGCGTGCGGAAGTACCCGGGCACCTCGAAGTTGGCGAAGGTGGGGCTGGTGAGCTCCTCGAGGTCGTAGGTGGCGTTCTGGACGTAGCTCGAGGAGGTGAGGTCCGAGGAGGTCGTGAACGAGCCCGAACCGTCGTCCCAGTTGAGGCGGACCGACACGGATCCCGACGTGAGCGTCACGCGCGTGGCGCCGGTCTCGAGCGGGTAGATGTCGGTCGCACCGTCGTACACGCCGTTGTAGCAGGTATCGACCGCCGGCGCGTACCAGTCCCAGAGGTAGAAGTCGGCGGGCTCGATGAAGGTGGTCCAGGCGTCGCCGAAGTCCTCGGGGTCCTTCCAGTAGTCGCCGAGGTACTGGTACCAGGCGAACCAGCCCACGGCCCCCGCGAGGCCCGCACCGTCCTGGTAGTAGGTGAAGGCGTTCTCGGCGGTGCCCTCACCGTCGTCCGTGGTGATCGTGATGTCCACGGGGCCCTCGTCCGCCATGGCGGGCGCGGTGACCACGACCTCGTCGAAGGACAGGCTCTGGATGCCGGCGGATCGGCTGCCGAACTTCACGACCGCGCTGCTGTCGAGCGGGGTGGCTTCGATGACGACGTCCCGCCCACCGGCCGTGCTGCCGAACGAGGGCTCGACGCTGGTGATGGAGATGTCGACGTCGGTGTCACCGTCGGTGTCGGCGTCCGCGTCGGCGTCCGCGTCGGCGTCCGCGTCCGCGTCGGCATCGGTGTCGGTGTCGGTGTCGGCGTCGGTGTCGGTATCCGTGTCGGCCTCCTCGCAGTCCGGCGACCCGGCGCACCCGTCGTCGTCGCAGTCGAAGAGACCGTCGCCGTCGTTGTCGGCGCCGTCGCGACAGTCTCCCGACTTGGAACCTTCGTCGGATCCGGAGCAGGACACGAGCGCCAGGAGGAGGAGGAGGGCACCCGGACCGTACACGCGAGCGACTCGAGCCTGGGATCGGAAGGGCAGGAAGGACATGGGACGGACCTCCGGAACGGTCACCCACCATAGCACGCCGATCGCGTGGTGGGGCGCCTCAGGGCGGACGCCTCCGCAGAAGCACCCAGGTGCCCTGGCGGGGGTCCTCGAAGCGCCGTTCCTCGTCGAAGCCGCCGTCGGCCCAGGCACGGAACTCGGGGAGGTTGTGGAGCCCCTTGCCGAGGCCGAAGAGCACGTAGACGAGGTCGGGCGTGTCCACCCGGCGGATGGTCGCTGCGGCCGACACCAGGCCCGAGCGGAAGACCAGGGCGTTGGTGTCGGCGACGTCCCCGGCGAGCCGTCGGTGGGCGAGGAGCGCGACCAGGGGCGCCGTGCCGGAGTCGCCGAAGAGGGTGTCTTCGTCGGCCGTGTGCGCGGCGACCCACGCGGCCATCTCGTCCGCGATGGCGAGGGCGACCGACTCGTGCCAGAGGTAGCAGCGGACGCCCGTCGCCCGTGCCCCGAGCACCCGTTCGTCGGACCAGCACAGGCGTCGGACCACGCCGTCGAGCGGGCCGAGCCAGGGAGACGAGCGCCAGGTGTAGTGACGGATCTCCCCTCCCCTCGCCACCTCGGCGGCGTAGTACGGCAGGTACCGCTCCATCCGCGGCTGGTACGCGACGGCGACGGCCAGGACGGCGAGCGCGAGCAGGGCCGGCCGCCACGGCGCACGTGGCCGGGGGCTCGCGCAAAGACGCGCGGCGAGGGTGCGGATCGCGTCGCCTGTCCCCCACGCGGCGAGCACCGCCATCGGAGGGAAGAGGATCAGGAAGTAGAAGTGATGGAGGCGACCCAGCGAGAGGAGGAGAGCCGCTCCCGCCACGGCCACGCCCAGGCAGAGCACGGGTACCCCCGACCGCGCGTCGGCGAGGACACCCCGCCACCCCTCTCCATCCGCCACCCGTGGCCTCGCGGCCGCCCACAGGGGCGGGAGCGCCGCCACGGACCCTGCGAACAGCACGACGTCGTGGAACGCGAGCTGGAGGAACACCGTCCAGGTCGGCTGGCCCGAAGCAGGCTTCCGCAGGTGGTAGCCGTAGACCTGCTCCAGGAACGCACCGCCCGCGACGGCGAGCCCGGCGAGATGCACGAGCATGAACGGGACGCCGAAACCCACCGCGTACCGGCGGGCCGCGCGTCCCCCCCCGACGCCCCAGGCCCACAGGCCCGCCGCCAGCACGCCGGGCAGCGTGTAGACCGCCGTCGCCACGGCGCAGGCGCCGAGAACCCCCGCGATGGCCGGCCGGCCGGCGGTCAGGAGCCAGAGCGCGGTGGCGAGGAGCGCCACCGCCTCGACCGCGCCCGTGAAGTGCGAGGAGGCGCGCAGCAGGTCGTAGGAGAAGAGGAGGATCGCCATCGCCGCGACAGCCTCGGCGCGCCGGCCGGTACGGCGGCCGAGCCGCCAGGTGGCGATCCCCATCCATGCCGCGGAGAGGATCGCGATAGCCTTGAACGCCAGGAGCCTCGGGCCGACCGCGAGCGCCACCAGCACGGCGGGGACCAGGTGGAGCGGCGGGTGGGCGAAGAGGAAGTCGCGGTAGGGGAGCCGGCCCTCGGCAACCCGCCAGGCCATGTAGAAGTAGATGTTCTCGTCGCCGGCCTCGGCCTGGAGCCCGTAGGTCTTGAGCGCGAGGAATCCCGCGAGGAGGAGGCCGACGGCGGCGGCCTCGAACCAGGATCGGGGTGGGGGGGGACGGGCGGAGGACATCATGCCGCTCCCGATCCCGGGGGCGGAGCGGGCGCGGGCCTACGGGATCCAGCGCACCGAGACAGTGAGGCCCTCATCCATGCCACAGTCCACCTTGAACTCGCCCGTGGGCTGGATCGTCCACTGCGGGGCCGGACGGACGGCCCCGTCCGAGAACGCCACGGACACAAGCGGGATCCCGTCGTGTCCCTGCCCGTTCCAGATGCATGGCCCCTTGTCCGGGCACTCGCACACCCCGCCGTCGGCGACGATGTCCACGCCCGAGCCGGTCTCGGCGTCGGTCCCACATCCCAAGAGCACCACGAGGATCGTCCAGAGCATCAGGCACCTCCTCTGGTCCGCCTATCACGGGGCACCGGTCCCTGACGCGCCGGGCCGCTGCACCGGACGGGTGCGACGTGACGATCCCTTCCCCTGGGCCATCTCACTGGCAGCCCCCCGTCGCCGTCGCCCGGGTATCCACCCCCGGGAGGCGGGACCCCGAAAGGAAGGGAGACGTCATGCTCAAGTCCGTTGCGATCGCTTTCGCCACGATCATCGCCCTCGTGGGATTCTTCGTCGTGTACTCCTCCGTGGTCCCCACCATCGACACCTCGATCGCGTCCGGCCTCTTCGCCCCTCCCACCTCCTGACTCCGGAGCGACGAGCACCCGGAGTCGAGGTCCGGGGCATGGGCACATCGCCGGGTGCTCCCGTCTAGGGAACCCGGATCGATCCCACGAGCACAGGGCGGTTCGGGACGTTCAGGTTGTCCCAGCGCCGGTAGAGGGTCACCGTGGCCGGCGGGGCCTCGGGAATGCCGGCCTCGATCCGGTACAGGCAGTCGCACCTGGCGACCTCGTCGGGGTCCATCTCCACGGGTTGGACGAGCACGTCCACGGCCTCTCCGCTCACCCGGTAGAAGCCCTCGACGTCCTGCTCGCAGCGGAA
Organism: Deltaproteobacteria bacterium; assembly: GCA_041309225.1. Lineage (GTDB taxonomy): Bacteria > Myxococcota_A > UBA796 > UBA796 > JAFGLY01 > JAFGLY01. Next base: position 15,496 of record JBFYZZ010000053.1, on the reverse strand, counting down.
GGGCAGGTCGTCGCCGATCACGCGCAGGCCGGGCTGGATGGCCGAGGCGATCACCGTGGACACCCAGTCGTCGGTGCTCGGGGAGCCGTCGCACTCGTACTGGATGAAGTCCTCGATCCAGACGGCCTCCTCCCACCCCGCAGGGAGATCCACGTCCGGGCCGCACGCGCTGGGCAGGACCAGGAACGCCAGCCATGCGATCGTCACCCGCGCCTCCTTCCGCCAGGGGACCCCGCGGATCCTCGACACCCCAATGTACCCGATCCACCGAGCCGTGCGCGCCGGGCCGGGTGTCCCGTGGGCGTCCGGGGATACGCATCCTCTCGAACCGTTGAATCCGAACGGGCTGCTCGCCCTGTCTCATGGGTGAACCCCACCCGGTGAACGACGATGACCCCCCTCCTCCCCCTCCGCGCGGCCGTGCTCGGCGCGCTGCTCGCACTCCTCCCCACGTCCGCGCTCGCCCAGGCAACCCCGGACGCCGCAACGGCCGCGGAGGTCCCCGTGGCCGTCCCGGCCACGGAGGTCGCCGCGCCGCCCGCCCCTCCCGAGGCGACGACGCTGGAGGCCGCCATCCAGGAGCAAATCGAGGCGGAGGGGATCGCCGAGATCCTGGTGGACCGTCGAGGGGAGCCGGACGTCTCCGGCCCCGAGGACGTGATCGTACCCGTCACGTTCTTCCTCTTCCTGGCCTTCGTGATCGCCCTGCCCATGGTGCTCAAGGCCCGCCAGGCCCGCAGCCGCGGCGAGATCGCCCGCCTCATCGTGGAGAGGGGCGGATCCATCCCCTCCGAACTGCTGGTCCCGCCCACCCCGCCCCGATCCGACCTGCGCCGGGGCATCCTCCTCACGGCCCTCGGCCTGGCGTCCGTGTTCTTCTTCCTGGCCGTGGCCTCCGACGAGCCGGGCGTGGCGACCCTCGGGCTCATCCCCCTGTTCCTCGGCCTGGGCTACCTCCTCTACTGGTGGATCGAGCGCCGTCGGGACACCGCGACCCGGGCGCCGTAGCGGCCGTGGAGCCTGCCGACGCGGTCCTCGTGCAGCGCGTGCTGGTCCTCGGCGACCGGCACGCGTTCGCCACACTCGTCCGGCGGCACCAGTCGCTCGTCCGCCACCTTCTGCGTCGGCTCGCCTGCGAGGACGCGGCCCGGGCCGACGACCTCGCGCAGGAGACCTTCCTGCGCGCCTGGCGCGGCCTGGCCGCCCTGCGCGACGGCGGGGCGTTCCGGCCCTGGGTCTGCCGGATCGCCTGGCGGGTCTTCCTCAACTCGCTGGAGAAGAAGCACGAGGATCCGCTGGAGGAGGCGGACCTCGCCACCACCGTCGTCCCCGGACCGGCGGGTCGGGCGGCCCTGCGACTCGACCTCGAGCGCGCCATGGTGCTCCTCTCCCCCGCCGAACGCGCCGTGCTCACACTCGCCTACGGCGAGGACGCCACGCGCGAGGAGATCGCCGGAATCCTCGATTGCCCAGTTCCGACCGTCAAGACCCACGTCCTTCGCGGCAAGGAGAAGCTCCGGCGCGCGCTGGGGGCGTGGGCAGACCAGGTGACCACATGACCGACCCCACCGACTGGCTCGACGACGTCCTCGAGGCGACCGCCGCTCCGATCCCGGACGACGGCTTCACCGACCGGGTGGTCCAGGCCCTGCCGCCGCTCCGGCCCCGGTGCGACCCACGAGCGCCCATCCTGCTCGCTGCCGGGCTCCTCGGCGGTGCGGTGGCCTTCCTGTGGGCACCGGGCGGGAGGTTCCTCGCCGACGCGGTGACCGCCGTGGCCGCCTTCGGGCTCCATCCCTTCCACCCGGGCGTGCCCATGGCGGCGCTCGCGGTCCTCGCGGCCGTGGTCGGCAGCGTCGCGTACCTCGCTACGGAGGGCTGACGCCGGCGACCCTGCGATCTCACGCCACCAGGAGCGCGGCGACCATGGCGGCGACCGAGGGGCTCAGGAAGTTCACGACGTCGTTGTCGATCCAGGCGACCCCGGCGACCCGCTCGTTGGCGATCCCGTCCTCGAAGGGTTTCTCGGTGAGGGTGCCGCGCGTGCGGGAGCGGTACTTGGCCTGGACGAGATCCCCGAGGATGCTGTCGACGAGGGAGCCCAGCAGCCCACAACCCGTGACGACGGCCACGTGGACGCCGAGCCGAGGATCGTCCAGGTGCATGGCCGCGTAGATCAGGGCGATGAAGATCGCGCCGAGCAACGCGAAGGATGTCCCCAGCACGGTGACCCCACCGGAGAGGCCCTTCTCGACCACGACCCGCCGGACGATGGAGACCGGCGGCCTCCGCGAGAAGACCCCGATCTCAGAGGCCCAGGTGTCCGAGTTGCAGGCGGCGAAGACCGTGAAGAGCGTGACCACCACCCACTGCTCGTGGATCCACGGATGGAGCAGGGCGACGAGCACGCCGGGACCACCGTTGGCGACGACCTGGACCCAGTCACGGGTGCCCGTCCGGGCGTGGAGCCGCTTCTCGATGGCCGCCTTCCGTTCCCTCTTGTACCGGGTGATCGCCGTCGAGGAGAGGAAGAAGGCGAGCAGCGGCACCAGGAACGGAAAGCCGCCGAGGAGCTGGAGGCCCAGCCCCATGGCGAAGGCCACCACGGCACCGTTGCGGGTGAGCGACCTCCGCCGCACGCTCCAGGCGAGCAGCAGGGTCAGGCCGGCCGCGACCAGCGCGAGGACGAGGCCGTTCAAGGGGATCCCGGGAAGAACAGGGCGTAGTAGAGGGCCGAGGACAGAAGCGGCACGGTCAGGTTGTCGAAGCCCAGGGGCGTGAGCGCCTCGGCGATCGTGGCGCCCGCGGCGACCGTCAGGCTGGCGAGCAGGGCCTGTGCCGGGTCGTAGATGGACAGGATCACGAAGCAGACGACGAACGAGACCACGAACATCGTGAGCGAACCCTGCAACGAGCGGGTCGCACCGAAGATCGTCACCTTCCGCGTGCCGTACCGCTTCCCGACGACGGCCGCGAGGCCGTCGCCCCAGCCCATGATCAGGATGCCGACCGCGCCGATGTACGGTGCCGCGCCCTGCCGAAAGGTCAGGAGGCTCAGCACCACCAGGGAGATCGCGTAGTACACCGTGCCCAGGTCGCGACGGCCCTCGTGGCGCTCCATCGAGGAGAAGAGGCCGAGGCGGTAGGAGAGGTAGTTCAGCACGACGAAGACGGCGGGTGCAACGACGGCGAATCCCGGGCTGTCGAAGAAGACCATGGCGATGATCCACCAGTTGGAGACCATCACGTGCACGAACTTGCGCGAACCCTCCTTGCCCCTCCTCTCCAGGGGGCGAGACAGGCCGATCACCAGGAAGACGAAGGCGAACGAGACGATCAGGCCCAGCACGTCGCGGCTCATCGAACTTCCTCCATCCGGTACGGCCGCCGATGGGCTCCGGCTCCGCAGAGGAGCGGCCCTCGGTGGCGGTCCCCATGTATTCCAGGACGGGCCTCCGGGTAGTGGACGCCGGGCGCCCGGCGCTGTAGGTCCGCGACGCCAGGAGGCTCAGTTGGTTTCCTCCGATTCCCCACGCCCCGGTCGCCGAACCCTCGCCCGCCGCCTGGCCGGCGCCCTCGGGCGGACGGGGCTGGGCTTCTTCCTCGCCGTCGCACTGCTCGCTCTCGTGGAGGGGGTGCTCCGCCTGGTCCTGGGGCCGTCCCCTCCCCCCCTCATGGTCCGCACGGTGTGGGACTTCTCGATGCCGCTCTTCGAGGTCCGGAACGACTTCGTCTTCCCCCTCTTCCAACGCAGCGACGCGATCCCACCCTTTCCGCTCCGGAGTCGGCCCGGCCGGCCCCGCGTGCTGTGCGTCGGGGGGTCCACGGTGCGCGCCGGGAGCCGCCTGCCGGCGGTCCAGGAGTTCCCGGCGGTCCTCGAGGGCCTGCTCCACGAGCGGGGGGTGCAGGCCGAGGTGATCAACCTGGGTCGTCCCGTGTTCGACAGCGGCGGCGTGCGGGAGGTGGTCGAGCAGGCCATGATGCTGGAGCCCGACGCGGTGATCAGCTTCCAGGGTCACAACGACATCGGGAACCTCACGTTCCTGAGCCTGTACGGCGACCTCGGATCCGCCACGGCCGCCCGCGTCCGGGCCGCCCTCTATCGGTTCCACCTGTTCCACCTGCTGGAACGGCTCGCTGCGTCCACGAACCGGCAGGTCGCGCCGTTTCCACACGACGAGCGGCACCCGAACCGTGCCGTGGAGCGGGCCCGGATCGTCATGGCGGAGGTACTGTACCGTCAGAACCTGGATCAGACGGTCCGCATCGCGCACGCGGGGGGGGCGGAGGCGGTGCTGGTCACGATCGTCGGGGACGATGTCGCCACTCCCAGCATGCCCTCCTGCCCCGACCTGGTCCCCGAAGATGCGGGCGTGCTCGAGCCGAACGGTTGGCACCTCGGGATGGAGGTGCCGGCGCTCACCCTCGACAACGTGGAGGCGGGCCTCCGCGTCCGGCCGGACTGCGCGGACCTCCTCTACCTCCAGGGCCAGCTGCTGTTCCCGCGGGATCCCCGCGCGGCCGAGGCGTTCCGGCGAGCGCGGGACCTCGATCCGTTCCCCATCCGGGCCACCACGGACATCGTCCAGGCGACCCGCGAGGTGGCCGAGGAGCGGGGGGCCGTGCTCGTGGACTTCGACGCCATCGCCCGCCGGGAGGGGCAGGGTGTCCCCCCCCGCGAGTGGTTCGTGGACCCCGTCCACCTGAGCCGGGAGGGGCACCTCCAGCTCGCCCGGGCGCTCGCCGGTCCCGTGGAAACGGTCCTCCGCGAGGCGTCGACCTCCTCACGCTGACCGGCTTGCGTCGATCAGTGCGCGCCTGCCCCGCCGGCCCAACAGAGGCCATCCACGCTCACGTGCCCCTCCGGCGAGTCGTCGGTCACGATCGCCACCCCGAGGGCACCGCGCACCCGCAACGGGATGCGCCAGGCCAGTGCAGACAGGTCCTCCCCGCCGTCGCCGGTCGCCCGAGCCAACACCTCGCCCCCCACCTCCAGGCGCGCACGCCCCTCCCCCCCGATCGCGACGAGCAGCGCATCCCCGGCGAGCACGAACGGAGGTGATCGGAGCTCCCCCGTCCCCCGCTCCCCCTTTCTGGCGAGGCTCGTCGCGTAGAACCGGCCCACGGTGCCCGCAGGCGACCGCATCCGCCGCACCGCGGCCGTCCGGACCGCAAATCCGGTCCCCGTCCACCCCGACAGTTCCCCGCGCTCGAAGCCCGCGTTCTCGAACGCATCGGTGCACTGGCCGAACGTCGAGGCGGTGGGGGTCCCCCTCGGCCACAGCACGCCCCCGCGATCCTGCGCCCCCTCCATCAACGGCACCTCCATCGCCACGTTCCAGGCGATCACCCCCAGCGCGGCGATTGCCCCGATCTGGGATCCCGGGACCGCCGCCACACGCGTGATCCCGGCCAGGCCCACCGCCGCCAGCAGCACCACGTGCAGCGTGAACCTCGCCGCGTCCGACCCCAGGAGGTGGATCCCGAGGGGTGCCAGCGACGCGAGCGGCACGTAGACCGCGGCCCGCCGGTCCTTCCGCCACAGCGCAGCGACGGTCCACCCCCACAGGAGGACCGTCGGGGGCAGCACGACGACGGCCACGGCCGGACGGGCGAGGTTGCCCAGCGCCGCGCCGAGCGGCACCGTCACGCCCCCCACCATCGCCTGCCCGAGGGCGTGCAGCACGCGAGGCGCCACGTGCGGGTTCACCGCCCCGCTCGCCGCGATCGCCGCCTCCAGCGCCGCGGGCGCTCCGGGATCCACCCGGCGGACGGCGAGCCACAACGCGCCCGTCGCGATCGCGACCGGCCCCACCACCCAGGCGGCGTCCACCCACGCGGCGCGGCGATCCCGAGCCGCGAGCACCGTCAGGGCCAACACCATCGGGACGAAGAACGCGGCGATCTCGTGGACCAGCACCGCCGGCACGAGCAGCAGTGCCGCTGCGTGCCGCCACCGGGTTCCGATCCCGGCCACCGCGCCCAGCACGAGCAGGGCCACCGGCTGGTCGAGGTACCCCACGGTGTGCCCCGCGAAGACCACCCACCCCGAGGTCATCGCGGCCAGGGCCGCGGCCCGCGGGCCCGGCCCGGGCCCCACTCGTGACAGGAGCGCCGCGAGCGCCGCCAGCAGCGCGACGAGCACGCCCACCGCGAGGAGGTCGATGCCCCAGGCGATCTCCTCCCCGGTCTTGAACGCCCACAACGGGGAGAGCACCGACCCGAGGAGCCCCCGCGGCACCAGCCCGTGGCGGTCGTCGAGCAGCCAGTGCCCCACGGCGTAGTCCAGCGGCGGCCGCAAGGTCCGCGCCGCCGTCGCCAGCCCCACGACGAGGAGCACCGCGGCCCAGGTCGTGCGCTTCAACGCCGTCTCGTCCAGGGCTCGTCTGCAGGACCCGTCGTCCCACCCCGGATCCCGTCCGGACACACTTCCGTCGGTCCCGGGGTTCGCGGCGCTGGGCGCGGCATGGGGGAACTGTAGGTGCGACACCGAGCCCGTGTCAATCCGCGCTCCCCCTTTGACGGCGCCCGCCGGAGGGGGCAAGCTGCCGCCATGAACCTCCCCCGAAGTCCATGGAACGTGCTGGCAGCAGCCGCGCTCCTCGTCCTCGCGCCGCTCGCCGGGTGTTCCATCCGGCGGATGGCCGTGGACGCGCTCGCCGACGAACTGTCCTCCTCGACCGGTTCATCGTTCTCCCGAGACGACGATCTCGTCCTCGTCGGCGACGCCCTCCCCTTCGCGCTCAAGCTCATGGAGACGCTCCACGACGCCTCCCCGGACCATCCCGGCCTGCACCTCGCCCTCGTCTCGGGATTCACCCAGTACGCGGTGGTCATGGCCCAGTTCCCCGCCGAACGGGTGAAGTACGACGACTTCCGCGCCTGGCGCGCCGGCCTGGAGAGGGCGCGCCGGCTCCTCCGCAGGGCGCGGCGGTACGGCCTCGAGGGGATGGACCTCGCCCACCCGGGGTTCTCGGTCCACGTGCTCGACGATCCGGAGGGCACGATGGCCGACACCGAGGCGAGCGACGTCCCTCTCCTCTACTGGACGGGCGCCGCCTGGCTCTCCGAGATCTCCCTGTCCAAGGAGGATCCCGAGGTCATCGGCCAGCTGCCCGTGGCCGCGAGCCTCCTCCACCGCGCCCTCGCCCTCTGGGAGGACTGGGATCGCGGCTCCGTCCACGAGGCCCTGATCAGCCTGGAACCCTCCCTTCCGGAGCCGGGGGGGATCGAGCGGGCACGCGCCCACTTTGCCCGGGCGGTGGCGCTGTCCGGGGGCCGACGCGCCTCGCCCTACCTGGCCCTGGCCACGTCGGTGAGCGTGACCGAGCAGGATCGCGACGCGTTCGAGGCGCTCCTCCACCAGGCCCTGGACGTCGAGCCGTTCCCCGAGGAGGCCCTCGCCCACGAGTACGCGGTACAGCGGGCGACCTGGCTGCTGGACCACGCCGACGACCTGTTCCTCGGATCGGAGGGCGAATGACGCGACGTTGCTCGTGGTGGCTCCGAGGGATTGGCCTCCTCGCGGCCCTGGTCCTCCTGGGGCTCCCGGCCGGGCGGACGTCCCGCGCGGCGGCCCCGATCGTGGTCAAGCTCGGCACCATCGCGCCCGAGGGCACCACCTGGTACAACTCGCTCCGCATCATGGCCGACCGCTGGAACCAGCTCTCGGGCGGCCGGGTCACCGTGAAGATCTACGCTGGCGCCGTCCTGGGGAACGAGGGCGCGATGGTGCGCAAGATGCGCATCGGCCAGATCCACGCGGCGGCCATGACCAACCTGGGCATCCTCGACATCGACCCGGCTCCCCAGGTGATCAACACCCCCATGCTCATCCGGTCCTACGAAGAGCTCGACTTCGTGATGGACCGTATGACCCCGACGTTCGACGCCCGTCTCCTGGAACGAGGCTTCATCGCGCTCAACTGGGGGGAGGCGGGATGGGCGCGCCTCTTCTCCAAGAAGCCCGTGCGCGGGCCGGCCGACGCGTCCGGCGTCAAGATCTACGCCTGGGACGGCGACGCCAACGCCGTGGAGGTCTTCCGGAAGGCCGGGTTCAGCCCCGTGGTCCTGGCATCGACCGACGTCCTCCCCTCCCTCCAGAGCGGGCTCGTCGAGGCCTTTCCAGCCCCTCCCCTGGCCGCGCTCTCCATGCAGTGGTTCGCCCTGGCCCCGAACATGCTCGACGTGCCCTGGGCGCCCCTGGTGGGTGGCACGGTGATCACCCGGGCCATGTGGGACCAGATCCCGGCCGAACTCCACGCACCCCTCCTCCAGGCCGCCCGCGAGTTGGGAGAAGGGCTCAAGAACGACGTGCGGAGCCAGGATCGGAAGGCCGTTCCCGTGATGCAGAAGTACGGGCTCCAGGTCGTCCAGGTGGACGCCGCCACCCAGGCCCAGTGGGAGACCAGGGCGCGGTCGCTGTACCCGTACATCCGCGCCAAGGTCGTACCCACGGACATCTTCGACATGACCCAGGCCTCCGTCGAGGAGTACCGGACCACGCACTGATCGATCCTCCCCTCCGGATCGGACCGATTCGCACGCGTCCATCGAGGAACGCCCCTTGCCACCCGAGAATCCAACCGGTCCAGGGCCCGTCCTCGGAGCCGTGCTCCGCGCCGAGCGCGGGCTCTCCGTCGTCCTCCTGGGTGCGATGGTGGTCCTCACCCTGGCCGGCGCCGTCGCCCGGTGGGTGACCGGCCAGGGGGTCGCAGGCCTGAGCGTCTACGTCCAGAGCATGAACCTCTGGATCGCCCTCGCCGGAGCGAGCCTGGCTGCGCGCGCCGGCCGGCACCTGGCCCTCTCGAGCGGTTCCCTCCTCGAGCGCCGGCCGCGCCTCGCCCGGATCACCCGTGGGCTCGCGGCCGCCGTCTCCACCGCGGTCACCGCCCTCCTGGCCTGGGCGAGCGTCGAACTGGTCGTCGCGGAGCGCGCCTCCCACGTGACCCTCGCCGGAGGGATCCCGGTCTGGCTGGTGGAGTGCGCGCTGCCGCTCGGGTTCCTCGTCATGGCGTTCCGGCTCGCGTGGCACGGGAGCACGACCTGGAAGGGGCGGGTCGCCGCGTTGCTTGCGGTGGGTCTCGCGGCCTCCATGGCCCTGATCCCGCCCCACCTCCGCGGCGTGGCGTCGACCGCCGGCATCGTGGTCATCCTCGCCGCCGTCGCCCTTGGGGCCCCCCTGTTCACCGCCCTCGGCGGGATCGCGATGCTCCTCTTCTTCGGGGAGCCCGTCCCCACGCCGATCTCGTCGGTGCCGGCGGAGACGTATGCGATGGTGGCCTCCCCCACCCTCCCCACGATCCCGCTGTTCACCCTCGCCGGGTACCTCCTGGCCGAGGGTGGGGCCTCGAAACGCCTCGTCCGGCTGTTCCAGGCCTGGGTCGGCTGGATCCCGGGCGGCACGGCCGCAGCGGCCGTGCTGGTCTGCGCCTTCTTCACCACGTTCACCGGGGCCTCAGGGGTCACGATCCTGGCGCTGGGTGGCCTCCTGCTACCCATCCTCATGAAGGCCGGCTACCCGGAACGCTTCGCGATCGGCCTGCTCACGGCGTCGGGGAGCATCGGTCTCCTGTTCCCGCCCAGCCTGACGGTCATCCTCTACGGCGTCGTGGCCAACGTAGCCATCGACGACCTCTACCTCGCCGGCCTGGTCCCGGGGGTCCTGCTCGTCCTCCTCCTGGCCGGGGCGGGCCTGGCCGCGAGCCTGGTCCACCGGACACCGCGACCCCGCTTCGATCCCCGCGACGCCCTGTCCGCGCTGTGGGCTGCCCGTTGGGAGGTCCCGATCCCGTTCCTGATCATCGGCGGGATCTTCGGCGGGTTCATGACCATCCTGGAGGCGGCGGCCCTCACCGCCGCCTACGCCTTCGTGTCCGAGGTGGTCGTCCACCGGGACCTGTCCCTCCGGACGGACGTCCCCCGGCTGTTCGCCGAGACGGCCACCATCGTCGGCGGCGTGCTCGTCGTCCTCGGCATGGCGCTCGGGTTCACCAACTACCTGGTCGACGCCGAGATCCCGATGCATGCCGCCCACTGGGTGCAGGCCCACGTGGAGAGCCGGCTGGCCTTCATCCTGCTCCTCAACGGCTTCCTGCTCGTGGTCGGCTGCCTGATGGACGTCTTCTCCGCCATCGTGGTGGTGGTTCCGCTCATCGCGCCGATGGGGCTCGCGTTCGGCTTGGACCCTTTGCACCTCGGGATCATCTTCCTCGCGAACCTCGAGCTCGGGTACCTCACACCGCCGGTGGGCATGAACCTCTTCCTGGCCTCCTTCCGGTTCAATCGCCCCCTCGTCGCGATCTACCGTACGGCCGTGCCCTTCCTCCTGGTCCTCGGGCTGGGCGTCGTCCTGATCGCCTACGTTCCGGCCCTGACCACCTCCACCGTCGAGATGGTCCGCCGGGGGGAGGAGGCCCCACCGACGTCCGACGAGGTCCGCCGGATGCTGGAGGCCGACGAGCCCCCAGCGCCCGGCCTCCCCTCGTCCGGCGACCTGATGCAGGAGCTCGAGGCCATCCCCGATCCGGGGCCCTGAATCGCCCGCGATCCGAGGTTCAGGACGCGATGTGCTTCAGCAGACCGTAGACGACGAACGCCGGCCAGACGATGGCCTTGAGCACGCCGAGCACGCCCGCCCAGAACCCGGTGGCGGTGGAGATGTAGTACACGGCCGCCCCGATCAGGCCCACGCCGTACACGCCGCCGCAGGAGGCGTTCCTGCTGACTGCCTTGCCCATCGCTGCTCCTTCTCCCTGGTCCGTGGAGGGGGAACGGGTCCACGGGAGCCCGGCTGCACGGTCCGGCGGCAGCGCCGCGCTCCACCGGTCCTCCGTGCGTGCCCCCCCCTACGCCGGTGGCCTGTCGGCTATTGCACGGCCGGGCCCGGCAGTTCGACGGGGATCGTCCCGACCGCCCGGTTCGGACCTCCTGGAACCGCAAGACCGTGCGTGCGCCCGCCCGACGAGGACGGCACACGTCGCACGGCGACTCTCCCGTTGACACGAGGCGCCGGTCAAGCCGGGGATCCCACCCGCCGCGCCGCGGGGGCTCCGGGCCGGACCCGGAACGGGGTGCTCGGTCGCGATCCGGACGCCACCGCGGATCTGCCGGTGGCAGCCCTCTCCGCGCCATTCTCCGCAGCGAGGCCCTGCGACGTGACCGTTGGCCCAGGGAGGAACCCATGCTACCTTCACGGGCCACACCCTCGGAGGTCCCATGCGCCCTTCCCTCCCCCTGTGCGTTGCCCTGCTCGCCCTCGGTCTCTCCGCCTGCGGAGACGAGCCCCAGGACGACACCGGCAACCCCACCCCGGACGACACGTCCACCGACGACACCGGCCCCGACGACACCGCGGTCCCCCCGGTAGACGAGGACATGGACGGCTACACGTCGGACGTCGACTGCGACGACAACAACTACGCCGTGTACCCGGGCGCGCCCGAGGAGTGCGACGGCCTCGACAACGACTGTGACAACGTCGCCGACGAGGACTTCGACCTCGACGCCGACGGGGTGGCCACCTGCTTCGGCGACTGCGACGACGCCGATTCGAGCATCCATGCGGGCGCGACCGAGACCCCCTACGACGGCATCGACCAGGACTGCGACGGCGCCGATCTCGTGGACGTGGACGGCGACGGCTTCAAGGCCGTGGAGGCCGGGGGCAACGACTGCGACGACAACGACCCAGACCTCAACCCGCGCGACACCCCAGGCGTCTACCCGGGCGCCGAGGAGGTCTGCGACGGCCTCGACAACGACTGCAACGGCTGGACCGACGACATCCCCCCCTTCTACTACGCGGATACCGACATCGACGGGTACGGCGATCCCGACGTCCGTGGATCGTCGTGCGACTTCCCCAAGGGCCCCCCGGAGGGCTGGACGGGCAACGACCTCGACTGCAACGACGCCGATCCCCTCACCTACCCCGGCGCCGACGAGATCTGGTACGACGGCGTGGACGAGGACTGCGCAGGCGGGAGCGACTTCGACGCCGATCTCGACGGCTACGACTCCATCGACTACGGCGGCGACGACTGCGGCGACGCCGACGACACGATGTACCCCGGCGCGATCGAGTACTGCGACGGGCTCGACAACGACTGCGACGACGTGATCGACCCCGATTCCTCGGCCGACGTGACGGAGTGGTACCTCGACTCCGACAGCGACGGCTACGGCGACGAGACGGTCTCGACGGTCACCTGCTACGCCCCCTCCGGCTACGTGTCCAACGACGACGACTGCGACGACGCCGATCCCCTGATCCTCCGCTGCTGCTCCGAGCTCGCATCCGTCTCGACGCCCACGAACCTCGTGGCGTCCGGCTCGACCTACGGCCAGTGGATGTCCGACCCCATGGAAACGCTCGGCGAGGGCATCTACTGGGAGATGGACAGCTACACCGGCTCCACGCTCGTGGAGTACGCCAGCTTGGAGGACCTCATCTCCCGCACGGTCAGCGCGCGCATCACCCTGCCCTCTTCCTACGACGGCACGGGCGCCGTGGTCTACGACGGCTACCTCTACTACAATCTGGGCGGCTCCAACACCCTCGTGCAGTACGACATCGCCACGGAGGAGACGGTCGCGACCCTCTCCCTGACCGGAGCGGGGTACCGGAACACCTACCACTACCAGTGGGGTGGCTACTCCGACATCGATTTCTCGATCGATGAGGAGGGCTTGTGGGTGCTCTACGCCACGGCCGACAACGAGGGCCGGATGGTCATCAGCAGCATCGACCCCGACTCCTTCAGCGTCGTCGAGACGTGGGAGACGGATTCGACCCGGAAGACGGGCATCGGCAACGCGTTCATGGCCTGCGGCATCATGTACGCCGTCAACAGTTACAGCTCGTCGCCGACCACGATCAACTACGCCTACGACACCTCCGACAGCACCTCGTCGACGGTCAGCCTCACCTGGTACAACAGCTATTCCTACAACTCGATGGTGACCTACAACCCCGAGGAAGAGCTCATCTACTCCTGGGACAGCACGCACCGGATGATCTACACGCCCACCTGGGAGTAGGGTCCACCGGCCTGGGATCGCTCGCCACCGGGCGGCGGGCGCCTACCACGCGCACAGTGTGGGCGCGACGGGCTGGACCACGCTCACGAAGCGGGCCCGGCCCATCGAGATCTGCCCGTCCATCCAGGCCTGGATGTTCTCCGCGTTGAAGGACTTCTTCACCGGTCCGGTGAAGGAGAAGCAGACCACGCTGGGGGGCGAGGACTGGGCCTGGGCCTCGGGCGCGACGAGGTCGAGCGCCCCGAGGAGGGCGGCTACCGCCAGCACGGCCACGGAGACCGTGAGCGTCCACTTCCGGATGTTCTCCGACATCGTTGCACTCTCCCATGGTTCGCGCTTACAAGGCGGTGAACGGTACCCCGGGGGTGCGGCCCCGTCGGAGGCCGAATCCGGATCGGGGTTCCCTGGGCGCCCCACCCGCTACCTGCAGGACTGGGTGCGGGTCGAGGTGCCGGAGGCGACGCAGGATCCGCCGGACCGGTAGCAGGAGGTGGCCCAGGTGCCCGACTCCCCGCACGCGGGCGTCCCCGTGGTCCAACCGTCGGTGTGCGTACCGCACGAGGTCCCCGTGCAGGAGAACGTGGCGGTGTACTCGGGGGTCTCGGCCCCGTCGCAGTCGTAGTCGTAGGAGGCGTCGCCGCGATCGGTGGAGTAGTAGTCGGTGGCTCCGGGGTAGGCCTCGGAGGAGCGATCGTAGCAGTCGGTCGCGTCGAGGACGTAGCCTTCGGGTGGCATGCACTGCCGGACCGAGGTGAACGACCAGCCGAAGCTGTCGTCGTCGCGGTCCAGGTACCAGGGGGTGTCGGGACTGATGGTGGGATCACCGTCGTCGCAGTCGCCCTCGCACACCCGCCAGCCGTCGCCGTCGGCGTCGGGCTCGGAGCCGTCGTCCACGACGGAGTCGCAGTCGTTGTCGATCCCGTCGTCGCACACGTCGGACTCTCCGGGGTTGACGTCGGGATCCGTGTCGTCGCAGTCACCGCCGGCGAGCGAGGGGCAACCGACCCGGATCGAGCCCGTGCAGGTGGGGTTCTCGCACCAGCAGTCGCCGTCGTCGTCGTAGACGCCGGTCCCGTCGTCGATGGCGCCGTCGCAGTCGTCGTCCACGCCGTTCTCGAGCTCGGTCGCCCCGGGGTGGATGGCGGCGTTCCCGTCGTTGCAGTCGTCGCCGTCCAGGCAGGTCACGATCAGGTAGCCGTCGCCGTCGCGATCGTAGTCCTCGTCCACCTCTCCGTCGCAGTCGTCGTCGACGCCGTTGCAGGCCTCGCTCGCGCCGGGGTGGACGGCGGCGTCGGTCTCGTCGCAGTCGCCCTCGGAGGGGGTGAAGCCGTCGCCGTCGGCATCGACGTAGGGGTCGGGGCCGGTGCTGCCCGTGAGGGCCACCTCGACCAGGGGCGTGTCGGGATCGTCGCTCTCGATCTGGAGCGTGGCCACGTCCTCGTCGCTCGCGGCGACGTACCGGACCACGAGGTCCTGGAGGGTTCGGGGCTGCACCTCGGTGTCGTCGGGCACGGTCACGTCGAAGCTCGAGGAGCCGGTGACCCGGATCGCCTCCAGGTGCAGCGTACCGGCCCCCTCGTTGCTGACCTCGACGACCCCGTACTCGGTGTACCCGAGGGCCACGCCGAAGAACACCAGGGCATCCGGCGAGACGGCGATGTCGGGGTCGCCCTGGTCGGCCGTGTCGGCGGGCCCTCCGCAGGCGGCCAGCAGGAGGGCGAACACCGGGAAGGATGGCATGCGGATCACGGTCCCTCCTCATGGGAGCATCCGAGGGGGTTGGGGTGGCGGCGACGGCCGCCGTCGGGGCCCTTCCCGCGCGGGTCTCCAGCCGGCAGCATAGCACGGGTTCGGGCCCGTCAGCGCCGGGTCCGTCCCGGTCCAGAGGCCGTCCCATGGTATCCTTCCCACAGCCCGGTCACGGAGGCATCCATGCGCCCGTCCCCCGCGTTCTTCATCGCCCTCCTCGCCCTCGGCCCGGTCGCGTGCGACAACGAGCCCGACGACACCGGCGGTCCCGGCCCGGACGACACCTCCCCCGGCGACACCGGGCACCCCGACACCTCGCCCCCCGTACTCGACGAGGATGGCGACGGTTGGTTCTCGGACGAGGACTGCGACGACCACGACGCGCAGGTCTGGCCCGGTGCGCCCGAGGCGTGCGACGGTCGGGACAACGACTGCGACGGATCCGTGGACGAGGATTTCGACCACGACGGCGACGGATACATCGTCGAGACCTGCATGGACGGGGACGACTGCGACGACGACGACCCGAAGATCCATCCCGACGCGCCGGAGATCCCGTACGACGGCATCGACCAGGACTGCTCAGGCGGCGACCTGGAGGACGTGGACGGTGACGGCTTCCGGGCCACGGAGGTGGGCGGCAACGACTGCGACGACACGAATCCGGACATCAACCCCCGCGCCGAGGAGATCCCGGCCAACGGGA
>JBFYZZ010000052.1:0-12754 GCA_041309225.1 Deltaproteobacteria bacterium | reverse complement strand
TTCCGATCTCCGCTCGCCCTCGCGGGGTGGGCCGGGGGGACGGCCGGCCTGGGCATCGTCGGCGGGGGCGTCGGGTGGCCTGGGCCGGGGGATCGGTCGCTCGGTCGGCGGGGGGCGCGGTGCGCCCGGCGGGGGGCCCATGGACCCCGCCCGAGGACCCGTGACCTCGCGGGCGAGGGACGGAGCGGGGAGATGAAGGGGAGAGGGGGACGGGGCGGGCGGGGTCGAGGGTGCAGTGTCGAGGGTCTCCACGGCGTCCTGGGGGCGGGGCTTGGCGGGCTCGGCCCGCTCGCCGTCCTTGCGCTTGCCCACCTTGAGCGTGGTGGTGACCTGGTGGCCGGTCTCCTCGTCGCGCGCGGACAGGTTCAGGATGCCCTCGGCGTCGATATAGAAGAACACCTCCACCCGGACCGTGCCCTTGGGCGCCGGACGGATGCCCGAGAACACGAAGGTTCCGAGGAGCTCGTTGTCGGAGACCATCCGGCTCTCGCCCTGGTAGATGCGCAGCATGATGGACTGCTGGCCGTCCTTGTTGGTGGTCAGCGTGCGGCGCTTGCGGTCGGGCAGGGGGTGGTTCTTGGGGAACAGGACGTGCATCGTGCCATCGACCTTGTTGATGCCGATGGGCATGGGCAGCACGTCGAGGAGGGTGACGTCGTTGTCTTTCCGCTCGGAGAGGGAGTACGCCATGATGGCCGCGCCGATGGCCACGGCCTCGTCCGGGTGGACGCCCTTGCACGGCGCCTTGCCGAGGAGCTCGGCCACCCGTCGCTGCACCAGCGGCATGCGGGACTGCCCACCCACGAGCAGGATCTCGTCGATCTGCTCCCTGGTGGTGCCCGCCTCCCGGAAGATGCGCTCGCAGGTGGACAGGGTGCGCTCGACGAGATCGGCGGTGAGCTGCTCGAGGGTGTCGCGGTGCAGGACCTCGTCCACGGCCAGCGGCCCGGCCTCCCCCCGCGTGATGAAGGGGATGTGGATGCGGGTCTCGGGGAGCGCTGAGAGCTCGATCTTGGCGGACTCGGCGGCGTCGCGGATCCGCTGGATGGCCACGCGGTCCCACGAGAGGTCCACGGTGAAGCGCTCGTGGAACTTCTCGAGGATCCACTGCATGATCCGGCCGTCGAAGTCCACGCCGCCGAGGAAGGTGTCGCCGCCGGTGGCGTTCACCTCGAAGATGCGGTCCTTGATGTCGATGACGGAGATGTCGAAGGTGCCGCCGCCGAGGTCGTAGACGGCGATGCGCTGGTTGAGGGTGCGCCCCAGGCCGTAGGCGAGGGCGGCCGCGGTGGGCTCGTTGAGCACGCGCAGCACCTTGAAGCCGGCGAGCTGACCGGCGAGGCGGACGGCCTGGCGCTGGCGGTCGTTGAAGTAGGCCGGGACGGTGATGACCGCCTGGTCCACGGTGCCGCCGAGGACCTCCTCGGCGAAGGTCTTGATCCGGAGGAGGATGGCCGCCGAGATCTGCTCGAGCGTGTAGACTCGGTCGTTCACCTTGATGAGCACCTCGGAGGACTCGCCCTCCATGAGCTCGTAGGTGAAGACCTGCCGGACCTTCTCGATGGTCTTGGAGTGGAAGTTGCGCCCGATGAGGCGCTTGGCGCCCATGACGGTACGCTGGGGATTGAGCTGCGCCTGCCGCTTGGCCTCGTGCCCCACGAGCTCCTCGCCCTTCTCGTTGACGGCGAAGACCGAGGGGATGGTGGAGGCGCCGGCGCGGGACGTGATGATCCGGGGACGGCCGTCCTGCATGATGGCGGCGCAGGAGTTCGTCGTCCCGAGGTCGATCCCGATGGCCTTGCCCATCCGCTCCTTTCTGCCCGTCGACGGGTGATGCAGCGGGCCGCGCAGGTCCGTGCGTTGTACCACGTACCGTGGGTCCGGTCCAGTCGTCTGGCGAAAGGCGAGGATGGAACGACTAAGAACGTGAGACCATGACCTTGCCGCCCTCCCGCCGTCCGGACCGTCGGATCGCCTCGAGCACGTCGTCGAAGCCGAATCGGGCGGTGATCATGGGCGCCGGGTCGATGCGCCCGCGCTCGAGGAGCCGGATCACGGAGGGGAAGCAGCCGCCTCCGGCATGGCCGCGGGCCCCGACGATCCCCGCGGCACCGGAGACGAGCCTGTCGAGCGAGACCGGGGCGCGCTCCCCTGTGCGTGCGAGGTAGACCAGCCGCCCGCCCGGGGCGAACGCGCGCTCGATCTCGGGCAGGGTGGAGAGGGCGTCGCCCGCGGCCTCCACCTGCACGTCTGCCCCCCAACCCCCGGTGAGGACGCGGACCTCCGCGGAGGGAGAGGTCCCCGCCTTGCCGAGGGCGACCGGATCGAGGGCCCGGTCGGCGCCCAGGGCCTCGGCCAGGCGCAGGCGGACCGGGGCCACGTCGAAGGCCACCACGGAGGCCGCCCCCGCCGCGCGGGCCAGCAGGACGGCCCCCAGGCCGATCGGCCCGCAGCCCCAGACCGCCACGTGGCTGCCGGGGGCCATGCCGCCGCCGGCGACGAACAGGCCGTTGTAGGAGCAGGCGAGCGGCTCGACCAGCGCGGCCACCTCGAGGCCCAGGACGGCACAGCCGTACCGATCGGCGACGCCGTCCACCCTCCAGCAGTGTCGCTCGTGGACGGCCACGAGCTCGGCATACGCGCCGGGGCTGGAGAAGCCCGTCATCTCGAGGTGCAGGCACTGGTTGGGCCGTCCGCGGCGGCAGGCCTCGCAGACACCGCAGTACAGCATGCCCTCTGCGGTGACGAGGTCGCCCGGGGCGAGGTCCCGGACGCCGGAGCCCACCTCGATGACCTCACCCGCGTACTCGTGCCCGAGGACGACGGGCAGCCTCGCCGGGCCGGAGAACCGCATCCACCCGCCGGGATCCGTCTCCAGGCAGTGGGTGTCGCTCCCGCAGACGCCCACCGTCCGGGGGCGGACGAGCACCTCGCCGGGGCCGGGCGAGGGATCGGGGATCCCGGCCGCCCGGAGCCGGGGGTGGCGCCAGACGTCGCTCGCGGTGAGCGCCTTGCGGGACCGCTCCTCCTCGGGCGTGACGGCGTGGCCGGGGCGGGGATCCCACTCGGCTTCGAGGACGTACGCGCGCACGGCGACTCCCGGGAGGGGCGGGGCATGGCCCCAGGGACCCCCGGATCCCTATCCGGCGTGCGTGGGCGGGACCCCCCGGGCGCGCTGTACGAGGACCTCCTGGACGAGTCGATCGGTGGCGCGCGAGACGCGGAAGCGCCACGGGTGCCACAGCAGGCTCGTACCCGGCGCCGGGATCTGCCCCGTACGGGCGACCAGGAAGCCGCCGAGCGTCTCGAAGTCGCCGTCGGGGAGCACGAGGCCGAGCCGGTCCTCGAGGAACGCCCGGCCCGCCCGGGCCCCCACGAGCCAGGATCGCTCCGCCACGCGCCGGCAGAGCACCTCCTCGTGGTCGTGCTCGTCCTCGATCTCGCCCACGATCTCCTCGAGGATGTCCTCGGTGGTGATGATGCCCACCGCGCCACCGTACTCGTCCACCACGACGGCGAAGCGCTGGCGTTCCCGTTGGAACTCGGCGAGCAGTTCCTTGACCCGCTTGGTCTCGGGGACGTGGGGCACGCGCCGCTGGACGGCGCCGACGGGACCGTCGGGATGCTCGGCGAACAGCAGGTCGCGGTGGGTCACCACGCCGGTGGTGGCGTCCACTCGCTCGTGGAAGACGGCGAGGCGGCTGTAGCCGGTCTTCAGCATCCGCTGGGCGGCCTGGCGGACCGTGGTGGTGTCCTCGACCGCCTCCACGTCGATGAGTGGGACCATGGCCTCCTCGACGGTGGTGTCGGCCAGGTCCACGACGCGCCGGATGATCTCGCGCTCGTCCTCGTCCACGGGCTCGGGCCGGCCGGCGAGCAGGCGCCCGAGCTCGTCGCCGGGCGGGGATTTCCCCCGCGAGCGGAGCCAGCCGAGGGGACCGAGCACGCCGAGGACGAGTCGCAGGCCCGGAGCCATCCGGGTGACGAGCGCATCGGCGCGTCGGGTCCCGAGCAGGCGGGGAAGCAGCTCGGCGGGCAACAGGCAGAGCAGGACCGCCGCGAGCGCGGCCAGGACCGGAGCGGCGGGGACGCGGAGGGTCCAGAGGATGGCGGTGCCCGCGCCAGCCACGCCGAGGGGGCCGAGCCAGGCACACGTCTCGAGGCCGGCGGCCGTGCGATCCGGCTCGCCGAGCAGGGCCAGGGCCTCGCGGGCCCGCGGATCGCCGGTCTCGGCCTCCAACTCGAGGCGATGGCGGTCGGCGGCGGCCAGGGCCGCACCACCCGCGGCGCACCACGCCTCGACCCCGAGGAGGACGAGGAGGGCGACGAGGGCGGCGACGGCGGCGGGCGTCACGAGGGCTCCTCGGGCGGGAACGCCGCGAGGCGCCGGACCCGGACGTCGGTGATGCGGTTGCGGATGACGCCCGACACCTCGAAGCTCAGACCCCCCCACTCCACGACCTGGCCTCGGCGCGGCAGGGTCTGGGTGCGACTCAGCACGAAGCCCCCGAGCGTGGCGTAGTCGCCCTCGGGCAGCCGGACGCCCACGGCCTCGGCGAAGTCCTCCACGTCGATGCCCGCGTGGACCAGGAGCGAGCCGTCGTCCTGGGGCCGGACCTCGGCCGGCTCCACGTCGTCGGTCTCGTCGCGGACCTCTCCGAGGAGCTCGCCGAGGAGGTCGTCGAGGCTCACCAGCCCGGCCAGGGTGCCGTGTTCGTCCACCACCAGGGCGGCGTGGACGCGGCGCTTCCGGAGGTCGTCGAGGCAGTCGGCGGCGCGGCGGAAGATGGGCACGAAGACGGCGGGGTGGAGGATCCGCTGCAGGATGCGGGGCGAGGGCGGCGGCTGGCCCAGGAAGCGGAGGAGGTCCTTGGCCATGAGCAGGCCGATCACGTCGTCGCGATCGCGGCCGTAGACGGGGATTCGGCTCACGGCCGTGCGGCGCACCGTCTCCAGGACCCGGTCCCAGGGCGCGTCGACCGGGAGCATGACGAGGTCGGTTCGCGGGGTCATGACGCGGCCGACCTGCAGGTCGCCGAAGCCCATCACGGCCTCGAGGAACTCGGGGTCGAGGCGGGGGACCGGGCCCGCGGGTGCGGGCGCCGCCAGGCGGAAGGGATCGGGCTGGCCCTCGCGGGCGGGGAAGCCCAGGGCCCGGGCGAGCGCCTCGGCCAGGGCGAGCAGGGGTCGCCCCATCGAGCCCACCAGGGCGAGCGGCGGGCGGAGGCGTCCCCGGAGCGGGGACGCCGCGAGGAGGGCCAGGACCAGGAGGAGGCCCACCCCGGGCCAGGCCCGCTCGACGAGCACGAGCGAGCCCCAGGCCCCCACGCCGCCGAGGAGCACGGCCAGGAGCAGCCGGCCGGCCAGCAGCGCGGCGCCGGCCGCAGGACCGGTCGGATCCGGGTCGGCTCCAGGGGGTTCGACGTCAGCGGGATCCGGCGTCAAGGCACGACCTCCAGCCCCTCCTGCTCGGGCAGCGGTTCGGGCACCCACGGCTCCATCGCCCTCGCACCCACCTGGAACACGCGCAGGGCGTGAACCACGTCGCGGTTCTCGTCGAAGCGATCGCCGCCCGCCACGGGCGATTCCAGCACCGTGGCCACCAGGGCATCCCTCAAGGTCCGCCGGTCCACGACCCCGGTCCCGAGAGCCTGGAGGACGAACCGGAGCGCATCGTACCCGATGGCGTCGAGCACACCGGGCTCGCGCTGGAACGCCTCGCGGTAGGCGTCCACGAAGGAGGCGATGGCCGGGGTGCCGTCGCGCGGATCGAAGGCGTCCACGAAGACCGCCCTGCGCACGTACTTGCCGCCGTCGACCGCGAGCTGGTCGTCGTGCCAGCCGTTCAGGCCCATGAGGAGCATGGGCGTGGCGTCCCGGGTGGGGCGGAAGGTGCCGACGGCGTACTCCTCGTAGGCGAGCGCCGAGGCGACCAGAGAGACGCGCTGCCACCCGTCGGGGATGAAGATGGCCTGGAAGGTGACGTCGGGCGGGAGGACCACCTTGTCGGGATCGGCCCCCTTGGCGCGGGCGAGCGCCTTCAGGTGGGCGTACTCGCCCGCGCGGGCCTTGTAGTCCTTGGCGGCCAGCTCCCGGGCGACCTTGCGAAAGTCGCCCGCCGTGGGGTCGTAGAAGATGGTGCGGACCACCTGGGCTCCGCGATCGGCGGCGCACGCCGAGAACAGGTCCGCCGCCAGGTGACCGAAGGGATTGTCCGGCGCGAGCACCCCGAAGGCGTTGAACCCGCGGATGCCGACCGCGTGCTCGATCAGGGCCCGGATCTGCTCCTCGGGCGTGAGGAAGGCCCGGAAGACCCAGGGGCGGTCGCGCGTGATGCCCTCGGACTGGGACAGCGAGACGAGCGGCACGTGGAGCGCCTGGGCCGCCTCGGCGGCCGCGGCGGCGTTCTCCTTGAGGAGCGGCCCGATGACCGCCACGGCGTGCTTCTCCAGGGTGAGGCGCTCGAGGGCCTTCACCGTGTCGTCGGGTGAGGCCTCCGCGTCCTCGAACTCGAGCCGGACGCGGGAGCCCGAACGAGCGAGGGCGAACTCGAGGACCTGTTTTAGGCGCAGGCCCGGCGGGCCGAAGGGACCCGTCAGCGGCAGGATCACCCCGACCACCCTCGGATCCTGGCGGTCGCCATGGGCGATCCGAGCCAGGACGTACCGGGCTTCGCGGGCGTCGGGAGAGGCGGGGAACGCCTCGAGGAAGCGCTGCGCGAGGGCGCGTGCCTCGTCGATGTCGCGCGCGGCGAGCGCCTTCTGGGCGCGGGCCAGCAGATCCTCGGTCCGCACGGCGGGCGGGGGTGGGGGTGGGCCGGTCGCCTCCACCAGGCGGGCGACCCGCTCCCGGAGCACCGGGTCCCCCGCCTCCTCCGCCGCGGCGCGGGCCCGCTGGACCAGGGCCTTCACCTCCGTGCCCGCCCCGCCCCGTCTCGAGGCCGTCCAGGCGAGGATCCGGCACCGATCGGCCTGCATGGTCGGTGGGACGCCGTCGGCGTCGAGGAGGGACAGCGTGGCCTCCTGGTTGGGGGAGGGGAACTCGCCCGCATCGGCGAGCGCGATGCCGATGACGGCCGCGTCGTGCAGGGGGTGGTCGGGCCAGGTGTCACGCACACGCAGGAAGTGGGTGCGCGCGGCGGCGACGTCGCCCATCAGGCGCCGCTGCTCCCCCGCCTCCAGTGCGACCCACGGTGCGAGCGTGGGCTGGGGATTCCGGCCCAGGTAGCTCTCCAGGAGCGCGACCGCCTCGGCGCGATCCTCCAGGGCGACGGCGCGGGCCTGCCGCACGATGGACGGCGGGGACTCCTCCCCGCGCGGAGCGGCCGGCGTCGAGGCACCCAGGAGGAGGCTCGCGAGGACCGCCGCGAGGGTGCACGCCGCGCGGCGGATCGAAGCTGGGCAGGCGCGGGCCATGGCCCGAAACTATCGCTCCGGCGGGTCGTCGTCGCGGAGACCCGCGTCGAAGGCCCGGCGGCGCGGGTGGTTGCGGGGGCCGAGAAGGCGGCCGAGACCCTCGACGGCACGGCGTTGCCCCGGATCCAGGTCCACAGGCACCTCCACGACCACGCGCAGGAGGAGGTCACCGCGGGCGTCACCGCCGAGCGGAAGGGGAAGGCCGCGCCCGGCCAGCCGGACGACCGTGCCCGCGGGCGTGCCGGGGGGCACCTGGATCCGGACCGGCCCCTCCAGCGTGGGGACCTCGACCGACGTCCCGAGCGCCGCCTCGGCCAGCGAGAGGGGGAGGTCGGCCGAGAGGTCCGCCCCCTCGCGGTGGAGGATGGGGTGCGGGGCGAAGGCGATCCGCACCCGAAGGTCGCCCGGCATGCCCCCCCGGCCCGGGTGGTCACCCCGCCCTGCGACGCGCAGCTCCTGTCCGGCGGCGGTGCCCGGGGGGACGTGGAGGCGGATGCGATCCTCGACGGTCGTCCGGCCCGAGCCCCCGCACGCCGGGCAGGCCCGGACGCGTACCCAGCCGCGCCCGTCGCAGCGCGGGCAGGCGCCCCCGAGGAGGCGGCGCCCGCGTGCCCGTCCGGTCCCCCGGCAGTCCGCGCAGGGGCGCCGTCCGTCCCCGGGAGGGGCGCCCTCGCCGTCGCACGTCGCGCAGGGGGCCTGCCGCCGGAACACCACGAGGGGCCCGGTGTCCGCCGCCAGGTCCTCGAGGGTGAGGGCCACCTCGGCGTGGACGTCGGCCCCGCGCGGCCGCGCGCTCCGGCGGAGGAATCCGCCCAGGGTGCGGCCGAGGATCTCCCGGAGCTCCTCGGGAGTGGGGGGCCGTCCGTCCGGGCGGTAGAGCGGGCCGAGGAGGTCGTAGCGCCGGCGCTCCTCGGGATTGGAGAGGACACGCCAGGCCTCCAGGGCCTCCCGGAAGCGGCGCTCGGCATCGAGGTCGTCCGGCCGGCGATCGGGGTGGTACCGCATGGCCAGTCGCCGCCAAGCCTTCTTGATCTCCTCGACGGAGGCGTGACGGGGTACGCCCAGGATGGCGTAGTAGTCGCGGGCCAAGGGATGGCCCCGCCCTACTCCTTGCCCTCGAGGAACGCCTTCTCCTCCCGGGCCTCGGGGGTCTCCTCCTCGGTCGGTTCGGGCGTGGTGGCGGCTTCGACGTCGGCGCGAGCGGTGGCGTAGATGTACTGGGCCATCCGCTGGGCGCACTTGGCGAGATCGTCGTGGAGCTTCTGGATGTCCGCGATCGGAGCGGAGTCGAGGACCTGCTCCGCCAGCCGGACCTGCTTGCGGATGTCCGCACTCTCCTGGCGATCGAGGAGATCGCCATACTCCTCGAGGGAGCGGCGGGTGGTGTAGATGAGGCCGTCGAGGCGGTTGCGGGCTTCGAGCGTGTCACGCCGGATGCCATCCTCGGCGCGGTACCGCTCGGACTCGGTGATCATCTGCTGGATCTGGTCCTCGTTGAGGCCGGAGTTGGACACGATCCGCATGCTCTGGGCCTTGTTCGTGCCGAGGTCCTTGGCACTGACGTTGAGGATGCCGTTGGCGTCGAGATCGAACGTGACCTGAATCTCGGGGAGCCCCCGGGGCGCAGGGGGGAGCCCGTGGAGTTCGAGGCGGCCCAGCGACTTGTTGTCCGCGGACATGGAGCGCTCACCCTGGAGGATGTGGACGCGGACCATGTCCTGGTGGTCCTGGGCGGTGGTAAAGATCTTGGACTTGCGGCAGGGAATGGTGGTGTTGCGCGGGATGATGGGTTCGAAGCCACCGCCGGCGGTCTCGATCCCGAGCGTGAGCGGGGTGACGTCGAGGAGGAGGATGCTCTTGGTCTCGCCCTTCAGCACGGATCCCTGCAGGCTGGCGCCCACCGCGACCACCTCGTCGGGATCGAGGTTGCAGTCGGGCTCCTGGCCGAAGATCTCCCGCACCCGGGCCCGCACCGCGGGCATGCGGGTCATGCCACCGACGAGGAGCACCGAGTCGAGGTCCTCGGCGCGAAGGTGGGAGTCCTCGAGCGCGATCCGGCAGGGCTCCACGAGGCGCTCGAAGAGATCGGCGCACAGCGACTCGAGGGTGGCCCGGTCGAGGGAGGCGGAGAGGTGGAGCGGCCCGGACTCGTTCGCGGTGACGAACGGGAGGTTGATGTCGGTCTCCGTGTCGGTGGAGAGCTCCATCTTGGCCTTCTCGGCCGCCTCCTTGAGGCGCTGCATGGCCACGGGATCGTCACCGAGGTGGATGCCCGACTCGGTTCGGAATCCACGGAGGAGGTGCTCGACGACGCGGTTGTCGAAATCCTCGCCACCGAGGAAGGTGTCGCCGTTGGTGGAGCGGACCTGGAAGACGCCGTTGTCGAGCTCGAGGATGGAGATGTCGAACGTGCCTCCACCCAGGTCGAACACCGCGACCCGCTCGTGGTCCTTGCGGTCGTAGCCGTAGGCCAGCACCGCGGCGGTGGGCTCGTTGATGATCCGGAGGACCTCCAGCCCCGCGATGCGGCCGGCATCCTTGGTGGCCTGCCGCTGGGCGTCGTTGAAGTAGGCTGGTACGGTGATGACGGCCTGGTCCACGTTCTCGCCGAGGTAGGTCTCGGCGGTGGACTTCATGGCCTCGAGCACCATGGCGCTGACCTGGGGCGGGCTGTAGTCCATGCCGTCCACCCGGATCCAGGCGTCGCCACCGGCGGATTCCACGATCTTGAACGGCAGGAGGCGCCGGGCCTGGGACACCTCGGGATCGCTCGCCCGCCGGCCGATGAGGCGCTTCACGGCGAACAGCGTGCGACCGGGGTTGGTGACGGCCTGGCGCCGGGCGATCTGGCCCACGAGGCGGACGCCGTCGGGCGTGAAGGCGACGACCGAGGGCGTGGTGCGCGAGCCCTCCTCGTTGGGAATCACGATGGGCTTTCCCGCCTCCACGATCGCCACGCAGGAGTTCGTGGTCCCCAGGTCGATGCCGATGACCTTCCCCATGACGTCACCTCCCCGCCTCGGGATCCGGCTCGACGGTGCCCTCCGCGGGATCCCGCGGTGGGAGGGCTTCGTCGGGCGACCCGGACGCGGTTGGCTCGTGTTGCGGCCCGACCACGGCCACCCGGGCGGCCCGGAGGAGACGGTCGTGGACGAGCCAGCCCGAGCGGATCTCCTCCGCGAGTGCTCCGGGTGGGAGCGACGCGTGCGGGATCTGCAGGATCGCCTCGTGGACGGCCGGATCGAAGGTGGTGCCCGGCTCGGCCTGGATCCGGGAGACCCCCATGCCGTCGAGGAGCCGCTGGAAGTGACGCAGCACCATCCGGACGCCGTCGAGCACGGTGGCCGGGTCCGCCTCGGCGTGGGCCACGGCGATCTGGAGCACGTCGAGGACGGGCAGCACCTCGCGCAGCACGTGGTCCGAGGCCTGCTGTCGGGCGGCTTCCATCTCCCGACCGAAGCGCCGGTGCGTGGCGGTGAGGTCCGCCTCGCGGGCCTCCAGCCGAGCGCGCAGCACGTGGAGGGCCTGCTCGAGGCGGGCCTTCTCGGCGGTGATCTCCTGCAGGCCCTTCCGGAGGCCCTCGGCCTGGGCTTCGGCCGCCAGCCGGGCCGCCTGCTCGGCTTCGAGGCTGGCGTCGAGGTCGATGGTCTCGACGAGCTCCGCGGGGAGGACGGCGATGCCGGGATCGGCCGGCTCGGCGATGGGGGACGCGGCATCCGCCCTGCTGACGGCCGGCGAGGCCTCAGGCCCCCCCGCCCCGGCCTCCGGCGTGCCGGCCGGAGCGCGGGCCTGGCGCTGGCCGATGCGCTCGGCGGAGGCCAGTACGGCCTCGAGGAGGTCGGGATCGATCTCGATGACCGGACCCCGGGGGGACTCGGGCGCATCGACGGCGCCGCCCGACGGCACGGGCTCCGCGGCCGGTTCGGCGGGAGGAGACGCGGCGCGCGGGCGCGCGGGCGACGGCGGATGGGAGCGAGGCATGGACGCGCAGCCTTTCCCGATTGGGCGGCCGGCGTCAAGCCCGAGACCGTCCGGGTGCCCGTTCGGACCGTTCCCCCGCGCCCGGGGCGGCGTGGCCCCGCGGCGCTCCCGCGGGGTGGAACGGCGCGTTACGGACCGCCGGTCCCCAGGCAGGAGCCGCGCCCTTGCTCGTGAGGATGGACCTCGATCCAGGGGTACGGCTCGCCGTCGAGGTGCGGCCCCGGGCGCCGGTGGCCGCGGTCTGGCTGCGGTTCGGCGTCGGCGCCGCCTTCGAGACCCCCGGACAGGAGGGGGCGGCCCACTTCGTGGAACACATGCTCTTCAAGGGCAGCCGCCGGTTCGGGGTGGGCGACGTGTCCCGCCGGATGGATCGGCTCGGGGCCGACCTCAACGCCTACACCACGCACGAGGAGACCGTCCTCCACTGCGTGGTGCCCCCCGCCTTCGTGGAGGAGGTGATCGGCATCCTCGCCGACATGGTGTTCGACAGCCGCTTCGATCCTGGGGAGATCGAGCGCGAGCGGGCCGTGATCCTGGACGAGATCGCGCAGTCACGGGACGATCCCGCGCGCGTGCTGGCCGAAGGCCTGGCCGCCCGCGCCTGGGGCCGGCATCCGTACGGCCGACCGGTGACCGGCACGCAGGAGGCGGTCGCGCACCTGGAGGCGGAGGCCGTGGTGGCGTTCCACCGTCGCTGGTACCTGCCGGCCGCGGCCACCCTCGTCGTGGTCGGGGACCTGGACCCCGGCGAGGTGGGCGACGCCACCCGACGTCACCTCTGCCGCCCGGCGGAGCGCCCGCCTCCCCGGCCGATCCATGCCCTCGACCCCGGGCACCGGGGACCCAGGCTGGTGCGGACGGGGGAGACCTTCGAGGAACAGATGGTGGAGATCGCGTTCCGGGCACCCGGGCACGGCCACCCCGACCTGCCCGCCCTGCACCTGCTGGTCTCCGCGCTCGGCGAGGGGCCGAGCGCCCTCCTGCCGGGCAGGCTGCACCGGGACCTCGGCGAGGTGCACGCCGCGTGGGCGGCCACCGAGATCCAGGTGGACGGCGGCCTGGTGGTGGTGGGCCTCTCCCCGGCCGACGACGACGTCCGGCCGTCGCTCGTCGCGCTGGGCGAGGTGCTCCGTGGCGTCGCCGACGACGGCCTGCCGGTCGAGGCCTTCCTGCGGGCCCGGTCCATGATCCTGGCGGATCGGGCATGGCACGGGGAGACGGCCGAGGGTCGGGCGAGCCTGCTGGCCTGGTACCTGGCGTGGCACGGAGACGTCGCCGCCGAGGGCCGCTTCCGGGAGGCCGTGGCCACGCTCGATCCCGTCGCGGTCCGGGACGTGACCCGGCGCACGCTGCGCGCC
>JBFYZZ010000051.1:0-32793 GCA_041309225.1 Deltaproteobacteria bacterium | reverse complement strand
GGGGACCTCGACCTCTCCGAGGCCACCGCCAGACTCCTGGGAGAAGAGGCCGGCGACTACGCTGGCTGTTCCGTTTCGAGTGCCGGCGACGTGGATGGGGACGGTCTCGCGGACCTGCTGATCGGAGCGGGGGCGTCAAGCTGGGTAGTGGAAGGGGCGGGCGTGGCCTACCTGGTCTACGGCCCGGTGACGGGCAACCTGGACCTCCACGACGCGGACGCGATGTTCTACGGAGAGACCTACCAGGAGGCCGCAGGTTGGTCCGTGTCCGGCGCGGGGGACGCGGACGGCGACGGGCACGACGATCTACTCGTCGGGGCCCCGAAAGACATGCTTGCCGGATGGGACTCCGGAACGACCTTCCTCGTCCTCTACGCCGCGCTCGAACCGTGATCACGATCCGCGGCGATCCGCCACGCCCCACCTCGCGGATCCTCCCACGCACCTTGCCGACGGGGGGCGCACTCGGGCTCGGCCCGCTCCATCCGCGAGACCGCGGATCTCGTCGCACAGATCATCCCGAAACGGACGTTCGAACCTTGCAGACCCGTTGCACCGTGGAGGGCGAAAACCGGCGGATCCGAACGAACACAGGAGCCACGGAAGAGCCCATGGCGCCTGTCGTTTCGTGATTGGCAGTCCCAAGGGGAATCGAACCCCTGTCTCCGCCGTGAGAGGGCGGTGTCCTGGGCCGCTAGACGATGGGACCCGGAGTGGCCGACCCGCTATCGGAGGTCCGTGGACGTGTCAAGGCGGGGGGGGCCGGGGTCCCGCGCCAGGGCGAGACCGCGTCCGAGGCGGGCCAGGGCGGCGTCGCGGCCGAGTGCCTCGAGGGTCTCGAACAGGCCCGGCCCCACACGGCTCCCCGTGATCGCCACCCGCATCGGCTGGGCCACGGCGCCCAGGCCGAGCCCGGCGGCGGCCAGCCAACCCGTGACGGCCGCCTCGATCGAGGCCCGATCCCAGGCCGGGAGCGCCTCGAGGAGCCCGATCACGGCCTCGAGGTGGGGGACGGCGGCCGGGACGAGGAACCGGCGGACCGCCACCTCGTCGTAGGGCAGGCGATCGTCGGGCAGGAAGCAGAACGCCGCCATCTCCGCCACCTGGGCGAGCGTGCGGGCCCGGGTCCGGACCGCGTCCACCGCGAGACGGGCCCGGTCGTCGTCGAAGGGGCCCGGCAGCCCCAGCGCGGCGAGGAAGGGCGCGGTGTCGCGGGCCACCCGGTCGACCGGGAGGCGGGCGATCCAGTGCTGGTTGACCCAGGTGAGCTTGTCCTGGTCCCAGCGGCCCGCGCTCGTGCCGACGCCCTCGATCGAGAAGAGGGCGACGAGCTCGGCGGTGTCGAACAGCTCGAGGTCGCCGTGCGCCCACCCGAGCCGGGCCAGGTAGTTGACGAGCGCCTCGGGCAGGAAGCCCAGGTCGCGGTAGGCGCCCACGCTCGTGGCGCCGTGGCGCTTGGACAGCCGCTTACCGTCGGGCCCCAGGATGAGTGGCATGTGCCCGAAGCGGGGGGGTGGGGCGCCGAGCGCCCGGTAGAGGTGGATCTGCTTGGGAGTGTTGTTCAGGTGGTCGTCGCCCCGGAGCACGTGGGTGATGCCCATGTCGTGGTCGTCCGCCACCACCGCGAAGTTGTAGGTGGGGAGGCCGTCCGAGCGGACGAGCACGAAGTCGTCCAGCTCCTCGTCCCGGATCTCCACCCCGCCCTTGACCAGGTCGTCGATGGTCACGACGCCGTCGGCCGGCATGCGGAACCGGACGACGTGCGGCCCGCAGGAGGGCCCGAGGCCCAGGTCGCGACAATGGCCGTCGTAGCGTGGCTTCTCACCCTTCTCCAGGGCCGCCGCCCGGACGGCGTCCAGGCGCTCGGGCGGGCAGGTGCAGCGGTAGGCGTGGCTCGAGGCCAGGAGCCGCTCGGCCGCGGCGCGGTATCGCTCCGCGCGCTCGGTCTGCCGGTACGGGCCGTGGGGCCCACCGATGTCGGGACCCTCGTCCCACGCCAGGCCGAGCCAGGCCAGATCGCGGAGGATCTCGGCCTCGAACTCCCGGGTGGACCGCTCGGCGTCCGTGTCCTCGAGGCGGAGGACGAAGGTGCCCCCGAGCCGGCGCGCGAGCAGCCAGTTGAAGAGGGCCGTGCGGGCGCCGCCGATGTGGAGGTGGCCGGTAGGGCTGGGGGCGAAGCGGAGACGGACCGGGGCGTCGGCCATGGGGGCTCCGGGGGAGGGGTCGCCCGGGACCCCGGGCGGCGGAAGGTCTACCGGGCCTGCGGGAACTCGTCCACGTGGTAGCCGTAGGGTTCCAGCCGGCGGTTGGCCTCCTTCTCCCAGGCATCGATGGCGACCTTGGCCTCGGTGAGCCTGCCCTGCGCCGCCGTGAACGCGGCGAGGTCGTTTGCCTCGTACGCGGCCGTCATCGCCTGGTAGGCCTCGGCCTGGAGCGTCCAGCCCTGCACGGCCTGGGCGTGGACGGACGCCAGATCCTCGAGCGTGGGCTGCACCGCGGCGATCGCGTCCCGGAGGGTGACGGCCGCGGGCACGACCTCGGTGGAGATCTGCCGGGCCACCTCGTCGGAGGGCGTGCCGTCCTTGTGCACCGCCTTCGCGAGCGCGAGGTACCGGTTCGCGAGGGCGGTGTTCTGCACCATGAGCGGCGCCATCCGCTCGTGGTAGGAGGCGACGGCCTCCGCCACGGGATCGCCGCAGCCGAGGAGGCCGAGGACCAGACCCGGGAGGATCGGCATGGGAGCGGCTCCAGGTACTCGGGGGCGGCGCACCGCCCGCCGCCGGGGATAGGAGGAGGCGTTATCCCGCCTGGGTCCGGATGTCTCCCGGCCCGCGGCCGGGATCGGGAGCCGCCATGCGCATCGCCGTCGAGGAGATCCCCGAGGAGGGGTTGGAGGTCGACTTCGGTCCGGGCGATCCGTGGGCCCTGGAGGCTGCACACCGCGCACTGGAGGGGGAGGTGCTCCACGTGGCGGGCCACCTGGAGATCCGCCGGGTGGGCCCCGGGGTCCAGGTCTCCGGGCGGGCGGCAGCAGCGGTAGCCCAGACCTGCGTCCGCTGCCTGCGCGACGTCCGCGTGGAGGTGGAGGGGCCCGTGTCCCTCTGGTACGAACACCTGCCCGAGCGGACGTCCGACCACGCCACGCTCTCGGCCGACGCCCTCGACGTCGGCTTCCTCGACGGGGGGGAGCTGGATCTCGGCCTCGCCCTCATGGAGTACCTGGCCCTGGAGGGCCCCGTGATCGTGCGGTGCGGCGAGGCGCGGGTCACGGCCCTGGAGGACGGTCCCTGCGAGTTGGAGCGCCGCCCGGAGGAGCCTGCGGCCGATGCGCGCTTCGCGGTGCTCCGGGACCTCGAGCTCGACGATTGAGCACCCCGGATCCGGGGCCGTTGGACATTTCCGGAGGATCGCGCTAGACCTCGGGCCGTCCGGATTCCCGAGGGGTCCTTGCGCCGGGTGCTCCCGGCGGGCTGGCCCCGGTCCTCGTGGAGCTCCCATGGCCGTCCCCAAGAAGCGCACCTCTTCGTCCATGCGCGACGCCCGCCGCAGCCATCTCGCGCTCGTGCAGCCCGTCCACATCGAAGCCTGTCCCCAGTGCGGCGAGCCCAAGCGACGCCACCACGTCTGCCCCTCCTGCGGGGCCTACCGCGGCCGCCAGGTCGTCGCGAAGAAGGACGCCTAGCCCCCGCCCCTCGTCTCCCCGGAGCCGCCCATGTCGTCCAAGGAAGAGATCGTCGAGCGCGTGTACAAGATCATCGCCGACAACCTGGGCGTCAGCCTCGAGGAGGTCCGCCCGGACGCTGCCTTCATCGATGACCTGGGGGCGGACAGCCTGGACATCGTCGAACTGGTGATGGCGATCGAGAAGGCCTTCGACATCGAGATCCCCGATGAGGACGCCGAGGCCATCGCGACCGTCCAGGACGCCGTCGACTACATCCTCCAGCACGTCTGACAGGCCCGGACCGACGGCCGGCGGGAGCCTCGTGAGCCGGCGCGTGGCGATCACTGGGCTGGGGACCGTGTCCCCCTGCGGCCCCGACGTTCCCTCCACCTGGGAGGCGCTCCTCGCGGGTCGGAGCGCCGTGGGGCCCATCACCGCGTTCGACGCCTCGGGATGGCCGGTCCGGATCGCGGCCGAGGTGCGGGGCTTCGATCCAGTCGCGCGCTTCGGACGGCTCGAGGCCCGGCGCATGGACCGGTTCGCCGCCCTCGCCCGGGCTGCCGCCGAGGAGGCCGTCGTGGACGCCGGCCTGGACCTGCCGGGCCCGGATCCCGAGCGCGTGGGCGTCTACGTGGGGACGGGCATCGGCGGGATCGGGACCCTCTTCGAGGCCTCCCGGACCTTCCTCGCCGAGGGCCCGCGCAGCCTGTCGCCCTTCTTCCTGCCACGCGTCCTGGCCCACATGGGAGCGGCCCAGGTGGCCCTCCGGTTCGGGGCCCGCGGTCCCTGCCTGTGCGTGGACACGGCCTGCGCGGCGGGTGCCCATGCGCTCGGCGAGGCCTGGCGCGCCCTCCGGGCGGGCGACGCGGACGTGGTCCTGGCCGGCGGGGCCGAGGCGGCGGTCTCGCCCCTTGCGGTAGCCGGTTTCATGGCCATGAAGGTCCTTTCCCGGAGGAACGACGACCCGACACGCGCGAGCCGACCGTTCGACGCGGGGCGGGATGGGTTCGTGCTCGGCGAGGGGGCGGCGGTGCTGGTACTGGAGGCCTGGGAGCACGCGGTCCGGCGGGGGGCCCGGATCCACGCGGAGCTCGCGGGCTACGCCCTCACCTGCGACGCCTGGCACCTCACCTCGCCCGACCCCGAGGGGGACGGCGCGGCCCGGTGCATGGCCCTGGCCCTGCGCTCGGCCAGCCTCGAGCCGTGTGAGGTGGGCCACGTGAACGCCCACGGCACCTCCACGTCCACCAACGACGTCCTCGAGACCCGGGCCATCCGGCGCGTGTTCGGAGCCCACGCGGATCGGCTCGCCGTGTCGAGCACCAAGTCCGTGACGGGTCACCTGCTGGGCGCGGCCGGCGCGCTGGAGGCCGTGGCCACGGTCCTGGCCCTGCGCGAGGGGATCGTGCCGCCCACGGCCAACCTGGAGCAGCCGGATCCCGAGTGCGACCTCGACTACGTCCCCGGCACGGCCCGCCGCCGGCCCCTGGCGGCCGCGATCACCAACTCCTTCGCGTTCGGCGGCACCAACGCCTGCCTCGCCCTCCGGCGCCACGAGGAACGGACATGACCGACACGCTTCCCCTTCGCATCGCCCTCGGCGCGGACCATGCCGGCGTGGACCTCAAGGAGCACCTCTCGGGCTGGCTCCGGGCCCGCGGCCTCGCCGTGAGCGACCACGGCACCCACGGCGGTACGTCCGTCCACTACCCGGTGTACGCCCTCGCGGTGGCCCGCGCCGTGGCCGCCGGGGAGGCCGATCTCGGCGTCCTGGTGTGCGGCACGGGCCAGGGCATGGCCATGACCGCCAACCGGGTGCCGGGCGTGCGGGCCGGTGTGGTGAGCGAGCCGTTCTCGGCCCGGGCCATCCGCGAGCACAACGACGCCAACGTGATCTGCCTGGGCGGCCGCGTCCTCGGGCCGGGCCTCGCGGAGGCCTGCCTCCAGGCCTTCCTGGAGGCATCGTTCCAGGGCGGCCGGCACGCCGAGCGGGTGGCCATGATGGCGGACCTGGAGCACCGGGGGGAGGGGACGGAGCCCGGGTGACCGGCACGCCCTGTGGAGGATAGGAGGGAGGGCCGTGCGCTGCCCCTTCTGCCGCCATCCCGAGAGCCGGGTCGTCGATTCGCGCGACGCCAGCGACGGCGTGCGCCGTCGCCGGGAGTGCGAGGCCTGCGGCCGCCGCTTCTCCACGGTGGAGCGCACCGAACTGCACCTCCCGCTGGTCGTCAAGAAGGACGGCCGGCGCGAGCCCTTCGACCGCGAGAAGGTGGTCCGCGGCTTCGTGCTCGCCTGCAACAAGCGCCCGGTCACCGATGCTCAGATCCAGGCGGCGGCCGACCGGATCGAGGCCGCCCTGATCGAGGCTGGTGAGCGCGAGGTTCACAGCGCGGCCATCGGCCAGCTGGCCGTGGAGGCCCTCCGCGACATCGACCCGGTCGCGTTCCTCCGCTTCGCCTCGGTCTACCACGACCTGCAGAGCGCCGAGGCCTTCCAGGAGCTGGCGCGGAGCCTCGTGCGCGGGGAGCCCCGGTGAGCGACGCGGTCCACATGGCCCGATGCCTGGCGCTCGGGCGGAGGGCGGAGGGTCGCACCGCCCCCAATCCCATGGTGGGCGCCGTGGTGGTCCGCGACGGCGAGGTGGTCGGGGAGGGCTGGCACGCCCGCGCGGGCGCGCCCCACGCCGAGGCGATCGCCCTGGAGGCGGCGGGGGAGCGAGCACGGGGCGCCACCCTGTACGTGAACCTCGAGCCCTGCTGCCACTTCGGGCGCACGCCGCCCTGCGTGGAGGCCATCCTCCGGGCGGGGATCACGCGGGTGGTGGCGGGCATGGTGGACCCCAACCCCCTGGTGGACGGGCGGGGGATCGCCGCCCTCCGGGCCGCGGGTGTGCGGGTGGACGTCGGCCTGCTCGAGGGCGCCTGCCGTGCCCTCAACGCGGGCTTCCTCCTCGCCGTCACCGGGGGTCGGCCCCGGATCGTGCTCAAGGCGGCCGTCACCCTCGACGGCCGCATCGCCACGGACGCGGGCGAGAGCCGCTGGATCACGGGCGAGGCGGCCCGGGCCCACGGCCACCGCATGCGGGACCTCCACGACGCCGTGCTGGTGGGCAGCGGTACGATCCTCGCCGACGATCCCCATCTCGACTGCCGGATTCCGGGTGGCCGCGACCCGGTGCCCGTGGTGCTCGACACCCACCTCCGGATCCCGCACACCGCCCGGGTCTTTCGTGAGGGGAGCGGAGCGCTGGTATACGCCGTCCGCGCCCCGGAGGGTCCCGGCCACCCCGCCACGGTGGTGCCGGTCCCCGCGGGGCCCTCGGGCGTGGACCTGCCCTCGGTGCTCCACGACCTCGTCGCGCGGGGGCTCCACAGCGTGCTGGTCGAGGGCGGTGGACGGGTCCACCGCTCGTTCCTGGAGGCGGGCCTCGCCGATCGCGTCCTCCTGTACCTCGCGCCCCGGGTGCTCGGCGCCGGGCCCGCGTGGGTGGCCGGCCCAGGCGTCGATCGGCTGGCCGAGGCCTGGGGGCTGCACGTGGCCGGCGTGCTCCGCCTCGGGGGCGACGTGCTGCTCGACCTGGAGCGGTAGCGGTTCCCCCCCAGCCCGAGGCGTCCTCCCGCCGCCGCGGAACCGGATACTCCCTCCCCGCCCACGGAGGCTGGCCATGTTCACCGGGCTCATCGAGGACGTCGGCCGGGTCGCCGGCCTCGCTCCGGCCGCGGGAGGCCTGCGCCTGGAGGTGGACACCACCCTGCCCGTCGCCGAGATCCGGCCCGGCGACTCGATCGCCGTGGACGGCGCCTGCCTCACCGTCGAGGCGCCCCCGGTGGGCGGGCGGCTCGTCTTCACCGCCGGGCCGGAGACGGTCGACCGGACCACGGTCGGCACCTGGCGTCCGAGCCGCCGGGTCCACCTGGAGCGGGCGCTGCGCCTGGGCGACCGGCTCGGCGGCCACCTCGTGCAGGGCCACGTGGACGGCGTCGTCGTGCTGCGGCGGACGAGTCGTGAGGCCGGCGGCCTCTCCTGGTGGGTGGGCCTCCTCCCCGACCTCGCCCGGTTCGTGGCGGTCAAGGGGAGCGTGGCCCTCGACGGCGTGAGCCTCACCGTGAACGAACTCGCCGAGGGGGCCTTCCGCGTCGACCTCGTCCCGCACACCGTCGCCCACACGCGATTCGGTGACCTGGCCTCCGGGGAGCGCCTCAACCTGGAGGTGGACGTGCTGGCCCGCTACGTGGAGCGGCTCCTCGGTGCCGGTGGCGGCCCGACCGGGGGTCTCACCCTCGACCGCCTCGCCAGGAACCTGTTCCTCCGATGACCCGTGACTTCGTCGTGATGGACCCCGATCCGGATCGCCGGATGCGCCTCGCCATCGAGGACATCCAGGCCGGACGCATGGTGATCCTCGTGGACGACGAGGATCGCGAGAACGAGGGCGACCTCACCATGGCCGCCGAGCGGATCACCCCCGAGGCCGTCAACTTCATGGTCACGTACGCCCGGGGCCTGGTCTGCCTCTCGCTCACCGAGGCGCAGGTGGCCCGCCTGGGCCTCCCCATGATGGCCATCCGCAACGGGTCCCGGTTCGGCACGGGGTTCACGGTGACCATCGAGGCCCGCCATGGAGTCACGACCGGCATCTCGGCCCACGACCGCGCCCGTACCATTCAGATGGCCATCGATCCGGCGAGCAGTCCCGACGACCTCGTCACCCCGGGCCACGTGTTCCCTTTGAGGGCCCGCGAGGGCGGCGTGCTGGTCCGCACCGGCCAGACCGAGGGCAGCGTAGACCTCGCCCGCCTCGCCGGGCTACTCCCGGCGGGGGTGATCTGCGAGGTCATGAACGACGACGGCACGATGGCCCGCCTGCCCGATCTCGAGCGGTTCGGCGCCTTGCACCGCATCCACATCGTCACGGTGGCGGACATCGCCCGCTGGCGCCTCGTCCACGAGCGCGGCGTGGAGCGCGTGCTCGACGCCGTCCTCCCCACGGGCGCCCACGGCCGCTTCCGGGCCCGTGTCTATCGCACCGTCACCGGGGGCGGGCTCCACCTGGCCCTGACCCGGGGCGACCTCTCCGGGCCACCTCCGCTGGTGCGCGTGCAGGCTCGCTGTCCCACGGGCGAGGCCTTCCTCTCGCAGGCCTGCGACTGCAGCGCGCAGCTCGATGCCGCCCTCGCGGCCATCGAGGCCGAGGATCGGGGAGCCCTGGTCTACCTGCACCTCGACGGGGACCCGGAGCCCGGGCGGCTGCTGGCCCACGTGGCCGCCCACCTGAACGCCGGCCCCCACGGCCCCGACGAGCCCGACGAGGATCGCGCCTTCCTGGACTTCGGGATCGGCGCCCAGATCCTCCGCGACCTCGGCGTGGGCCGGATGCGGCTCCTCACGAACAACCCGCGGAAGATCGTGGCCCTGGAGGGCTTCGGCCTGCGCGTGACCGAGCGCGTCCCCATCGTGTCCGATCCCCGGACCGGTCGCCCGGGCGGCGATTCGCGGGTCGACTGATCCGCCTCCGGCCCCGCTCCGTGGCCGATCCGGCCCGGCGGGATAGCCCTCCCCCGAACGCCCCCCCCCGGAGGCACCATGCCGCGCGTTTTCGAAGGGGTCCTCACCGACACCGGCGGCCGCATCGCCATCGCCGTGAGCCGGTTCAACTCGTTCATCACCCGTCGCCTGCTCGACGGGGCGCTCGACGCGCTGCAGCGCCACGGGGTGGACACCGAGGACCGGGTGGACGTGGTCTGGTCCCCGGGCTCCTTCGAGTTGCCCCTCCTCGTCCGCACGCTCGCCTCCTCCGGCCGTTACGACGCCGTGATCGCGCTCGGCTGCGTGATCCGGGGCGGTACGCCGCACTTCGAGTACATCGCCGCCGAGGTGGCCAAGGGCCTCGCGGCGGTGGGCCTGGAGACCGGCGTGCCCGTGTCGTTCGGGGTGCTGACCACCGACAACGTGGAGCAGGCCGTGGACCGTGCGGGGACCAAGATGGGGAACAAGGGCGCGGACGCGGCCGTCTCCGCTCTGGAGATGGTCCACCTGCTCCGGATGATCCGCCAGGAGTAGTCGTGCCCGGACGTCGCCGTGCCCGCGAGTTCGCCCTTCAGGCGCTGTACCAGGCCGATCTCACGGAGACGGAGCTGCGGGCGGCGCTGGCCGACCTCTGGTCGCTCCTGGTGGACGACGAGATCGCCCTCCGGATCCCCCCGACCCGCGAGGAGACCGGCTTCGCCGCGGAGGTGACCGACGGTGTCCACGCCCGGATGACCGAGATCGACGCCCTCATCGAGGCGGCGAGCCTCAACTGGCGCCTCGTGCGGATGCCCGTCGTAGACCGCAACATCCTCCGCCTGGCCTGCTGGGAGCTGCTCGTCCGGACCGACATCCCCGTCAGCGTCACCATCAACGAGGCCGTGGAGCTGGCCAAGCGGTTCGGCGGACCCGACAGCCGGGCCTTCGTGAACGGCATCCTCGATCGCATCGCCCACGACGTCGGACGGGGCGGTCGTGGACCCCGCAAGCCCGCCTGAACCTGCCATCGGGCGGGATCGCGGGGCCGTGGCCCGCCCGGTCCGTCCCGATCCCCTGTCCACCTCGGAGCTGGTCCTCCTGGCGGGCTTTCTGGGCGTCCTGGCGGCCAGCGTGCTCCTGGGACCGGGCGAGGAGGGCGTGCGCGTCCTGGGGGTCGAGATCCCCTCCTTCTGCCTCTTCCGCCAGCTGACCGGCCTCCGGTGCCCGGGGTGCGGGCTCACCCGGTCGTTCGTGTTCCTCGCCCACGGGCAGTTCCTCGAAGCCCTGCGGATGCACCCGCTCGGCCCGATCCTGTACCTCGTGGTGATCCAGCAGGCCGCGGTCCGGTCGTGGTGGACCGTCCGGGCGCTATGGGATCGGCGCCGGGGACGCCCTACCCCCCGCGGAGCACCCGCATCGCCGCCCTGAGGCGCTCCGGGTCGAGCAGGCCCGGGCTGCGCTCGACCGCCTCGCGCAGGTCGACGCCCGCCGGTCGCATCTCCCTGCAGAGGGCGCCGAGGCCCTCGACCGGCGCCCCGAGCACGATCGCGGCCGCGCGCCCGAGCTCCTGGAAGAGCGTACGGTCCCTTCCCCCGCGGGGGCCGCTGGGCAGGATCGCCGGCTCGATCCGGACCAGCACCCGGTCCCCCGGGGTCCGGGCGACGAGCGTCAAGTCGCTCCGGCTCCGGAACGGGAGGGCCCGGTACCAGGGCACGGGGAGGGGCTCGGCGGGCGGCTCGCCCTCCACCTGGATCCGGTGCGGCGCCAAGGCGAGCCGCACGTCCCGGACCACGTCGGCGACGGGATCCCCGAGGACGGCCACCACCTCCGTCGTGACGGCGGCGGCGATCTCGGCGGCGTCGTCCAGGCGGACGGCCCGGGGATCCCCGGGTACCAGCACGATCCCGATCGCGTCGGCGCCTGCGATCTCCGCGAGGCGGGCGTCCTGGACGCTCGTGATCCCGCAGACCTTGATCCAGGGGACACTCATGGCCCCCCCGTATCCGGGCCGCGGTCCCCCGGCGTTGACATGGTCCCGGCCGCTGGGTACCCTTGGGCCGCCCGGCGGTCCGCCGCCTGGGCGCCCGGAAGCGTGGCCCGGTAGCTCAGTTGGTAGAGCAGAGGACTGAAAATCCTTGTGTCGGCGGTTCAACTCCGCCCTGGGCCACCACCCGTCTCATCGCGGGAGGGCCTCGGTGCACCCCCGGTCCCTGCTCATCGCGGCCGCCCTGCCATGGATCTCCGCCTGCGGCGCCGACGACTGCGAAACCCTCTGCAGCCGGGCCGCGGGCCGCGTGGACCGGTGCCTGGAGGGCTGGTCCGCCACCTGGGCGGACCTCGGGGCCGAGAGCCGGAGCGACTGGCGCGTCCGGTGCCAGGACGACTGGGCCGCCACCCGGGCCGACCTGGAACCCCGGGAGGTGCAGCTGGCCGTGGAGGCCTGCGGCGACACCCTCTCGGTGCTCCCCGACCTGACCTGTGCGGACCTCGAGGCGGTCTACCTCGCGGGGAGCTAGCCTCCTCGGGCGTGACCGGGATCGTCGGGGCTGGAGATGTCCAGCTTCCGAAGGCGATAGTTCAGGTTCGAGCGCGAGATTCCAAGCTGCCTCGCGGCGCGGGCCTGGATCCCCCCGGCCTGGGCGAGGGCCTCCAGCACCAGGTGGCGCTCCACCGCGCGCAGGTGATCGGGCAGCGACACCTCGCCCACCGGCATGGGGGCGACGGGCACCGCGCCCGGCGCCTCCTGGAGGTCCACGTCCACAATCTCGCCGCTGCCCGCGAGGATGACGGCGCGCTCCAGGACGTGCTCCAGCTCGCGCACGTTGCCTGGCCAGGAGTGCGCGAGCAGGCGCTGCATCGCTCGAGGCGCGATCCGCGGGGGCAGGCGGTTGTCCCGGGCCGCGAACCGGGCGAGGAAGTGCTCCACGAGG
Organism: Deltaproteobacteria bacterium; assembly: GCA_041309225.1. Lineage (GTDB taxonomy): Bacteria > Myxococcota_A > UBA796 > UBA796 > JAFGLY01 > JAFGLY01. The sequence continues at coordinate 20,694 of JBFYZZ010000051.1, read as the reverse complement.
GCGGGGATGTCGTCGCGTCGCTCCCGGAGCGACGGCATCCGGATCGTGAAGACGTCGAGCCGGTAGAACAGGTCCTTGCGGAAGCGCCCCGCCTGGACCTCCTGGTGCAGATCCTTGTTGGTGGCCGCGATGATCCGCACGTCCGCGCGCAGGGTCTCCCGGCCGCCGAGGCGCTGGTACTCCCCGTTCTCGATCACGTGCAGGAGCTTGACCTGGACGGCGGGCGAGAGGTCTCCGATCTCGTCGAGGAGGAGGGTCCCGCTCCCCGCTTGCTCGAAGCGGCCGGGCTGGTTCCGGATGGCGCCGGTGAACGCGCCCTTCTCGTGCCCGAACAGCTCGCTCTCGAGCAGGGTGTCGGGGAGGGCCGCGCAGTTCAGGCGCACGAAGGGGGCGTCCCGCCGGGCCGAGACCTGGTGGATGGCCCGCGCCACCAGCTCCTTGCCGGTGCCGGTCTCGCCCTGCAGCAGCACCAGCGCGTTCGTGCCGGCCACCGAGTGGACGAGGCTGTAGACCCGCTGCATCGGCTCGGTGGTACCCACGATGTGGGGGAATCCGAAGCGGGTCTCCATCTCTCGGCGGAGGCTGGACACCTCGTCCCGGAGGGCGCGGGTCTCCAGGGCCCGCTCCAGCACGACGAGCAGCTCGGCCTTGGGGACGGGCTTGATGAGGTAGTCCGCGGCCCCCGCCTTCATGGCGGTGACGGCGTCCTCCACGTTGCCGTACCCCGTCATCACGAGCACCACGACGTCGGGCCAGCGCCGCCGCACCTCGGCGAGCAGGGCCAGTCCGTCCATCCCCGGCATGCGGACGTCCGTGAGCACCACGTCGATGGACCGGGCCTGCAGCTCGAACAGGGCCTCCTCGGCGCTTGGGACGAGCACGGTCTCGTACCCGGCCTTCTCGAGGTTCACCCGGAGGGCCGATCGGACGGCGCGATCGTCCTCGGCCACCAGGATGCGGCGGGGGGAGGGGCTCACCGGACCTCCAGGACGTACGGCATCACCAGGAGCGTGGGCTCGTCCTGCCATGCGGACCAGAGCCGCAAAGGCTCCAGGGCCTCCGGGATCGCGGGGGCCTCGAACGCCGAGCGCAGGAGGCGGCTGGGGAGCTGGCCGAGCCCGTCCTCGTCGGGGCCGTAGGTGATGAGCTCGTATCGGGCGCCCGGGCGGAGGCCGGCGTCCTGGCGGGCACGGTCGACGGCGTCGTACAGGCCGCCGGGGGCGTCCGCGAGCCCCAGCGACACGGCACGGGCTCCCGACCAGACCCGGCCGCGCGCCACCCGCTCCACGACCTCCGGATCCAGGTTCCGCCCCTCGGCCACCCGCGCCTTGAACCGGTCGTAGGTGGCGTCCACCAGCCGCTCTACGACGGCCAGGTCGGACGGATCCCAGGGGCGCGAGGAGGCGTCCATCGCCGCATGGCGACCCCGGGCGAAGATCGTGGCGTCCACACCGATCTTCTCGTAGAGGCCCGCCAGCGAGAAGCGCCCCGAGTACACCCCGATGGAGCCTGTGATCGTGGAGGGCTCGGCGTAGACGGCCCCGGCTCCCGACAGGACGTAGTAACCGCCCGAGGCGGCCACCCCGCCCATGCTGGCCACGACGGGCTTGCCGTCCTCCACGAGCCGATCGACGGCGTGCGCGATGTCCTCGGAGGCGAAGGCGGATCCGCCGGGGCTGTCCACCCGGAGCACCACGGCCCGCACCGCCGGATCCTCGCGCGCCTGGTCGAGCGCCTTGACCACGGTCTCGGACCCCACCGAAGCGCCGCCGAGGAGCCCCGGCCCCTTCGAGCGCCCCGAGGTGATCGGGCCCTCGATCACCACCACGGCGATGGACCGCGGAGCGCGCCAACCGGACCGATCCACGCGTTCGAGGTACGCATCGTCGATCCGGTAGCCCTCGGGGAAGACATCCTCGAGGTCGTCCTCGAGGTCGTCGGGGTACAGCAGGGTGTCCACCAGGCCCCGCTCCTTCGCCTCGGCCGCGGTCCACGGTCCGCCCTCCACCAGCGCGCGGGCCTCGTCCGGCGTGCGCTTCCGGCCCTCGGCCACGGCGGCCACGACCGCCCCGTGGAGGTCGTCGAGGAGGGTCTCGGTCTGCTCGCGCTCGGCGTCCGAGGGGCCGGTCCGCATGAAGGGCTCGGGGCCGGACTTGTAGTCGGAGCGCTTGACGAACTGGGGCTCCACGCCCACCAGGTCGAGCGTCCCGCGGAAGTAGAGCATCTCCGCCGAGAGCCCCTTCAGGTCCAGGTCGGCCGAGGGATGCATCGCGATCCGATCCGCCGCGGTCGCCAGGTAGTACGCCCGGGTGTCGGTCGCCTCGTCCAGGAAGGCCACGACCGGTCGGCCCGACGCGCGGACGTCGGCGACCAGGTCCCTCAGCTCCTCGACCTGCGCGAGCGAGAGGTCCACGTCGTCGAGGTGCAGCAGCAGACCGCGCACGGAGGGGTCGCGGCCGGCCTCCCGAACCCGCTTGAGCAGGTGGAGATAGGACTCGGCGGGCCGAGTGAACAGGGTGGCGCGGGGCTCGTAGGGGTAGTCGCCCGCCACGCGCACCTCAGCCACCCGACGCCGCCCGCGGACCAGGTGCACCGAGGGATCGGCCGAGAAGAGGGCCAGCGCCACCGCCGGCGCATCCCCACCCGCGTCCGAAGTCCAACCCCCGATCCCCGTCCCCCCCAGGAGGAGCTCGATGCCCCCGCCGAATGCGAGATCGTCGGTGGCGTACGCGCGCAGCGCGAGCCCCCGCATCGGGTGAATCCTCAGCGTGGCGCGCAGCTCGCGGTCCATGGACGCGTCGTCGTCGGGCTCGAACCAGGCGTGATCGACCCCGAGTACGAGCGGATCCCCGAAGGGGCGGAGGGCGGCGCCCACGTGCCAGCTCCCGCGGATGCCCCACTCGGGTGCGGGGGACCCGATGTCCCGGCCCACCGCGCCCAGGCCGAGCCAGGGCAGGGGCCGCCAGCCGGCCCCGAGATCCCAGGCCGTGAAGTTGTTGGACTCGCCCTCCGGGAGGTGCCACCACAGGTTGGCGCCGACCGTCCAGTCGTGCGGGAGGCGGGCGGAGAGCGTGCTCTGGAGCGCGACGTCCGTACCTGGGACGCGCGAGGACACCAGGACACCGAGTCCGGTCCCCGCCCCCGCCATGGTGGCCTGGACCGCCGAGGATCGACCGTCGAGGGACTGGAGGACCTGGAGAGCCATCCCGGCATCCGGGTCGAAGGCCGCAAGCGCCGGGTTCGTGGCCGTGCCCAGGGGGCCGTCCTCGGCTGCCGGGCTGGCACCCGCGGGTTCCAGGCGGGCGCTCCCGGCAGCGTGGGTCGCCGGGGCCAGGAGCAGGACGCCCACCGGGAGGACACGGGATCGGAACCTGGGCATCGCGCCACCTCCGCTGGGGCTGTATCCTCGCACGGGGTCCGGGCTCCGGCAATCGGAGGACGAGGCGGTCGAGGGGCTCTGACGAATGCTCTTGACGGTGCCAACAGCAAACTCTAGAACCGTTCAAGTGATTACATCGAGAATGCCGTCTCTAAAAAGATCCAAGAGGTCTTGACATCCGTTGTGAAACGGGCGCGGACGAGGGTATGATGAAGACTGAGCCTCCTCGTGCTCCCGCCCCTCCTCCCCCTGCTCCCCCCCGCCGTCGCCGCCGAGGAACGAGATGGTCTGCCCTCCCACCCTCCGACACCTCGCCGCCGCCTCCCTCCTGGTCGGCCTGCTCGCCGCGCCGTCCGACCTGGCCGCCGTGGGCCCCGTCGCCGGCGATCCCGCCCCGCCCACCGCACTGGCTCCGACGCCCCTCCCTCCGCAGGACCCCTACGCAGCGCTCCTCGACCCCATCGTGCACGATCCCTCCCTGGGCGGCGCCCTGGGCGCGGTCCACCTCGTGGACGTGGTCACCAGCGCGGAGGTCTACGCCTTCCGTGCCGACTCGCCCATGCTGCCCGCCAGCACGATGAAGATCGTCACCTCGGCGGCCGCGCTGCGCACCCTGGGACCCTCGTGGCGCTTCTCCACCGACGTCCTCCACGACGGGAAGCTCGACGCCAAGGGCGTCGTCGCGGGCAACCTCTACGTGCGCGGCCAGGGCGACCCGTCGCTCGTGGTGGAGCGCCTGTGGAAGATGGTCCTGGAGCTCCACTTGCGAGGGGTTCGGGAGGTGAAAGGAAACGTCATCTTCGATGCGACCTTTCTCGACTCGAACCCCGGCGTGCCAGGCTGGGACAAGCAGGAGGACATGGAGGAGGCTCCGTCCTACTACCCGGCCCTCGGCGCCCTCTCGCTCAACTACAACACCGTCGCCATCTGGGTCGGACCCGGACCGGGCCCGGGGACGCCCGCCCGGGTGGAGCTGGAGACGCCCTCCCCCTCGATCGCCATCGAGAACGCGGTCACCACGGGTGGGCCCCGCAGCCGCCGCCTGGTGCGCATCGAGCGCCGCATGGAGGACCGGAAGACCATCTTCAGCGTGCGGGGCCAGGTCCCGTCTACGAGCGTGGCCCAGCCCACCTACCGGGCGGTCGGCGACGCCACCGCCTGGTTCGAGGGCGCCTTCGCGACCCTCTGCAAGGACGCCGGCATCCACGTCAAGGGCCGCTTCACCGAGGGGGAGACGCCCGACGACGCGGTGCGGCTCGTCCACAGCGAGTCGCCCGCGCTCGGCACCATCCTGCAGGACCTCAACAAGCACAGCAACAACTTCATGGCCGAGCAGGTCCTCAAGACGCTCGGCGCCGTGGTCCACGGCGAGCCGGGCACCACGGAGAAGGGCCTGCGGGTGGTGGGGGAATACCTCGCGTCCCTGGGTCTCCCGGCCGACGAGTACCGCGTCGCGAACGGCTCCGGCCTCTCCCGGAAGACCTCACTGCGGGCCGAGCACCTCACCGCGGTCCTGGTGGACATGTGGAAGGACCGGCAGGTGGCCCCCGAGTTCCTCGCGAGCCTCTCCATCGGCGGCCGGGACGGCACGCTGCGCTCCCGCTTCCGAGGCGACGATCTCTCCGGCCGGGTCCGGGGCAAGACGGGATCGCTGAACGGGGTCCAGTGCCTCGCGGGCTACGTCGAGGCCCCGGACGGCGCCGTCTATGCCTTCGCCTTCCTGGTCAACGACGTGGCGGGGCCCCTGTCCCGGGTCCGCCGGCTCCAGGACCGGTTCGCCGGGGCCGTGCTCGGGGCCACGCCCGTCGCCACCCTGGCCGACGTCGAGGATGCCGAGGAACCCGAGGAGTGAGCGCGACCCCGCCCCCTGGCCACCGGGCCGGTCGGGTGGGGCCGATGGGCGCGTCCGGGTGCAGGTTTCCGACCACGAACGCGCGTTGACACCCGCCACCTTCGAACGGTATACCCATTCGTCCCTCCCGCGGCGCCGAGCGTCCTGCGGGCTCGGCCCGGGCCGGGCCGCCCCCAACCTCGGCGGGCTGCCCCCGGGGCAGGAGATCGACCGATGAAACGATGGTTGCGACTGCTCGTCCTGGCCTTTCCCCTCGCCGTCGCGACCGGCGCCTCGGCTCAGCAGGCCCCGGCCACGCCCCCCGAGTCGGGTGCGACGCCCCCCGCCCTCCAAGCCCCCGCCGATGCGGCCACCGACGAGGACGCAGCGGCCGACGAGGCGTTCGACCGCCGGTTGCTCACCGAGGAGGAGAAGGTCAACAGCTTGAAGGAGCAGGTCTTCCGGGCCAAGGCCACCCTCCAGCTCCTCAAGGAGATCGTCATCCAGGGATCCTCCTCGGGCGCCCGGGCGGTCATCTGGCACGACAACTCGCTTTCGAGTTCGTTCTCCATCGACTCCATCACCTACTTCCTCGACGGGGAGTCCATCTACGCGTACGGGGTCGGGAGCCCGGGGCAGGGCCTCCCCAAGGAGTTCAAGCTCCTCGACGGCCCGGTCCCGGCCGGCAACCACACCATCGCCGTCAGCATGGTACTGCGCGGGAACGGCTTCGGTGTCTTCTCCTACGTGGACCGCTACACCTTCAACGTGGACTCTTCCTACGGCTTCATCGTCGAGGAGGGCAAGTCCTGCGAGGTCTGGGTCCACGTCAAGGAGCGGAAGGGCATCGGCCGGTCCTTCGTGGAGCGGCCGAACGTGGAGTACGACCTCGACTGCACGCGGATCGGCGAGAGCGAGTGACGGCGCGCGCATGGCTCCCCACCGGACTCCGTCGCGCCCGCCGGGCTGGCTGAAGGCGCTCGGCCTCGCCGCCGGCCTCCTCGGGGCGGCGGGGCCCGCCTCCGCGATGGACAACGGCACGGAGAACGCATTGAGGAACCTCGAGACGAGGTTCCAGGGCCAGCTGAAGGCGCTGTCCGGCGTGGCCGACTCGATCGGCCGCCGATCGGCGTTCATGAGCACCGGGGAGGCCGAGCGGCGATACGAGGACGCCGTGGTCGAGGCCCTCCTGGGCAACGATGCACAGGCGGCCCTGGAGTTCTCGATCCTGCTGCGGTCCAAGGCGCTGACCTCCCCCGAGATCCGCGCCGACGCTGAGTGGTACCTCGCCGAGACCCTGTTTCGGATGTCCTCGTGGTCCACGGCCGAGACCGCCTACCTCGACATCGTGGCCCAGGGGCGCGCCCAGCCCTTCTTCGGCAGCGCCGTGCGCCGGCTGCTCGAGCTCTACGGGATCACGGGCGACACCCGGAAGTTCTACGACCTGTACGACCATTACATCTCCACCGGGATCGTCACGGCCACCGACCTCATCCAGTACACGGTGGCGAAGTCGTTCTTCCGACAGGAGGACTGGGGCCGGTCCAAGTCGCTCTTCACGGAGTGCTGCCCGCAGGAGCCCCTCGCCAGCAGGGCCCGGTACCTGGTGGGGACGATCCTCGTGATCCAGGGCGACCTCGCGGGTGGCCTCCCCCTGTTCCAACAGGTGGCGACCGTGCCGGTCAAGGACACCGAGACCCGCGACCTCGTGGACCTCGCCAACCTGGCCGTCGGGCGCATCCGCTACGAGCAGGGCGACTACGCGGCCGCCACTGCCGCCTATGCCAAGGTGGGGCGCGACTCGCGGTACTTCGCCGACCAGCTCTACGAGCTCGTGTGGACGTACATCAAGCAGGGCACCTACGAGGAGGCGCTCAGGGCCGTGGAGGTGTTCCTGCTGGCCTTCCCGGACCACCAGTACGCGGCCCAGCTCAAGGTGCTCCGCGGGCACCTCCACATGAAGCGGCAGCGCTACGAGGCCGCCAACACGGCGTACGAGAAGGTGGTGGCCGAGTACAGCCCCATCCGCGACATCGCCGTCTCGGTCGGCGAGTCCAGGGAACAGCCCCGGCTCTTCTTCGAACGCCTCGCCCAGGAGGATGCCCTCGAGGTTCTCGACAAGGCGGGCCTGCCCCCGTTCGCCGCGGAGATGCTCTACGGCTACGAGGATCTCGCCCGGGTGGTCCGGCTCCGGCGCGATCTCGGAGCCGACCGGCGCTCTCTCGACGCCCTCGACGGCATCGTGGCCGAGCTCGACGCGGCGCTGGCCTCCGGGGTCACCACGCTGGGCGTGTTCCGGAACGCGTACGAGACGCTGCGCTGGCTCCGCAACGACGAGGACGCCATCGCCGGGGACCTCGTGGCCCTCGAGGCCCGGTGGATGGCCGACAACGCCGATGCCGCGGTGCGGACCGAGCTCGCCGCCCTCGCTCAGGAGAGCCAGCTCCTGGCCGATGCAGCGGCCGGCGCCGATCGCAGCACCATGGCCGATGCGGACCGCCTCGCCACCCAGGAGGCCCAGGTCCGCGCGGTCCAGAAGGTCGGCTCCCAGGTGGAGCAGGCCGCCCGGGGCCTGATCGCGGAGCTCGAGGCCGTCGAGGATCAGCTGGCGGCTGCCCAGGATCACTTCTCCGACGACGCCTACGTCCAGATCAAGCGCCGGATGGAAACCCTCCGGGAGGAGCTCGACGGGATCGTGCGCGACGGGCGCCCCATCCAGGGGGAGCCCGCCCTGCGCGGGCTGATGGCGCTCGCCGAGCAGGAGGTCGACCGCAGCGCGAGGTCCGACCGTTCCATCCGCGCCGACCTCCAGGGGATCCGACGCCGTCTCTCCGGGTACCGGAGCCGCGTCTCCGATCCCTCCGCCCGCGACCTCTACACCCGAGCCGACGCCCTGTGGGCCGACCTCGAACGCCTCGGCGCCCGCACCGACGAGGTGGAGCGCCTGCTCTCCAGCGTGGAGCAGGGGGAGATCGCGCGCATCCGGAAGGAGTACGCCGCCCAGCGGGGACTGGCCCGCGACCTGAGGGGAGGGGTGGACCGGGCCATCGCGGAGACCGACGAACTCGGCGTGGCGGCCACCCGGCTCGGGTTCGAGGAGCTGTCGAGCTTCTTCGACTCGTCCGTGGTGCGCGCCGACATGGGCATCGTGGACGTCTACTGGATCCGCAAGACCCAGCTCTCCGACCGCATCGAGGCCCTCAACACGCAGCGGGTCGATCTGGCCAAGGAGACGAACCGACGCTTCGAGGCGATCAACGCCAGGTTGGAGGAGTGACGTGAGCGGTGTGCTGCTCCTCGTGATCGCGGCGCTCGCCGCGACACCCGCCCACGCGGCGGTTCAGGCCGCAATCCCGGCGGGCGGGACGAGCGCACCCCGCAAGGGCACCACCGACGACGTGGAGGAGTACCGGTCCGCCCAGCAGCGCTTCGTCGACCGCATGACCGAGTTCAAGGACGACACCCGCGACTACGTCCGCGTGGAGGAAGGCCGGCGGCGGCAGGAGTTGGAGCAGGGGTATGGTCGCACCATCCTGGGCCTGCGCGAGGAGGAGGACATCGTCCGGAGCCAGGCCGAAGAGAAGTTCGTGGCGTTCCTGCGCAAGTACCCCGACGCCGAGTACACCCCCCACGTGATGTTCCGGCTCGCGGAGCTGTACTTCGAGGACGCCGAGAACACCTTCCTGCTCGCCGACGCCGAGCGGAGTCGCCGGCTGGCGGCCATGGACACGGCCGTCGCCGAGGACATCCCCGAGCCCCGCAAGAACTACGGCAAGCCGCTGGCCCTGTACCGCGGCATCGTGAGCCGCTACCCGGACTACGATCGGATCGACGGCGTCTACTACATGCTCGGATACTGCAACACCGAGGAGAACGCCCTGGATCCGGATCGCGCGACCGGCGTGGACGCGCTGAGGACCCTGGTCACCCGGTTCCCCGGGAGCGAGTTCGCCAACGACGCCAGCATGCGCCTCGGCGAGTACCATTTCCAGGAGAACCTCGTCGAGGAGGCGCTCCCCTACTACCAGCGCATCGTGGATGCCGGAGAGGAGGCCCGCTACTACGACAAGGGCCTGTACAAGCTCGCCTGGTCCCACTTCCTGCTGGCGAACCGCCAGCGGCTCGAGGAGTACCGGCAGGCCATGGCGCTCTTCACGCGTCTCCTCGACTACTCGCGCCGCCTGCTCCTCACGAGCGGCGAGACCTCGCCGATGGACAAGGAGGCCATCGACTACATGGCGATCTCGATCGCCGACCTGGCGGATCACGAGGGCATCTCCCCGGTGGCCCAGGCCCAGCGGTGGTTTCAGGAGGTGGGGCTCCGCGACTACGAGCGCGAGGTCTACATCAAGCTGGCCGACGTCCTCTTCCAGTACGCCCGGTACGAGCAGTCCATCGCCACGTACGAGTACCTCCAGCAGCGCTGGCCGATGGAGCCGGAGAACCCGCAGTACCAGCACACCGTCGCCCGCCTCTACATGACCATGCAGCCCCCGGACTCGGAGGCGTCCAACAGAGCCCAGCTCCTGCTCGCCGAGCGCTACAACGACCAGACCGCGTGGTGGGCCTCCAACCGCCCCAATCCCGATGCGCTGGCGGTGGCCCGGGGGTACATCGAGTCCTCGCTCGCCTCCATCGCTACCGACTACCACTACATCGCCCAGAAGTCGGGCCGTCCCGAGGACTACTCCCGCGCCGCCGACAAGTACCGCGAGTACCTGAGCCGGTTCCCCTTCGCCGACGACTACTACGAGATGGAGTGGTACCTCGCCGACGCGCTGTTCTACTCCAATCGGATGAAGGAAGCCGAGCGGGAATACCTGCAGTTGCTCAAGGGCCCGAACCACCCCTACCGCGACGGGGCCACCTACCGCCTCATGAAGGTCCGCCGGCAACTGCTGGTGGACCGGTACGGCAAGGTGGAGGTCGTGCCGCCCGACGCCATCGTAGAGCGGGTGGTGACGTCGCCGTTCGGGGGCGAGGTGAAGGTCTACATGCTCACCGACGAGCACAAGGCCTTCATCGAGGCCTGCGACCAGGTCGTGACCGGCGAGTTCACCTCGCCCGAGTTCGCGGAGGCCCGCAAGCGCGACCTGCCGGCCCTCACCTACATCCCGGCCCAGATCCTCTTCGAGTTCGGCCACTATGACGAGGCGCGTCCCCGGTTCCACAAGGTCATCGCCTCCTTCCAGGCCGCGCCCGAGGCCGCCTTCTCGGGGGGTCTGGTCATCCGGTCCTACCAGGAGGAGAGGGATCTCGAGAAGGTCCGCTTCTACACGAACAAGTACGGCAACATGAGCCTCGGCCCCCAGGAGGTCGCGGCGGCCAAGAAGAAGGAGTGGGACGAGCTCAAGGAAGGCTCCACCTTCAAGCTGGCCTACGCCCTCATCGAGCAGGGCCAGCGCGAGGAGGCGGCCACCGCCTTCCTGGCCTTCCTGGACGAGTTCCCCCGATCCCCACTCGCCAAGGACGCCCTCTTCAACGCGGCCAACTCCCTGGAGATCGTCGGCAAGGCGGACGACGCCAACGCCCTCTTCGAGAAGTACATCAACCGATATCCGCGCGACGAGCGGTCCGAGGGTCTCTACTTCCGCATCGCGTCGAACTACGCCGGCATTCTGCAGTTGAACCAGGCCATCCGGTACTACACCAACCTCGTCGAGTACTTCCCCAAGGCCAAGAACGCCCCCACCGCCCTCTACAACGCCGCCTTCCTCAAGATCGGCCTCGGGGACCACGCCGGCGCCGCCCGGGACTTCGAGACCTACGCCACCCGCTACCCCGAGCAGGGGGATGCCGAGAAGATCTTCTTCGTGGCGGGAGAGCGCTGGGAGGCCGTCGGGTCGGACCCGGCGATCGAGTTCTACCGGAGGTACCTGCGCCGCTACGGGGGGAGGGACCCGGACCACACCATGACCGCCCAGTACCGGATCGTGAAGATCCTGGAGAAGGAGGGCCGGCAGCGCCAGGCCGACCAGGAGTGGCGGACCCTCCTCCAGACCTTCGACCGACTGGCCAGCCAGGGTCCCACCAGCGCCACGGCCCGCAACTACGCCGCCGAGGCCGCCTTCCGGGACGTCCTCGCGGAGTCCGAGCGCTTCAGGGTCATCCGATTCACTGGTGTCGACGAGAAGGACGCCCCCCTGCTCGTCAAGCAGAAGCCGCAGGAGCTCGAGACCCTCAAGAACCACTGCCTCGCGGTCATCACGCGGTACCAGGACTTCACCTGGACGAGCGCCGCGCTCTACGTGCAGGCGGCCGCCCACTTCGCCTACGCCGACATGCTCTTCGATGCCCCGCCGCCCAAAGGGTTCAACGACGATCAGGTCGCCTTCTATCGAGAAACCCTCGACGGGTTCCGCATCCCCGTCGAGGAGAAGGGCAGGGGATTCGCCATCGCGGCGCTCGACAAGGCCCGCGAGGCGACGGCATGGTCCGAGTGGCAGGCCCGGACGCTCACCCTCCTGAACGAGCGGTTCCCGTCAGAATACGCAAGGGAGAAGCTGGAAGAACGCTACACGATGCGTACCTTCGTCGTGCCGGATCGCGGCCCCTTGACCATCCCCCTGCCCGAGCCCGCGGTCCCGGACGCCGGGGCGGCCGGGAAGGTGTGGTGATGCGCGCCCTCCTGCTCCCGATCGCCCTGCTCGTGGGCTGTGGCCCGCTGCACAAGGCCACGCCGGAGGCCTCCGGCCAGGCGCCCGAGGCCGCGGCGGCCGCCCCCGCCGCCCCGCCGCCCAGCCCGGTCCAGGTGCGGGCCGATCTCCAGCGGGACACCGGCGAGGCCGTCGCCCTGCTCACCACGGGCCGGTACGAGGACGCCCGGCAGGCACTCGACCGGCTGCGCGACCTCGAGGGCCGCCTGCCCGACAACGCCTTCGTCCAGTACGACCTGGGCCTCGCGCACGAGCAGCTCGGTGACGCCGCCATGGCCGAGCAGGCCTACCGGCAGGCCGTCGCCCTCGACCCTGGGCTGGGTGCCGCCTGGCTCCGCATGGGCCTGATCAAGGAACGCAACGGCCGCCTGGCGGACGCGCTGGCCACCTGGCGGCTGGGGATCCAGCGCATCCCGGACGACGTGGACCTGCGGGTGGCCGAGCTGTCGGCCCTGCTCAGGATGCAGCGGTACACGGAGCTGGAGACTGCGGCGAAGGCAGCGCTCGCGGTCAACGCCAACGCGCTCCCCATCTACACCAACCTCGCGATCGGGTACGTCGAGCAGGGCAAGCTCGATCTTGCCAAGTTCGTCCTCCAACGCGCCTTCCAGTCCATCGAGGGGGCGGACCGGAACGCAGCCGTCCACGCCGGCCTCGGCCGGATCCACCAGCTCCAAGGCAACGAAGGCGAGGCCAGATCCGAGTTCAGGCGGGCCATCGAGCTGGATCCCAACCTGGTCTCGGCCATCGTCTACCTGTGCGAGATCTACCTCGACGACCGCTCCTTCGCGGAGATGGTGCCGCTGCTCGAGCGTGCCCGCACGCTGGCCCCGAACGAGCCCGCCGTCCGGATGAACCTGGGCATCGCCTACCGCGGCGTGGGGCGGTTCGAGGAGGCCCGCAAGGAGTACGAGGCGGTCCTCGCCCTCGAGCCCTCCCGCACCGAGCCCTACCTCAACCTCGCCATCCTGTTCGGCGACCACCTCAAGGACTACCCCCAGGCCGTCTCCGTGCTGGAGACCTACAAGCGGGTCGGCGGGTCCGATCCCGCCCTCGCCGATGACTGGATCGCCCAGTTCAACAAGGAGAAGGAGAAGGCCGAGAAGCTCCAGGCCCGCAAGCAGGCCGCCGAGGAGGCGCGGAAGAAGCGCGAGGAGGAGCAGCGGTTCCTGGAGGAGTTCGAGCGCCGGAAGCGGGAGGAGGAGGCCCGCCAGGCCGCGACGCCCCAGCCCACGCCCGAGACGGCCCCCACGCCCGAGACGGCCCCCACGCCCGAGACGGCCCCGGCTCCCGACACGACGCCCCCGGTGTGGGGCGAGGTGCCGGGATCCCCGCCTCCCCCTCCGCTCGACGAGCCACCCCCCTCGCCCGATCCGTGGGCCACGCCCACGGAGGACACCGGCGATCCCGGATAGGAACCCCATGCGCCTCCGTCCCCTCGTCCTCGTCCTCCTCCTCGCCCTCCCCGGTTCCGCCCAGGCTCAAGGCCGGGTCATGAAGCTCGAGGGCATCACGGTCATCGGCAAGGTCCAGAAACCCGAGGTGATGATGGTCATCACCCGGCAGAACCTGAACTCCGACTACACGCTCGAGCTCCGGGAGTCCTTCCTCCCGAAAATCGTCCGCTCCATCGACGAGAAGCCGTTCTAGGTACCCCCACGGGGCGCAGCGCGTCCGAGGTCCCGGATGTCATCCTTCGCCGAGGCGATGCAGCAGGGTGGCCTCTTCATGTGGCTCATCCTGGCGATCGCCGTGGTGGCCATGGCCATCGCCGCGGAGCGGCTCGTCTACGTCTTCCTCAGGGCCGATCTCCACACCCGGGCCTTCGTGGCGCAGCTTCAGAAGCTCCTCGCGGCGGGCAACATCGACCTCGCCCTGCGCCTGTGCGCCGAGCGGCCCGAGGCGGCCATGGCCCGGGTCGTGAAGGTCGGCCTGCTCCAGGCCGACGGGACCGAGGTCGAGATCCGGGAGGCCGTGGAGGAGGCCGTCCTGGAGGTCCAGCCGGACCTGACGCGACGCACGGCCTACCTGCCCATGCTGGCCAACGTGGCCACCCTCCTGGGCCTGCTCGGCACCGTCCAGGGCCTCATCGTGGCCTTCCGCGCGGTGGCCGGGGCCGGGGGCGAGGCGCGACCCGCCCTTCTCGCCGACGGCATCTCCATCGCCATGTACACCACCTTCGCGGGCCTCTCGGTGGCCATCCCGGTGCTCCTGCTTCACGGCGTGATCGCCCACCGGAGCACCCGGATCCTCACCGACGTGGACCTCCACGGGCTGCAGGTGGTCCACTGGCTCACGGCCCGTCGCCGGCAGGCCCCGCCCCCTCCGGCGGCATAGTCGACGCCGTGTTCCGGCCTCCCCGCGTCCCCCCACCGGCCGGGGATCTGCACCTCCTCCCCGTCATGAACCTCATGGCGCTCCTCGTGCCGTTCCTGCTCATGGCGGCCCGGTTCCTCCAGGTCTCGGCCATCGAGACGCCGCTCCGCGAGGTCGTGCCCCCCGGCCCCGGAGACCGGGCGCCCCCCGACGTCACGATCGTGGTGGATCGCGCCGGGCTCGAGATCCGCCCCGAGGTGGCGGGCCTGGCCCCCCTGGATCTGCCCTGCCCGGACGGCGCGTGCGAGGGGTCCTCCACCTACGACGTGGCCGGCCTCACCCGGGCCCTCGGGCAGGTGAAGGACGCCCGCCCCCTGGATCGCCGGATCGTGATCCTGCCCGCCCCCGAGGTGTCCTACGCCGCCATCGTGCGGATCATGGACGCCTGCCGCGAGGATCCCACCGCGCCCGACGCAACGGGGCGGCCCCGGGTGCTCTTCCCCGATCCGGTGCTGGCCGGGGTTGCAGGCGACGAGGTGGCACCGTGACGCCCTGGGGATTCCCGCGACGCGAGGCCCCCGTCGCGAACGTCGGGCTCACGTCCCTCCTGGACGTGCTCGTCATCCTCGTGATCTTCCTCCTCGCCCTGGTGGGACCGGGCCAGGGGGCCCCTCCGCCGGCCGAGGCCCTCGTCCTGCCGACGTCGACCGCCACGGCCCCGTTCGCCGGCGACGTGCGGGTGCGCGTGACCCGGGAAATCCTCTCCCTGGACGGCGCCCCCCTCCTCCGGCTCGAACGGGGCCCGGCGGGTCCCGAGATCCCGGCCTCCATGAAGGAGGGACGCCTGGTGCCCATCCTCCTCGACCGCCTCGCGGCCCGGTCGGGATCGACGCCGGGAGGAACCGCGCCGCTCCTGCTCGAGGGCGATCGGGACCTGCCGTTCTCGGTCCTCCGGGAGGTCATGTACACGGCGCAGAAGGCAGGTTTTCAAGATTTTCACTTCCTGGTGCTCGGATCGGTCCCGGATTCCTCCACAGGTGGCCTCCTACGGTGATACCTTGGGAACCGTTCCCCTCCCCCGGATGACGAGACCGGTCGTACCCCGCCCATCCCGCCGCTGGCTCCCCGCATGGCACAGCTCCCCATCCAGACGCTGATCAAGGTTCTCCGCATCGGGATCATCCAGGAGGGCAAGGTCGTCCAGGAGCAGCGGATCGATCCCGGCAAAGCGGTCACGATCGGCTCCTCCTCGAAGGCCACCTTCTCCCTGGACCTCCCGAACATCCCCAGCCGATTCCCGCTGTTCACGGCGCACGGCGACCGCTACGAACTCCAGATCCTCGCGGGCATGACCGGCAAGGTCGGCACCGACCAGCAGGTGGCGGACCTCGACCAGATCAAGAAGGATCCCGCCACGCAGCGCCGCGGGGAGGCCTGGGTCCTGCCGCTCACCGATCGGAACCGCGGCAAGATCACCATCGGGAACACCACCGTCCTCTTCCAGTTCGTCCCCGCCCCGCCCGAGCCCCTCCATCCGAGCGTCCACAAGGGCTTCAAGCCCCGCTTCTTCGACGAGGACGATCCCGTCTTCCTCGGCTTCCTGGGGCTCTTCACCCTCCTCGCGGGCGTGTTCGTCATCTACGTCTACAGCGTGGAACCGGAGCCCATCGTCACCATTGCCGAGGTGCAGAAGCGCTTCGTCAAGGTGGAGCTGAAGGACGAGAGCGAAGCCGCCGACGACAAGGGGGCGGGCGCCGAGGCCAAGAAGGAGCAGAAGCGCGAGGAGCAGAGCGAGAGCGCCGAGTCCAAGATCCCGAAGCGCGAGCTCTCCGAGGAGGAGAAGGCCGCGGCCGAGATCGCCAGGAAGCGGGCCATGGAGCAGGAGGTGCTCGAGCGCTCCCTGCTGCTCAAGCTCATCGGCACCCGGGGCGAGTCGGCCGACGGCGCCGCCGAGGACCTCTTCGCCGAGGGCTCGGGCATCGGGCAGAGCCTCGCCACCGCCCTCGACGAGGTCCACGGCGCCGAGATCGGCACCCAGGAATCCCTGGCCGTCCGAGCCGGCGTGGGCACCGGAACGTCCCGTAAAGACGCCTCCATCGGAGATCTCGCCCTGGCCGCCGGGGGCAGGTCCGACGTGGGTTCGGGCCCCGGCACCAAGGTCCGAGGCAAGGTCACGAGCGGTGCGGCCGACGTCACCGGTGGCGATCCATCGGCCGTCAAGAAGGTGATCGGCACCTACATCGGGCAGGTGAAGGCCTGCTACGAGCAGCAGCTCAAGTCCAACCCCTCGCTCTCGGGCCGCATCGAGATCTCCTGGATCATCTCCAAGGGCCGCGTGAGCGGGGTCACGCTCGTGTCCGACACCACGGGCAACGCCGAGCTCTGCCAGTGCATCATGAACCGCATCAAGCTGTGGCGGTTCTCCCCCGACCTCCCCCCGGAGATCGAGGTCGTCTACCCGTTCATCCTGGCTCCCGGATAGCCCGGCGCGCGTCGGGGCGGAGGCGGTGCCGGCGAGGACGTCGCGCAGGACACCCGGGGACCCCTGTGCTACCATGAAACCACGTCCGGAAGCCCGTCGCGGAGGCCGTTGAGATGCGCCGCATCCTCGCCTGCATCCTCCCCCTGCTCCTGCTCCTCCCCCTCCTCCCGGTCGGCGGCGCCGCGGCCCAGGGCACGGCCTCCGCCATCACCCAGGCAGCCCGCACCCCCGAAGAGAAGGCCGCCTTCGCGGACGGCGCCCTGGGTGAGATGCGCGGCGCCTCCAAGGAGGTGGCGCGGATGCTGGAGGCCGCGGAGCGGGAGAAGAACCCGATCCGCATCCAGTGCCTCAGCAAGAAGCTCGCCACCATCCGGGCACTGGTCGAGGTCAGCGAGACCTCCGCCACCACCATGAAGCAGGCCTTCGCCACGGGCGACACCGTGGTCGCGGACCACGAGTACCGGAAGATCGCCATCGCGCTCGTGAAGGTCCGTCAGTTCCGGGCCGAGGCCGAGACGTGCGGGGGTTCCTCGGGCCAGGCCGGCTCCACCTCCGTGTCCCTGGTGGACGCGGGCGTGGCCTACACGGAAGGCGAAGACCTGATCGAGGCGGGCGACGACACCATTCCCGATCCTCCCCCCGTGAGCCAGTTCCAGTAGCGAGCCCCTCCTCCATGGGAACCCGGACACCTGCGGACGGAGGCCCGCACGCCTACCCCGCATCGGGCGAACCCGTTAGTGATAGGCGGATTTTTCCGTGACGGCCGCATGCGGATGCTGAAATTGCCGACGTTCCCGCGAGGATCCGACAGGAGTCCCCTCCTGCCGGTGACCTGCGTCGGCATCCCGGTCGTCGTCGTCGCGCTCGGAATGTACGCTCCGCCCGCCTCGGCCGAGGCCACGGCGCCTGAGCAGCCGCATCTCCGGATCGGGGCCGCCGACCTCGCCCCCAAGGTGATCCTGGGGGGCGAGTACGACTCCAACGCCTATCGCGAGGAGACCGACGAGGACGCCGTCTTCTCCATCGTCGTGAAGCCGTCCGCCGTGCTCGCCTACAAGAGCGAGGGCGTCGTCCTCGACGCCACCGCGGCCTACCACTTCCAGAAGTACCTGGACTTCAAGAAGGACGTGTATCCGCTTCTCACCAACCTCGACCGGTACCGCGACGGCAACGTGGGGTTCAAGCTTCAGATCCTGCCGAAGGCGGTGGCCGGGGCGAACCTCGACGGCAGCATCGTCAGCACCAGCCTGCCCGATACCCCGCAGGACCGCACGAGCGCGCTTCTCCAGCGGTTCGCCTCGAAGGGCGCCGGCCGCCTCGCGATCCGACCGGGCGCTGCCCTCGAGTTCCAGGGAGGGGCCTACGTGGCCTGGGACGACTACTCCGTCCCGGAGGCCGCCAGCCCCGATGAAGACACCGACCTCCAGGAGCGGCTCGCCTACGCGGCCACCCTCACCGGCCGGTGGCAGTTCCTCCCCCGCACCTCGGTCGTGCTCGAGGGCACCTGGGAGTGGTTCACCTGGAGCGACAACCTCGTCTACACCCCGCCACCCCCGGGGATCGAGCCCGGCGAGAAGGGCATCTACACGGGCAAACCCGACGGTGACATCCTCAAGGTCCAGGGCGGCCTGCGCGGGCGCGTCACGGAACGCTTCAACGTCAATGTCCTCGGGGGATGGACCTGGGGCACCTGGGACGAACAGTCCGTCCTCGATGAGGCGAGCCTCGTCATCCGGGACCTCGACGAGTCCGTCGACGACGATCTCTCGCAGGGGTTCGGGGCGGACCCCGAGGGCGTGGACCGGCTCCTGGTCATGGTCGCCGGCGAATACGCCCTGGATCAGACCACCAAGGTCTCGGCCGGGTACGTCCGCGACGTCCAGGATGTGTACTTCACGAACTACCTGATCTACGACCACGTGTACGCCCGGTACCAGCGCCTGCTCACGCCCACCCTGGGTGCCATTTTGGAGGGGGGGTACCGGTTCGAGTCGTTCCGGGGGGAGGTCACCCGCGACGACCACGTGCTCCGCGCCCGGGGCGACATCACCTGGTCCTTCAACCGGTGGCTCTCCACGGACGTGGGCGTCTGGTGGGACGAGCGCGCGTCGGTCGGCGGCCGCGATACGAGCAGCGACTTCGACAACGTCAACGTGCACCTGCAGTTGATCGCCGTGTACTAGCCCACGCGGCGGCCGAACCGGGGCGCCTGCATCCAGCGCCAGGCGTGCTCGACGATGACGTCGAGGTCCGCGTGGCGGGGGCTCCAGCCCAGGTCCCTCCGGATGGCCTCGGCCTGGGCGTAGAGCGCGGGCGGATCGCCGGAGCGCCGGGCGGTGTCCTCGCACCGGACCTCGAGGCCGGTCACCCGCTCCACGGCGGCGATCACCTCCAGCACCGAGGAGCCCGTGCCCGTGCCCAGGTTCCAGGCACGTCCGCGATGGCCGTCCCAGAGGGCTCGGAGCGCGAGGCGATGGGCCTCGGCGAGGTCCCACACGTGGACGTAGTCGCGCAGGCACGTCCCGTCGGGCGTGGGCCAGTCCCGGCCGAAGACGCGGATCGGACGCCCGGTGGCCGCGGCCTCGAGGGCCAGCGGGACGAGGTGGGTCTCGGGATCGTGGGCTTCGCCGAGGAGCGCCCCGGGGTGGGCCCCGGCGGCGTTGAAGTAGCGCAGGGAGGCGATCCGGAACCCCTCCCGCTCCCGGCAGGCGTCCAGGATCTGCTCGACCATGAGCTTGGAGAGGCCGTAGGGGCTCACGGGGGCGAACGGGTGCGTCTCGTCGAGGGGAAGGTACCGGGGCTCGCCGTAGACGGCGCAGGAAGAGGAGAACACGAGCGTCCGGAGGTCCGCGTCGGCCATGGCCTGCAGGAGGGAGCACGTGCCGGCGACGTTCGTGTCGAAGTAGCGGAGGGGATGCTCCACGCTCTCCCCCACCAGGAGGCGAGCGGCGAAGTGCATCACGCCGTCGAACCGGCCCTCCCGGAGGACGGACGCCAGGTGGCCGCGATCGCGGACGTCGCCGTGGACCAGCCGGCCGGTCACCGCCTCGGCGTGGCCCGTGGAGAGATCGTCGTAGATCACGGTCTCGGCTCCCGCCTCCCTCAGCAGGAGCGCACAGTGGGAACCGATGTAGCCGGCACCGCCGACCAGGAGGACGCGACGGCCCTGCACGGGTGCCTCCGACGCAAGGGGGGCATCCGGTCCGTAACCCCCGCTTTCCTGCCGGGTCGACTTGTGATAATGGTTGAAGTGGAACCCATGACGCGTCAACCCCTGTCGCCAGGGGAACCGGGGGCCGTGCCCCGGGAGGTCATCCGTGGCCGGATCCAGGAAGACCGCTTCGCCCCGTGAGAAGGAGAAGTCCACGGCACGGGCGCCCGGCGCGAGGAAGCCCGTTGCGGGGCGTGCCCCCCCGGCCGGCCCCCCCGTGTGGCGCCAGGCCGCCAGGGTGGGCGGCATCCTGGTCTGCGCCTTTCTCGCCCTCGCGCTCGCATCCTACCACCCGGAGGATCCCTCCTTCTCCCACGCGGGCGGCACCACCGTGGCCAACTGGGGAGGGCGCGTGGGGGCCTGGAGCGCCGACCTGCTCCTCCAGGTGCTCGGCTGGACCTCCTGGTGCCTGCTGCTGGGCCCGCTTCCGCTGATTCGCCGCCTCGCGGGGCGCCCGGCGCTCGGGTGGGCCCGCGCCACGGCCGCCGTGGCCACGCTCGTGGCCCTCTCCACGGGCTTCGCGATGGCCCTGCCCGACGGCGATCCTTTCCCGTCGGGCGGGCTCCTGGGGCTGGTGATCTCGGAGGGCATCCGGCAGGTCACCGGGGTCGCGGGCGCCTGGCTGCTCGTCACGGGCTGCGCCCTGTTCGGCGCGGTGATCGCCGCCGGGCTCGACCTCCAGCGGGGATCGGCCGCGCTCCTGGCCGGGCTCGAGAAGGTTCCCGGGCTCGGGCTGCGGGGCTCCCTGGCGCTCCTGGGCGGCGCATGGGCCGCCGTACGGCTCGCGGCCCGGGGCCTGGGCGCCGGGCTTCGGGGCGC
>JBFYZZ010000050.1:0-9694 GCA_041309225.1 Deltaproteobacteria bacterium | reverse complement strand
CCAGACCCGGACCCCTGACCGTCGCGCACCACGGATCCATCGGCTGGACCCTCACCGTTTCGGGGAACGAGCCGGCGATCCGAACTTCGTCCGAACCTTCGGGCACCCTCGGTGCACTGCCTCCCGTGATGGCCCCTCCCCGCCGAGTCCCGCTCCCCCGCCCGAAGGGCGCGGATTCCGTCCGGGAGGTCAGGTCCACCGCGCTGCCCCGCCGGGGCGCACCATCACAACCCGTTCGGGCATGACGGAGGACAATCATGCTGACCCACCGCTTCACCGCCACCGCCCTGGCGGCCACCACCGCCCTGCTGCTCTCGTCGCCCGCGCGGGCCGATTTCGTCGGGGACGGCGACCTGGACCCGTGCACCTGGACCCTCGAGCTGTGGGCGGGCGTGCACGACGGCCAGTTCGCCGACGTCTACCTCGACGGGGAGACGCTCGAGCCCAGGCTCAACCTCTGGCTCATGGGGGAAGACTTCGATTGGGACTTCGAGGCGCACGCATGCATGCTCTCCATGGTCGTCTCCAGCAGCGAAGGCACCTCGGATCTGGACGCATGGTACGACTGGGAGATCCAGGTCGACCCCCCCGACGTCTTCGGGACCAACTGCGAGTACCTCGACCCCGAGTGGGTGGCTACCAACCTGCCCACCATCACCGACTGGGTGACCGAGGTGGTCATCGAGAGCATCGATCCTTGGACGGCGGCCGACGCCGCCAGCTGGGGGGGCGACTGGTGGGCTTCGTTCGAGGACTGGGCCTTCGGCGGCGACTTCTACGAGCAGTACGTCGGGTCCATGACCTGGTACCAGATGCGCGGCTACAACCCGTTCTTCGGGGTCGCCTGGCAGGTGGACGACGACCTCGACATCGTGGACGACGACCTCGATGTCTCGGACGGTGGGAACTTCGTGGAACCGACCGACGTCGCCGCCGGGGCCGACGGGTACTACTGGCTCTCGACGGGGTGGGCGTTCGAACCCTTCCCGTGCGAGGACGTGGACGGCGACTGGGTCTGCGACGTCGACGACGACTGCGATGCCACGGTGCTCGGGGACATCAGCGACGAGCACGGCTGCTCGGTCGCTGACACCTGCCCCTGTGAGGGCGGTTGGCGCAACCACGGGGCCTACGTCTCGTGCGTGGCCCGTGCCCTCAACGATTTCGTCCCGGATGGCCCGTGGTTCGTGATGCCGGACAAGGGCGCCGTCCAGTCGGCTGCTGCGAGTTCCGACTGCGGCAGGTAGTCGGGCCCGCCCGGCCCGACGCCCTGCCCGGCGCGCGAGGTCGCGCCGTGCGGGCCCCGTACGTGCCGCAGGCCTACCCGACGCCTGAGACGGCGTCGGGGACGGCAGGACCGGCGCCCGTACCCCCGGCGCCCGTGGTCGCTACGGGGAGGGGTGTTGTAGGCTCGGGAGCCTGAGGTCGGCTCCGAACGGGGCTCGCTGTCGAGGCCCCCCCCGGATGCCGGCCGAAGGAGGCCCCTTGACCCCCCACCTCCTCGCCCCGGCCCCGTCCTCCGGCACGGTCGTCCCGCGGGGCAGGCCGCCCGGGCGCACCGTCCTCGCGCCCCTGGCCGCCGCGCTCCTGCTCCTGGGGAGCACGGCCTGCGAGAACGTGGTGGCCCCGGACGACACTGAGGCCGACGCGGACACGGACGCGGACGCGGACGCCGACACCGAACTGGCCTACGACGACGGGATCGCCGAGGTCGCGAGCACACCGTGTGGATCGAAGGGGAGCGGCGCCTTCGGGGTGCACTTTACGCCGCCGGAACCGGTGCTCCTCGTCTCGGTGGCCTACTTCATCTGGGATCTCGGGTTCCCTACGACCCCCTTCGACGTCGAGGTGTGGGACTGGGATGCGGCGTCCGGGCTGCTGGGCGCGGACCTGCTCTACACCGCCGAGGCCACGCCGACGTCGCCGAATGGCGGGTGGTTCTCCGTGGACCTCTCGTCCGAGGCGATCGCGCCGGCCGGCGACTTCGTCGTGGCCATCGAGTTCACCACGCCCCCGGGAAAGGACTGCGAAAGATCGCTGTTCATAGGCTGGGACGCGTCCGATCCGGACAGCCGGTCCTTCGGGCGCTGGGAATGGGGCGTGTGGGAGTCCGTCCTCGACTTGTTCGATCACGGCGAGGCCGACTTCATGATCCGCGCCACGGTCCGCTCGTCCCCCTAGCGCCGGTCGTGACACCGCTCCTTCTCCTGGCCCTGTCCGGCTGCCCGGTCGAGGTCTGGTACACCGACGAAGATGAGGACGGCGTCCCGGTCGAAGAGGGAGACTGCGACGACGAGGACGCAGCTACCCACCCCGGCGCCACGGAGGTGAAGGACGACGGCATCGACAACGACTGCGACGGCCTCACCGACTGCGACGACCCGGACACGACCGGCGAGTGGGAGGGAGATCTCGGCGAGAGCGACCTGCCCGGCTTCTGCGACCGCTTCTGCACCCGCTCCGTCACCGGGAGGGTCCGCCTGTACGAGACCTCGCTCACCGACCTGGCGGACCTCTCTTGTCTCACGGCCGTCGGCGGCGACTTCGCCATCCGCTCGAACGAGTCGCTCGTCTCGCTCGCGGGTCTCGAGAACCTCGTGTCGGTGGGGGGGGACTTCTCCATCGGCTTCGTCCGGTGCGACTGGGCGGCGGGCCCGGGCACCTGCGAGGGCTACGGCAACCCCGTGCTGGCCTCGCTCGGCGACCTCGGCAACCTCGCCTCGATCGGCGGGTGGCTGTTCATCGCCGACAACCCGGCCCTGGTGTCCGCACCCGACTTCGACAGCCTCGCCGCCGTGGGGAGCGGGAACGTCGTGGAGCTCGACGGCCTGTGGATCGCCGCCAACCCGTCGCTCGCCGCGCTTCCCGCCTTCCCGAGCCTCACCCGGGTGAACGGCGGCCTCTGGATCTGGGACGACGACGGCCTGACCTCGCTCCACGGCCTCGAGAACCTCACCAGTGTCTACCTCGAAGTTGCCGTCCTGCACAACGATGGACTCGCCACGATGGCCGGCCTGGACAACCTCGCGTCGACAGAGTGCTTCTGGGCCGAGGGGAACGCCTCCCTGACCTCGCTCGACGGCCTCGACGCCCTCTCGGAGACCAACATCGTCGCCCTCAGGGACAACCCGAACCTCACGTCCGTCGAGGCGCTCTCCCGGCTCACCCAGCTCGGGTACCTGGATGTGACGGAGAACGACGCGCTGACCTCGCTCGAGGGGCTCGAGGGCCTGACCATGGCCTACCTGGTGTGGATCGAGGGGAACGACGCGCTCGCCTCGCTCGCGCCACTGGGCGGCCTCACCGAGGTCTACGGGCCGCTCTACGTCGACGGCAACAGCAGCCTGACCACGCTCACCGGCCTCGACGCCATCGTGTCGGTGGGGGGCGACCTGACCATCGGCGACGTCGCGAACCTGGACGGGAACGTCGGCAATGCGAACCTGGTCTCCCTGGAGGGCCTGGGCGGCCTGGAGGAGGTGGGCTCGACCGTGGCCATCGGCGGCAACCCGGCGCTCGCCAGCCTCTCGGGCGTCGAGACGCTCACCACGGTGGGCTGGGACCTGCTGCTGCGGGATAACGTCAACCTCGCCGACGTGACCGCGCTGTACGGGCTCGCCCGGGTCGTGGAGCGCGTGACGATCACCGGCAACGCGAGCCTCACCGACTCCGCGGCCGAGGCGCTCATCGCCGAGATCGATTCCATCGGCGGGACGGTCACCGTCTCCGGGAACGAGCCCTCTCCGGTCGGATCCGGCGCGCCGCCCGACCTCCCGCCTCCACCCGTGGGGGGCGGGCTCGGCGACCACGAGGCCTACGACGACGTAGCCGAGGTCGCAACCTCCACGCACTTCGCCCTCAAGTGGGGACCCGACTGGGAGCCCGAGGCGGGCTGGGCCGGGATGGCCCTGGACGCCCTGGAGTCCACGTACGCCTGGCAGGTCGTGGACCTGGGCTTCGAGGAGCCCTACGGCATGAGCGTCGCCCGGTTCAACGTCTACGTGGCCAACACGGGCGTGACCGACCGCGGCACGCCCCTGCGGATCGACCCACCGACGGTCTCGTATTTCTCGTTCGATCCTGAGAAATGGCCGATGGTATGCGTGCCGGACTGGCTGTGGGGTCGCGACCTCGAGTGGGCCCGGGACGGCGTCCTGGTCGAGGGCGACCTGGTCGAGGCGACCCTGGCCCACGAGTTCCACCACGCCACCCAGAGCGCCAACGGGGCCGGCCTGTTCACCGACTCCTGGTGGCTCGAAGGCCTGGCCACCTGGGCACAGGAGCAGCAGGTCCGTGGCTCCATCACCGCCTGGATGTTCCTCCCATGGCTCTACGAAGTGCCCGAACCGGCCTTCGAAACCGGCTACTGGTTGGCAGACGGCTGGACCGCGGAGGAGTCCGCCCAACTGGCCAACCGGTGGAACGCCACCTTCCTCCTGCCCTGGTACGTGTCCGAGGAACTCGGCCGGACCGACCTGCTCGTGGAGTGGGCCCGGTGGGTCGGCTCCGACCTGAATCCGATGGGGAGCCTGGACGACCTGCTGGCCGGCGAGGGCGAGGATCTCGGCGCGGTGATGATCGACCTGTGGGCGGGCGTGCAGTCCCGGCGCTTCGAGGATCCCGATCTCCGGACATGGATCGAGGATTTCTGGACGTACTGGGGCAAGCCCGCGTCCCTGCACCACAACCCCACCGCCGTCCTCGAGGTCGGAGCCGACGCGGTCTCCCCCCCCGAGGCGTGGCGCCCGGAGCGCTTCGGCGCCAACGTGCTCCGGGTTGAGTCACCGGAGGACGACCTTCTCTTCACGCTCGAGCCCGACGCTTCGGGCAGCGAGGGCACCCCGGTCCGCTGGGGCGCGGCGGCCGTCCTGTGCACGGGGGACGTGTGCGAGGACGAGGTGCTCGGGGAGGCCGGGAACTCCGGATGGGCGGTGGCGGCCGCGGGCGCGGATCTCGTGGACCTCGTGCTCGTGCCGATCACCGGCGACTACACCGAGGGCGAGACGTTCGGGTACCGGGTGAGTGCCAGGCCGAACGCGGAGGAGCCGGGCGGCTGCGGGTGCGGCGTCTCGCATCGGCCGACCGGCACAGCGCTGCCCCTGGCGCTGCTGCTCCTCGTCGCGCGGCGGCGCAGGGAGCGAGCCCCCCCGATCTGACTTCGTCCGAACCTTCGGGCACCCTCGGTGCACTGCCTCGGGTGATGGCCCCTCCCCGCCGAGTCCCGCGCCGCCGCCCGAAGGGCGAGGATCCCGCTTGGGAGGTCCATCACACCGTGCTGCCCCACGGGGGCGCACCTCTTCAACCCGTTCGGGCACGAGGGAGGAAGACCATGCCGAGGTTCTTCACGCTCGCCACCGCCGCCGTCCTGTCCCTGGGGATCACCGCCTGCCCCGGCCCGGAGGAGGACGACACCGGTCCGCCCGACGACACGGACACCGACACCGACACCGACACCGACACCGACACCGATTCCGACGCTGACTGCATCCTCCCCTGGCTTTGGAGCGTCGAGGCGCAGGTGGGTGTGGTCGACGGCCAGTTCGCCAGCGTCTACCTGGAGGGCACCGAGGTCACGCCCCACGTCGACATCTGGCTCGCCGACAAGCGGCACTTCTCCGGGCTCCCCTCGGGCCTCTGCATCCTGACGTACACCGCCACGAGCAGCACGGGCACCATCGATCCGGAGGCTTGGCTCGACTGGGAGTTCGAACTCGCGCTCGACGAGACCGCCAGCACGTGCAAGGACGAGACGCCACTCTGCGAGGACTGGTCCGACGCCAACCTGGAGGGCCTCGCCACGAGCGTGACGGAGGTGACCGTCACGGAGCCCGATCCGGAATACATCGAGAGCATCCGGAAGTTCTGGGGCCTGGATCCGATCCTGGACTCGGTCGTGGGAGGCGAGTTTTACGACCGCAACGGAGCGATCACCACCGACAAGGACAAGTGCGGGTTCGAACAGTGTTACTTCGCCTGGGCATGGCGGGTGGACGCCGACCTCGAAGTCGTGGATGGTGAACTCGACTGGACGGACGGCGCCACCACGCTCCTCTTCCCGGCCGAGATCGTGGCTGGCGGCGACGGCCTCTACTACATCTCGACCATTTGGTATTGGGACATCTGGCCCTGATCCGGGGGAAGGAGGACCACCCATGCTCCCACTCGTTCTTCTCATGTACGCCGCTTGTCCGGGCCCCGAGACCGACGACACCGGCCCCCCGGTACCGCCCGCACTCGGGGATCTGGTAGATCCCGACGCCTACGCGGCACGGTTGAGCGCCCTCGCCGCTCTCGCGAAGGCGAACGGCGATCGCCTCGCGGGCTCGGTCGGCGAGGGCGAGGCGCGCGACTGGGCGAAAGGCCAGTTGGAGGAACTCGGCTGGACCGTGGGCGAACAGAAGGTGAGCCCGTCGTTCAACCTCGTGGCGACCTCGCCGTTCGGCACCCCCGAGGAGATCGTGGCCGTCGGCGCCCATCTGGACACCGTCGAGGGGGCCCCGGGAATGAGCGACAACGGCACGGGAGTCGCCGCTGTACTCGGACTCGCCGAGGCACTCTCGTTGCGTGAGGGGACGCCCCTCCGGCAAGTGCGCCTCGTCCTGTTCACCGCCGAGGAGGACATGGCCCACGGTTCCTCCCAGTACGTGTTCTCGCTCTCCGACTCCGAGGCGGGCGCGTACCGTGCCTACCTCAACCTGGACATGATCGGGTCGCCCAACGGCGTGCCGTTCCTCATGGACACGGACGGATCCGACTCGCCGTTGTCCGTAACGGAGTTGAACGCGGACGCGCAGGTGATCGAGGACCTCCTCGCCGAGGGGATGGAGGTCCAGGGCAGGGCGTGGGCCATGGCCCCGTTCGTGTACAACTCCGACCACTACTGGTTCGCCTGGGTCGGCATCCCGACCGGGGTGGTGCAGGCGGGGGCCTTCGGGTTGAAGACCGAAGAGGAGGCCGAGACCTTCGGAGGTACGGCTGGAGAGCCCTACGACGCGTGCTTCCACACCCCCTGCGATACACTGGACAACGTCGACGTCGACCTCGCCCTGGCCCTCACCCGAGCCCAGGCCTTCGCGCTCGACGCCCTCGTCGACGGCGAGGCTCTGTAGGCACATCGACTCCGCGGGGGCTAGATCCTCCGGTTGACAGGTGGGGCACGTCCCCCCCTGGTCCTCGTCCTGCTCGCTGCCTGCCCCCCGCCGGGGGAGGACGACACACCTCCACGAACGACACGGGCGGGCACCTCGACACCGGCGAGGCGTGCACAGACGTGCAGGACGCCGTCCCGTTCGCGTTCGATCCCGACGCGATCCTCGGGGTGGACGACCTCGGCAGCCCGGGCGCGGCCCTCGTGGTCGCGGTGGACGAGGGGGCGGGCCCGGGCCTCGTTGTGGCCCTCAAGTTCGACCTCCTGTCCGTTTGACAGCGGCGACTTCGTGCCCGGGTGCAGCGTCGCGGCCACCGCCGCGGACTACGCCTGGGGCGAAGGGAACGACGCGCTCGGGCCCGCGGCCAGGGCCTGGCCGTGGCTGGCTCCGCCCTCACGGACACCGCCGGGATCCAGGGCCTCGACACCACGGACCACGATACCGCCTTGGCCGCCTTCCTCTTCCTCCAGGGGAAGGACGCGACCCGCGTGCTCGTGGCTGCCGAAGGCCTCATCACGCTCACGCGCCTCGACGGCAAGGAGGAGATCGTGGAGGGGAACCTCGCGTTCGCCGAGGTGAGCGAGGCGGGTATGGCTCGCAGGATCACCGGTAGCGTTTCAGCCCGCGGCACGAGAAGCGCCCGCCCCCCGCTCGTTCTCGGACCTCGGCTCGGATCTCGGGTCTCGAGCTCGGGCCGTCGTCGAACGACCCGTCGGCGGCGCCCCGGTGGGGCCCCGGGCCCAGCCTCTGGTCACAAGTCCGTAGGATGATCCAACCTCCGGAGTGATGTCCGCCTCGCCCCTCCCCGCCACCGCCGCGGCAGTTCGCCACCCACCCGTGTCCCTTCGCCTCCAACGGGTCCGGACGTCGCCATGCCCCCCGGGCGCGGTTCGCATCCGGTTGCACGGCGGTGTACAGGCCCGGCATGAGCCGTCCGATCCTCGCCTCGCTCCTCCTGGCCGCCTGCTCCTCCCCTCCCGGGGGGAACCCGCCCGACTCGTCGCCCGACTCGGACCAGCCGGAGGACACCGCGCCCGAGTCGCCGCTGGAGGTGGGCACCGTCGATCCCACCATCGCCGATCCCCTCGGCGGCTCGCACCTCCGGCTCACGGGTTTTGGCTTCCAGGAGTCGCGGCCCGTGGACCGGGTCACCCTCGGAGGGGTGGACGCCACGGGGGTCCAGGTCCTCTCCGACACGGAACTCGCCTTCACCTCGCCCGCACTCGATCCTGCCGACTCCGTCGACGTCGTCGCGTACCGCGGCGACGAGCAGGCCGTCCTCGCCGCCGCCGTCGAGGTCTGGAGCCCGGCACAGGTCGCAGGCGCGCGCCTCTTCGACGCCTCGACGGGCGTGGTCACCGAGGAGGCGGCCACCCTCTACGAGTGGCAGCGCCTCACCCCCGAGATCGCCCCGGACTGGCGCGTGCGCGACGGCGACACCGTGACCTGGCTCCCCTCCACCGGGCGATTCTGGATGGTGGGCGGCTGGAACCCCTACCCCGAGGCGGAGGGGGGCTTCGACACCATCACGACGGACGAGGTCTGGTCCAGCCCCGACGGCGTCGCCTGGACGCAGGAACTGGAGCACCTGAACGGCGCCTTCGAACGGCGTCACTCCCACAACACCGTGCTCTGGAACGACGCGCTCTGGATGGTCGGCGGGGACACCTGGCAGGGGTACCTGGAGGGGGTGCCCTGGTACAACCACGACGTGGTGCGCAGCGAGGACGGGGTGACCTGGGAGGCCGTGCTGGGCCCCGGCGCCGCGGCCGATCCGCCGTGGACGGAGCGCGCCCTGCAGACCATCGGCGTCTACGACGGCCGGCTCTGGATGGCCGGCGGCCAGGACCTCCTCGGCGACCCCCTGGCCTACACCTACCACAACGACGTCTGGGTCACCGAGGATGGCGTGGACTGGACCGAGGTGGTCCCGGACGCACCCGCCAGCGACACCCGGTGGGCGGGATGCGGCGTGCTCGACGGCCTCGTGGAGTTCCGGGGCGAGTTGTGGCTCGTGGGCTGCGCCCGCTACAACGAGACCACGGGGACGACAATGTCCAACGAGGTCTGGTCGACGACCGACGGCGCCACCTGGACCCTCCACGCCGAGCCCCCCTGGGCCGGCAAGATCTGGCAGAACGTGGTGGTGTGGGACGACAAGCTCTGGATCCTCTTCGGGTACACCTACGGCGACCCCGCGAACGGGTGGTCGGCCGGCAACGCCAACGAGGCGTGGTTCTCCGAGGACGGGGAGACCTGGTCCTCGCTCCCCCCCGACATGCCCGTCCCCGGCTCCCACGCGCAGGGCGTCGGCGTGATCGACGAGTTCCTGCTCCTGGCGGGTGGGAATTACACCTTCGGGTTCGGCGCGGGCGAGGATCCGTCGGCCTGGCGCCTCGTCCCGTTCCGCGGCGAGGCCGTCCAGTCCTGGACCGATCGGGGTGCCGAGGCCCTCACCGTGTCCGCCGGGTCCGACGAGGCCCGCCCCGTGCGGGTGGAGGACGCCTTCGGGGAGGGCGCTCCGGGCCTCCAGTTCGACGGATCCC
>JBFYZZ010000049.1:0-6547 GCA_041309225.1 Deltaproteobacteria bacterium | reverse complement strand
CTCCGCTGGCTGCGGGGCGCGACCAACCGGCACGTGGTGGGGGCGCTGCTGCGCGGCATCCCCTCCTTCGCCACGATGTGGCTCAGCCCCGACGCCTTCCGGCACCGCGCGGGGTAGCGGCGCTCAGTCCTCCCGGGGCCGGGACTCCTCGCGGAAGCGCCGGACCGTGTTGGCGATCCGATCGAGCTGCTCCTGGACCTTGCCGAGACGGCGGGCGATGGGCTCGGGCAGGTCGGGGCCCGAGGCGAGCATCTCGAGCACGCCCATGGCCACGGTGAGCGGCTGGTTCAGCTCGTGGGCGAGCTTGCGGCCCTGGGCCTGCTGGCCCGATCGCCGCTCGGCCTCGATGCTCTGGCGCGTGGCGGTCTCGAGGTTGCGCTGGAGTGCAATCTCGGAGCGCAGGTCCTCGACGAGCGCCACCGTGGAGACGACGTCGCCGTCGCGATCGCGCACGGCCACCCCGTGGAGCCGGGCGGGGATCCGCTCGCCGGCCACGCTGCGGACGTCCACGTCGAAGGTGCGCCCCCGGCCGGGTTCGGCCTCCAGGAGACCCTCCCGCACGCGCCGGGCGTCGCCCGGGTCGGCGTAGTAGTCGACCGCGCGTTCCTCGCCCCACGGGCCCCAGGTGCAGCCCAGGAGCCTGCGCGCGGCCGGGTTCCCGCCCACCAGGAAGCCGTGGGGATCGGCCGATAGCACGGGGAACGGGAGGGCGGCGACCAGGGCCTGGGCCGCCTCCGGCGGCAGCGAGGGGGCGGCCGGCTCTCCGGGAGCAGGCTCGAAGGTCGGCTTCTTCCGCGCCATGTCAGCGTTCTATCCCGTCGAGTGGGGGTCGTCCGCTTCCGCGGCGACCAGGGCGGCCCGGTGAACCTCCCAGACCGGGATCCCGTGCTCGCGCGCGCGGGCCGCACAGTCCTCGTACTCGGGGGCGGGCCGGGGCGCGGCGCCCGGCAACCGGGCCTCCTTCACGCGCACCGGCCCCCACGGCGTGGTCACCGTGCGGACGCGGCGGTCGAGCACCCGGCGGGCCTGGCGCCGCATGCGCACGCCGAGCGAGGTGCCGTGGGCGAGGAGCGCCCCGGCCACCGCGTCCGCCAGCGCAGGCGGGGCCAGGGCGGTCACGAGCAGGCCGGGTCGGCCCTTCTTCATGAGGACCGGGGTGGCGAAGGCGTCGAGGGCGCCGGCCGCGAGGCAGGCCTCGAGGAGCGGGGGCAGGAACGCGCCGGGGAGGTCGTCCACCTGGGTCTCGAGCACGGCCACCTCGTCCGCGGGGATCCCCTCCGAGGGCGTCTCCCCGAGCAGGGCACGCAGGACGTCGGGCAACGGGCCGCCGTCGCGGCTGCCGGCGCCGGTACCCGTGCGGCGGAGCACCATGGCGGGGAGGTCCCCGGGGACGGCCAGGGCGGCGAGGAGCGCCGCGCCGGTGGGCGTGACGTGCTCCCCGGGACCCGGACCCGGCTGCACGGGCCAGCCCTCGAGGAGGTGGAGGGTGGCCGGCGCGGGGAGCGGGAGGAGGCCGTGATGCGTCGCCACCGTACCTGGCGACAGGGGGACCGGCCCGGCCACGATCCGGTCCACGTCGAGGCACTCGAGCGCCACGCAGGCCCCCACCACGTCCGCGATGGAGTCGAGGGCGCCGACCTCGTGGAAGGCGACATCCGCGGCGGGCACGCCGTGGACGCGGCCCTCGGCCTCGGCGAGCCGGGCGAAGACGGCCAGGGCGCGGTCCCGGGCGCGCGGGGGCAGGGGCGCCCCGGCGATCCGGGCCGCGATCTCGGCGTGGGTGCGGTGGGGCCCGTGTCCGTGGGGGTGGGGGTCCGTGACGACGAAACGGCGGGCGGCCAGCGGGCCCCGCCGGACCGTCTCCTCGGTGACCGGGATCGGGCCGAAGCCGAGGCCGTCGAGCGCGCTCCGGACGGCGTCGATCGAGGCGCCCAGGTCCAGGAGCGCCGCCACCCACATGTCGCCGGAGACGCCCGCCTGGAGGTCGAGGAAGATCACCCGTTCCACGTGGGAACCCCCGCGATGAGCGCGGCCGTGCAGGCCGCGCCGAACCCGTTGTCGATGTTGACCACGCTCACCCCGGGGGCGCACGCGTTGAGCATCCCCAGGAGGGGTGCGATGCCCCCGAACGCGGCGCCGTACCCGACGCTCGTGGGCACGGCGATCACCGGCCGCCCCACCAGGCCCGCGACCACGCCGGGCAGGGCGCCCTCCATCCCGGCCACGACCACCACGGCCCGGCAGGCGCGCAGATCGTCGAGGTGCGGCATCAGCCGGTGCAGGCCGGCCACCCCCACGTCGCGCACGCGGTGCACGGGGACGCCGAAGGCCTCCAGCACCACCGCCGCCTCCTCGGCGACCGGCAGGTCGCTCGTGCCGGCGCAGACCACCGCCACCCGGCCCTCGGCCGGCCCGGGACGCAGGTCGTCGGGCGGCCAGGTGAGCACCCGCGCGACGGCGTGGTGGGTGACCCGGGGCAGGGCGGCGAGCACCTCGGCGGCGGATCCCGGATCCACCCGGGTGGCCACCGCCACCTGGCCGGCGTCGTGGAGCGCCCTCAGGATGGCGGTGATCTGGGCGGCGGTCTTGCCCGCGCCGTAGACCACCTCGGGCAGGCCCGTGCGCTGCCGGCGGTCGAGATCGAGGTGGGCGAAGCCCAGCTCGGCCCGGGCGGGCAGGAGCCGGGAGAGGGCGTCGTCCACCGCGACGGCGCCCGCTCGGACCTCCTGGAGGAGGCGTTCCAGCGCGTCCCGGTCCACGGTCACCTCCGGTGCGCGAAGACGGCCCCCTCTAGCCCGTTCGCGGATGGCGGGGGATCGCCCGCCCGACATACAGTGGGGGCCCGTGCGCCGCCTCCTCGTCCTCCCCCCCCTCTCGGCCCTCCTGGTCGCCGTCCTGCCGGCCGTGTCGGAGGAGGGCGACCTCTACGCCTCGGCCGTCCGCATCGTCCAGGATCGCTACCTGTGGCCCGAGACGCTCGACGCGCCCTCGATGCTGCGGGGCGCCGTCGAGCGCCTCGAGGACGAGGTGGACTGGCTCGTGGCCCGGCCCACCGGCGAGGGGTTCCTCCTCGAGGACGGCGATGGCCGCACGATCGCGAGGGTGGAGGCCGGGCGGCTCCCGGACCTGCCCGAGGCCCTGAGGACCATCGAGCGCGCGGTGGCCTCGGCGCCCTGGCCCCTCGACCCGGACCTGCAGCTCGACGTCGAGATCCTGCGGGGGGCGGTCTCGGGGCTCGATCGGCCCACCACGGTGCTGGCCGGGCCTCGGCTTTCGCGGTTCGACGAGCGGATCCGGGGCACGCTCGAGGGGATCGGCGCCCGCATCGGGCTGGAGGGCGGGGTCCTCGTCGTCCGGCAGGTGTTCCCCGGGAGCCCGGCCGACGAGGGGGGCCTCCGCGACGGGGACCTCCTGCTCAGGATCGATGGCGTGTCCACGCTCGGCATGACCGCCGCCGACGCCACCGAGCGGATCCGCGGGCCGGTGGGCAGCACGGTCTCGCTGGAGGTCGACCGGGCCGGTCGCACCCGCGTGGTGCGCCTCGTCCGGCGCGAGGTGAGCATCCCCAACCTGGAGGAGCGGGTCCTGCCGGGAGGGGCCGCCTGCATCCGGATCTCGCACTTCTCCGAGCAGACCGTGGCCCACCTGCGCCTCGCCCTGGCCAGCCTGACGAGCCGTCACGTGCTGGAGCGCGGGCTCGTGCTGGACCTCCGGGGCAACTCCGGAGGGTCCATGATCCAGGCCGCCCACAGCGCGGACCTCTTCCTGGTCAAGGGCCGGCTGCTGCGCACCGTGGGCCGGGACGGCGCAGCCGTGTCCGACCTCGTGCGGGAGATGGTCGCCCGCGACGAGGGCACCGAGCCGCCCGTGCCGCTCGTGGTGCTCACCGACCGGCACAGCGCGTCGGCGAGCGAGATCCTGGCGGGATCCCTCGTCCTGCTCGACCGCGCGGTGATCCTCGGGGAACGCACGTTCGGCAAGGGCACGGTCCAGAAGATCTTCGTCCTGCGCCCGGACGTCCGGCTCAAGCTCACCGTGGCCGAGTACCGCCTCGCCAACGACCGCTCGGTGGCCGACGACGGGCTGGTCCCCGACGTGCCTACCGGTCGCGTCGTGTTCGACGGCCACGGCGTCCGCTGGGACGCCGCCGAGGGCGACCTCGCGTTCGTGGAGGTCCGCAGCGGCTGGAGCGAGGAGGACGCCTCCACGCCCTCCGACCACGATCCCCTCGTGGACCTGGCCGATCGGGTGCTGGAGCGGAGCCGGGGGCCCCACCGGGACGACGTCCGGGCGGCAGCCGGGGAGGTGGCCGAGGCGGTCCGGGTCGAGCAGGACGCGCTCCTCGTGCGCACCTTCGCCCGCCAGGGCATCGACTGGTCCCCGGCTCCGGGACCGGGGCCCGCGCCCGAGGTGGCGGTCACCCTCGCCCCCGACACCCCACCTCGCGCGGGCGACCGCCTCGTGCTCCGCGTGCGTCTCGAGAACCACGGCCCGGAGGCGCTCCACCGCGTCCGCGTGATCCTGCGAAGTGAAAATCCGCTGTGGAACGGCCTCATCCTCCCCATCGGCCGCGTCGCGTCCGGCCGCGAGGGCGAGGGCCGGCGCACGGTCCGGATCCCGGCCACGCTCCCGGCCCGCACCGACGCCGTGGCGCTGGTGGTGGAGGCGGACGGGCGTCCCGTGTCCACGGCCGACCCCACCACGCTGTCGGTCGAGGCCAGGCCCGTCCCCGCGCTGGCGGTCCGGGCCCGCGCCGAGGCCCTGCCCGGGAGCGCCGTCCACCGGGTGGGCCTCACGATCGTCAACCGGGGCGCCGAGGAGCTCCACGGCATCCGCACCCGCTTCGAGTTCCCGGAGGACGAGGGCGTGGAGCTCGTGGACCGCGAGGCCCTGGTGGAGCGCCTCCCGCCGGGCGGAGAGGCCCGCGTCGCGCTCGACGTGCAGGTCCAGGACAGCGTGACCGGTGGAGCGATCCCGCTCGTGATCCGCGTGGACGCCGACGAGTACGGCCGGATCCTCCAGTGGGACCTCCCGGTGACCCTCGACGGCCGGGAGTCGATCCACGAGGCCCCCGTGGTCCGCGTGCGCATCCCGGCCCGGGCCCCCGCAGGTACGCCGGTGGCGGTGGACCTCGCCGCCACCGACGACGAGGAGGTGGACCACGCCTGCGTGTACCTGAACGGCCGAAAGGTGGCCTTCGTCAGGGGAGAGCGCCGGGAGATGGCGGCCCGGATCGAGGTCGTCCCCGAGCCCGGCGCCAACGCCGTCGTCGTGCGGGCCGAGGATCGGGCCGGCCGTCCCGGCGTGGCGTCCGCCTGGGTGCTCGGGCTGGGTGGCGATGCCCTGCCGGCGGTGGCCGGGCCGCCCGAGGCGGAGGCGGACGGCGACCCGGACGAGGAGACCGCGCCCTGACCTGGAGGACGTGGCCGTGGGCCCCGCGGTGGTCCCGAGCGCCGGGAGATTCGGAAACCTGGGGCCGCCCGCCGGCGATCGCCCTCGGAGACCGACGATGGCCCTCGAAGCGGAAGCAACTGGGGGGGTGAGCCTCCATCCCGGGAGTTCCTTCCGGTAAAGAGGAAGCAACTGGGGGGGTGAGCCTCCATCCCGGGAGTTCCTTCCGGCAAAGCGGAAGAATCTCGGGGGATGATCCACCATCCAGGGAGTTCTTTCCGCTCGGTGCCCGGGTATCGCACCGTGAGCCGCACGGAGGTCGGGTGAGGCCGGGGTGCCGCCTACCAGACGAACGGCAGCAGGCGCCGGCGGGTGCGGCAGAAGGCCTCGTAGCCGGGGATCTCGGCCCGGAGCACGCGCTCCTCCGCACGGATCCGCGCGATGACGGCACCCCCCAGCAGGATCAGGGCGCAGGCCGCGGGGACGTTGGGGAAGCAGGCCACCAGGCCCGCGTGCGCCAGGAGCAGGCCGGCGTAGGCGGGGTGCCTCAGGACGGTGTACGGGCCGTGCGTCACCAGGGCATGGTCCTCGGCCACCCGGACCCGGTGCGAGTAGGACCGCCCCAACGCCCGGACCGACGCCACCCGTACGCCGAGGCCGGCCGCGAACGCGATCGCGCCCCCCACGACCCATCCGGTGCCGGGCGCCGCGCGGGGGGCGAACCCCAGGGCGGCGAGCGCCGTGGCCCCCTGGGCGATGGCGTAGACCTCGGTGCTCCAGGACTCGCCCCGGATCGCCGCCGAGGCGTCGCGGACCGAGATCACGCCCTCGGAGAGGCACCATAGCGTATAGGCCGCCACCACCGCGGCCCCGATCGGGAGCGCCGGCCCGGTCCAGCCCGCGAGCGCTCGCACCCCGAGAACGACGACACCGCCGAGCAGGATCGAGAGGAGACCCAGGGGCAGGAGACTGCGTGCGGAGCGACCCACCGGACCTCCCGAGGGCGGGGACGAGCCCGGGTAACCCGGGGCCCACGGCGGGCGGTGGGACCCGTCATTGGCGGAGTCGTGGGACGATGCGCTCCCAGGAAGGAGCGAACGAGGAGAGGACGTTGAGGAGCGTAGTCTTGCCGCAGAGTGTGTCGACTGGCGCATGT
>JBFYZZ010000048.1:0-7970 GCA_041309225.1 Deltaproteobacteria bacterium | reverse complement strand
GAGAGCCGGGCGTCGGGGGCCGACGCCGAGGCGGCCAGCTCCCGCGCGGCCGCGAGGAGGCCAGGGTCCCAGCGGGATCCGGGCAGGGCGGCGAGGAGCCGGCGTCCGGCCTCGGAGGGGGGGTCGCCCCACCGGTACCGGACCTCCACCGCCGGCGCGATCCCGGGATCGATCGCATGGGGCAGGCAGGCCGCGATCCCGAGGAGCGCGGCCGCAGCGAGGACACGCCTCACGAGGACCCGATCTCCACCTGCACGATCCACCGGGCGCCGGACGGCGCCACGGCGACCCCCGCCAGCGTGCAGCGGGGGTTCGTGAGGCGGGCCAGGCGCTCCGGATCCACGAGCCAGGCCCGGGCGCAGGCGTCGGGACCCTCGTCCGGGCCCAGCGTGCAGGCCAGGGAGGCGCGGCAGGCGTCGGCCGGGCCAGAGAGGGGCCCGCTCGGGGGGCCCGCCGCCGGCTCGATCCGGTCGCGCAGGTGGGCGCGGGCTGCGGCGGCCAGGAGGGCATCCTCAGCGAGCGGCTCGCGACCCAGGAGCGCACGCACCTCGTCGAGGACGCCCCAGGTCGCCTCGCGGGCCTCACCGGCCGAAGCGGGCGGTGCGAGCGGTGGATCGAGGGGCGTCTCGGCCGGCGGCGTGACGTCCACGTACACGGGGAACCCGGCCACCTCCCCTCCTACCGCGTCGACCCGGATCCACCAGGCACCCGGGACGTCGAGGACCAGGGCCAGGCCCTCGCCCAGGTAGGCGGCTTCGAGATCGCCGTCCGGCGGGACCACCGTGACGACGGCGCCGGCTGCCGCGGAGGCGGGCGTGGCCTCGAGGACGATCCGCGCCCCCCGCGCCACCTGACGGGGCACGGCGGCCAGCGCGAGCGTGTGGCGACCCACGAGGCCCACCCAGACATCGCCCGCAGCCCCCCGGGCGCGGGCGAGGCCGAGGTCGTTCCCCGATCGGAGCGCCGGCTTCAGGACGTCCATCACGCGGGTGCCCGGGCAGCCGGCGGGGCACTCGTCCATCGCCAGGCCGACCACCGGATAGGGATAGCCGGCCGCGAGGGCGGCCCACCGGGCCCGCCACCGGTCGGGCCGGCGCCCATCGATCCAATCCAGCGCCAGCCCCGAGGCCGCGCCCGAGAGGGACTCCTCCCAGCCGGCCTCCCCCACCGCGGCCGAGACGGTCGGGTCGGACGGCCGGCCGGTACGCACGGCGTACACGCCGGCCAGGGGCGCCACGAGGCGCGGCGCGGCGCCGGCGGCTGCCTCCGGGGGCGGGCCGGGATGGGCGCACGCGGCGACGAGGAGCAGGAGCAGGAGCAGGTGCATGGCCCGATCGTAAGCCGCCGCCGGGCCGCGGACCGCCCTCGGAGGCTCGGAGGTGGCGCGGGACGCGGAAACCGGCGACAGGGGAACCGAGCGGCGTCGCCCCTGGGGACCGCTCTCGCCTCCACCCGGATCGGAGCCCGCCATGACCCCCGCCCTCGCGCTCCTCCTGCTCGCGGGCGCCCGCGCCCCCGAACGTCTCGACTCCTACCGCGCCATCCTCGCCGCGCTCGCCGACGGCCGGCAGGTCCGGGTGGTGATGCACTACCCCGAGTGCATCCTCAGGGTCGGCGAGGCGGTCATGAAGCCGCCCGAGTCGTCGGGCGGCCTCGCCTTCGGCGCGTGGGAGGCGTTCGGCCGCGGTGCCGTCGGCAACGATCGCGGCTACCTGACCACGTCGGAGACGCGCATGGTGGCCCACGCCCGCAGCGGGCACGTGTGGAACTACCTCCGCCTCCGCCTGTACGACGACGGCGAGGTGGAGTTGCAGGCCAGGAACATCCACCCGCTCGACTTCTCGATCCTGATGGACAACCTGTTCACCTGCCGGATCGATCCGGGCACGGGCGAGGGTGGCGCCTCCTTCTTCCTGGACTGATCGCCGGTCGGTGCCCATCGATTCCGCCCGGGTGCCGGTGCTCGCTGCGGGCCTGGAGGCCCTGATCGCGGCGACCGACGCGGAGGCCCGCCTCGCCACCGACCCGGTGGGCTTCGCCCGGCGCTGGCCTCGGCCCGAGGATGCGGAGGTGGCGGGGCTCTTCGCGGCGCTCCTCGCCTACGGCCGCGTGGCTCCTGTCCGCCACGCGCTCGCCTCCCTCGGCCGGCGGATGGAGGCGGCCGGGGGGCCGAGGGCCTGGGTGGAGACCTTCGACCCCCGGACCGACACACCCGGGCTGGCCGGAGCCGCCCACCGCTGGACCCGTCCCGCCCACCTCGCGGCGCTCGCCCTGGCGATCCGGGGCGTCCTGGCCGAGCACGGCTCACTCGAGGCCTGTTTCGCCGCGGGTCCGGCGCCGTCCGGCAATCCAGGGCCCGCCCTCGAGTCGTTCGTGGCCGCGCTGCGCCGGCATCTCCTGGTCGCAGCGCCCGCCGTGGGCCTCCCGCGTGGGGGATGGGGGGACCAGCCGCTGGGCGTCCGGCACCTCCTGCCCGCGCCTTCGGGCGGATCCGCCTGCAAGCGGCCGGTCCTGTTCCTGCGATGGATGGCCCGTCCCGACGACGGAGTGGACCTGGGGCTCTGGCGGATCCCCGCTCCTGCCGAGCTGGTGGTCCCGCTCGACGTCCACGTCCTCCGGCTGGCCCGCCGCCTGGGCCTGACGGCCCACCGGTCGGCCACCTGGGCCGCGGCCCTGGACGTCACGCGCTCCCTCGTAATCCTGGATCCGGTGGACCCGGTGCGGTTCGACTTCGCCCTGGCCCACCTGGGGATCTCGGGCACCTGCACGGGCCGCCCCGGCGACTGTGGGGCCTGTGCCCTGGCCGCCGCGTGCCTCCTCGCGCCCCGGTGACACTTCCGGGCGCTGCCCCATCTCCGGGATGCAGACGGCCCTCGAGGGCCGGATCGGTTCGCCCGCACGCCCCCACCCTGGACCGCCGCCCTCCCGTTCCCGGTGGGGGCGTGCGGGCACGAGCCACGCTGCCTCCGGCTGCCGCGACGGGCCCACCCCCACCGTCCGGTTACGGTGTGCGTCCCCCGCCGGAGGCCCCAGCGCATGCCCCTGCCGTCGCTCGCCTGTCTCCTCGCGATCGCCGCGGCCCCGCCCGCCGCCGAGGTGTCCACCCCGGTCCTCCGGTACGACGCCTACACCCTGGCCAACGGACTCGAGGTGATCCTGGCCGAGGACCACGACGTCCCCATCGTGCAGGTCGAGGTCTGGTACCACGTGGGCTCCAAGGACGAGCCGCCCGGACGCACGGGCTTCGCCCACCTCTTCGAGCACCTGATGTTCCAGGGGTCCCGGCACCACGACCGGGACTACATCCTGTCCATGCAGGAGATCGGGGCGGTGGTGAACGGGAGCACCAACACCGACCGAACGAACTACTACGAGCGGGTTCCGGCCGAGGAGCTGCCCCGTGCGCTGTTCGCCGAGGCCGACCGCATGGGCTGGCTCCTCATCGACGACGCGCGTCTCGGCAACCAGCGGGACGTGGTCCGCAACGAGCGCCGGCAGAACTACGAGAACCGTCCCTACGGGGCGGTACGGCTGGCCCTGCCCGAGCTCCTGTGGCCCGAGCGCCACCCGTACGCCCACCCGGTCATCGGGTCGCACGAGGACCTCGAGGCCGCCACCCTGGCGGATGTCCAGGACTTCTTCCGCACCTGGTACACGCCCAACAACGCCACGCTCACCGTCGTCGGCGATGTCGATCCCGCCGAGGCCCGCGCGCTGGTGGAGCGGTACTTCGGGCCGGTCCCGCGGGGGCCCGATCCACCCTCGCGGGCCGCACCGGCGGCGGGCACCAGGCCCCTCCCGGCCGCCCTTCCCGCCGAGAAGGAGGTCACGCTCACCCTCCCCGTCCCGGTGCCCAAGGTCTGGATCGCGTGGCTCACCCCTGCGCTCTACTTCCCGGGCGATGCAGAGCTCGATCTCCTCGCGGACGTGCTCTCCCGCGGGGACGACTCCCGCCTCCACACGGCCCTCGTGCGCGAGCGCAAGGTGGCGCGCGAGGTCCAGGCCATGCAGTCCTCGTCCCAGTACCAGTCCGTGTTCATGGTGCAGGCCACGCCGTCCGAGGGGCACACCACGGCCGAGGTCGTGGCGGCGGTGGACGAGGTGCTGGCCGACCTCCGCGCCCACCCGCCCACCGACGAGGAGATCGAGGCCGCCCGGGCGGGTGCGATGCGAAACCTCCTGGAGGGCCTCGGCACGGTGGCCGGCAAGAGCGGCGCCCTCCAGTCCTACAACCACTTCCTCGGCGATCCCGGAGCGCTCGACCGGGACCTGGAGCGGTACCGCACCGCGACCCTGGCCTCGGTGCGGGAGGCGATGCAGGCGTGGCTGCCACCCGATCGCCGCCTCGTGCTCCACGTCCAGCCCCAGGGGGTGACGCCGTGACCGTCCTCCTCGCCACGGGCCTCGTCGCCCTCCTCCCCGGGTGCGCCCACCCCGTGCCGCCCGAGGCCGCCGTCGCCCTGCCCGATCCCCTCCCCTCCCGCGCGTTCCACCTCCCCGAGATCCACGAGGGCCGCCTCTCCAACGGCCTGCCGGTGGTCGTGGTGGAGCAGCACGAGACCCCCATGATCTGGGTTCAGGTGTCCTTCCGCACCGGTGGGTGGACGGATCCGCCGGGGCTCGAAGGCCTGGCCTCGGTCACGCTCGACATGATGGACGAGGGGGCCGGCAGCCTCGATGCCGTGGGCCTCGCCCGGGCGCTCGACCGGATGGCGTCCACGCTCTCCGCCGAGGCGGGCCTGGACAGCGCCGCGGTGACGGCCTCCTGCCTGGCCTGGAACCTGGCGCCCACCCTGGATCTCGTGGCCCTCGTGCTCCGGCAGCCCACTTTCGCCCCGGCCGAGTGGGCCCTCATGCGGAGCCGCCGCCTCCAGGAACTCAAGGAGGCCGACGACCAGCCCGAGGTCATCGCCACGCGGGTCATGGATCGCGTGCTCTACGGTGACGCCTACGCGGGGCGACGGGCCGAGGAGGCCTCCTACGGCCGCATGGGTCCCGCCGACATGCGCGCCTTCGCCACCGCCCACCTCCACGCAGGCAACGCGCTGGTGGAGGTCGGCGGCGACACCACGCTCGAGGCGGTGCTGCCGCTGCTCGAGGCCCGGCTGGGCACCTGGCAGGTCCAGCCCGCCGATCCCGATCCCACCCCCACCGTCCGTCCGCCCAGGTCCGTGACCCTCCACGTGGTGGACCGGCCCGACGCCCCCCAGTCCGTAGTCCGCGCGGGCCGCTTCGCCGAACGGCGCACCGATCCGGACCACTGGGCGTTCACCCTCGTCAACTACGCTCTGGGCGGGCAGTTCGCGAGCCGCATCAACATGAACCTGCGCGAGGACAAGGGGTGGACGTACGGGGCCCGCTCCTCCACCCTGGCGTCCTTCGCGCCCGTGGAGTGGGTGGCCTCCACCTCGGTGGCTCGCGACGTCACCGCGGACACGGTCCGGGAGATCCTGGGCGAGGTGCGCGGCCTCCTCGGCGATCGCCCGCTCACCGCCGGGGAGCTCGAGTTCGCCCGCCGCTCCTTCGTGGGCGGCTGGCCCGCCCGCTTCGAGGAACCGGGCGCCCTGCTGGCCCAGGTGGAGGAGATCCGTCGCTACGGGCTGCCTCCCACCTGGGTGGAGGACACCCTGCCGGGGATCCGCGCCGTCACGCTCTCGTCCGCCGACGCCGCCGCGCGCCGCCGCCTCTCGGCGGACGAGCTCG
The DNA here is from genome assembly GCA_041309225.1 of Deltaproteobacteria bacterium. GTDB lineage: Bacteria > Myxococcota_A > UBA796 > UBA796 > JAFGLY01 > JAFGLY01. The sequence goes on along the minus strand of JBFYZZ010000048.1, from coordinate 2,267 downwards.
TCGTCGTGGTGGTGGGCGACATGGCCCGGATCCGCCCCTCGCTCGACGCCCTGGGCTGGCCCGTGACCGTCCACGACCGCCGCGGGCGGGCCATCGGGGTGATGCCCTAGGCCAGGCCGCGCCTCAGGCCTCGGCCACCGGTCCCCGGGAGGCCCTGAGCTGGGCCTCCGTGACCAGGAACTCCACGCGACCCGAGCCCTCGGGCACGTGGACGTCGGCAGTGAAGCGCTGGCCGCTGAAGGCGCCCATGGTGACGGCGTCGGAGGTGACCCGGACCTCGCCACGGCAGAAGGGCCAGTCGAAGGGGATCGAGGCGCTGTCCTCGAAGAAGGCGTGGACCGCGAGCTCCACGAGGCCCAGGCGCTGGTCGTCCGTGAGGCGGAGCGGGCAGTGCAGGAACACGAAGCCCCACCTCAGGGGGAGGAAGGAGGCGGCGGCTGGGAGGGTCATGCTCCCCAGGGTATCCCCGGGCCCGGCGGGTGCCTACGGCGGCCCGTCAACCCCGCGCGACCAGGGTCGCGAGCCGCCGCAGGGGCGCGACGCACGCCTCCAGGTGGGGCCCGGCGAACCGGCCCGGATCGAGGGTGGCCAGGCCCTCGAGGCGGCCGAGCGGCTTGGCGTTGACCTCGATCACCCAGAGGTCGCCCCTCGCGTCGGGGACCACGTCCACACCCAGCTCGAGTGCGGTGGGCCGATCGCGGCCAAGGGCCTCAGCCGCCGCCACCGCGAGGTCGGCCAGCCGGCCGCCCGCCCCGGGCAGGGCGTCGTCCACGGGGCGGAGCACGGCACCGCGCGCGGCGTTGGCGACGGGATCGTCGGGGCTCCACCGCAGGACCTGGGAGGGCACGGTCCAGCCCCCGTCCTCGCGCCGCTGCACCAGCACCCGCACAGAGATCCCGGCCGCGCCGGGGGGCGGGGGCACGGCCCGCTGGAGCAGGATGGGCTCGGTCCCTTCGACCCCGAGCAGCGGATCGCCCCGGACGACCCGGCGGACGCCGGCGCCGAGGGTGCCGTGCCGGGGCTTGAGGAACCCCGCGCCCCAGGCGGCCAGCGCCTCCCCGAACCGCTCGGGCCGGGTCTCCTGGGGGGGGACCGGCAGGCCGGCCGCCTCCAGGACCCGCTGGCAGGCCGCCTTGTCCCGGCAGAGTTCTGTGAGGTCCGGGGGGTTGCCCACCGGGAGGCCGGCGGCGTCCCGGAGCAGGGCGAGCCACCCCTCGCGGTGGGAGAACGAGGGGTAGCGGTCGTAGCAGGCGGCCACGGGTACGTCGTCCACCGCCCGCCACCCGCCCGGTTCGGGTTCGCTCCCCGAGGCATGCCCAGCCCGGAGGACGTCGGTGAAGATCACCCGGATCCCCTCCCGGGCGGCCGCCAGGGCCGCGCGCCCCACGGGGCGGGCCTCCGGCGGGGGGCCGGTGTCCCGGCCGAGCCGAACCAGGACGGCGATCCCGGTCACGGCCAGTCCCGCGCCGGTTCCTCGCCACGGAGCACGCGCGCCGCGCCCTCGGCCAGGGCCTCCATCTCGGCCTCGCCCGGCCACGCGGTGATCGGGGCGATCCAGGCCACGCGCGCGGCGATGTCCGCCACGAGCCGCTCGGATCGCGCCATCCCGCCGGTGATCAGGATCCCGTCCACCCGCCCGCAGGCCGCTGCGGCGAGCGCGCCGACGGCCTTGGCCACCTGGAGGGCGAGGGCCTCGAGCACGAGGGTGGCGACCGCGTCGCCCGCCCCGGCGCGGCGTTCGGTCTCGGCCAGGTCGGCGCAGCCCAGGTGGGCGAAGAGGCCGCCCTCGGCCATCATCCGTCGTTTCAGGGCCGGGATGCCGGCGGGATCGGCGCCGGCGAGGTCGAGCAGCGCCATGGCCGGCAGCCCCCCGGCTCGCCGGGCCGAGAACGGCCCCTCGTCGGCGGCGTTGTTGACGTCCACCACCCGGCCGCCGCGCAGCAGGGCCACGGACACGCCGCTGCCCAGGTGGGCCACCACCAGGACGAGGTCGGCGAGCGGGCGACGCAGGGTCGCGGCGTGCCGGCGGGCCACGGCCCGCACGTTGAGGGCGTGGAAGAGGCTGCGGCGCGGGAGCTCCGGCAGCCCCGTGATCCGGGCGGCGGGCTCGAGCTCGTCCACCGAGACCGGGTCCACCACGTAGGCCGGGCAACCCGACGGGGCGGCGAGGGCCGCCGCGAGGGGGGCGCCCAGGTTGGACGGGTGATCCGCCATGACCCGACCGGCGAGCACGTCGGCCACGAGCCGCGCGTCGACGCGCCAGGTCC
>JBFYZZ010000047.1:0-31208 GCA_041309225.1 Deltaproteobacteria bacterium | reverse complement strand
GTCCTCCGCGCGCTCGAGGCGCCACCCGCGCGAGCGCACGCGTGGCTCCAGGGCCGCGTGGAGCACGAAGCGGTAGCCGCCCTCCGCGTCGAGCGGGACCGCGCCCTCCACGGCGAGCAGGTCCCGGACGGCCACCCGGTGGGAAGCCGGGTCCAGGCGGACGTCCAGGTCGTGGTGGACCGGCGACGCAGCGAGGAGGGAGTGTGCGAGGAGGAGAGCGATCACGGTGGCCTCGGGCGGAGTCCCCAGGCTATCCGGCCCTCGGGGCCGGCGGGTCCGTCCGGCCCGTGACGGCCATATTGGCATGGGGGCGGACCTCCGGGTGGGGAGGAGATGGCCATCCCGGCAGACTCGCAGAGAGATAGAAGGGGCGGTTCCAGGCCACGTTCAATGGCATCGGCACCTCGGCGGCGATAGGACGCGCCGCGGAGGAACCCATGGGACTCCCCGTGCGGCTCCAGCGTCTCCTCGAACGTGCGCTCGCCACGCGGCGCGCACGGATCGCCGTCGTGGCGGGCGCGACCGCCGTGCTCGCACTCGTCCTCCTCGGCGCGCCTCCCGCCTGGGAGTACAGCAACTCCGTCCCGTTCTGCGGTGAGACCTGCCACACCATGCCGCCGCAGTACGCCACCTACCAGGTATCGCCCCACGCGCGGGTCCCCTGCGTGGACTGCCACATCGGGAGGGACCTCCTGATCACCCAGTTCACGCGCAAGTCCGTGCACATGCGCCTCATCTGGGCGACCGTGTTCCACACCTACCACTACCCGATCCGGGTCGAGACCCTGCGCCCGGCACGCGACACCTGCCTGCTGTGCCACTTCCCCGAGAAGTTCTCGGACGACAGCCTGCGGACCCGCATGCACCGCGCCGACGACGAGGCCAGCACCCCGTACACGATCCACCTCCTCATGCACACCGGGGGCGGATCCGCTCGCGAGGGGCTCGGCCGAGGCATCCACTGGCACGTGGAAAACCTCGTCGAGTACGTGGCCAACGACGACCTCGACCAGGAGATCCCCTGGGTACGCGTCACGGGGACGGACGGCCGGGTCCAGGAGTACACGGCCCGCGGCGCCAAGGTGGATCCGGCCTCGCTCGACCCGGAGCGGGTTCGCGAGATGGACTGCATGACCTGCCACAACCGGATCTCCCACCAGATCCCGCCCCCGCGCCTCCTGGTGGACCAGGCCATCGACCGGGGCGACCTGCCGGCGGAACTCGTGTCCGTCCGGGCCCTGGTGGTGCAGACGCTGGAAGCCACGGGCGCACAGGATCCGGATCCGGACGCGACGTTCGCCGGACTCGCCGCGTCGCTTCGCGCACGCAATCCCGATCCGGCCAGGGCCGGACTGGTCGACCAGGCCGTGGCCACCGCGCGGCGGATCGTCGACGAGAACACGTTCCGCGACCAGGAACTCGACTGGCGCACGCACCCCGACAACATCGGCCACCGGGATTGGCCGGGGTGCTTCCGCTGCCACGACGGCCGCCACGTCGACGTCGAGGGCAACGCGGTACGGCTGGAATGCAACCTGTGCCACTCCATCCCGCTCGTGGCCCGTGCAGGCGAACTGGAACCGATGCTCCCCCTCGCCACCGGCCTCGAGCCCGACTCCCACAAGGACACCACCTGGATCAGCCGGCACCACAACCTGGTGGATCCCTCCTGCGCCGGGTGCCACACGGTCGCGAACGCGGGTGGCACGAGCGACACCTCCTTCTGCTCGAACTCCCAGTGCCACGGCGTGGGCTGGCGATTCGGAGGGTTCGACGCCCCGGCCCTCGCGAGCGACCTCGGCATCGCCCAGTCGGCACCGGCGGCGGCCGGGATGCCGCCCGGTGCGAAACCCTCCACGGTCGGTGGCGGGTTCGACGCGGTCCAGGCCGCCCTGTCGGCGTCCTGCGGCGCCTGCCACGGTCCGCGGCTCGCCCAGCGGAAGCTGCGCCTCACCGACGCCGAGGGCATCCTGGCCGGCAGCGAGCGCGGGCCCGTGGTGAAGGCCGGCGACCCGGCGGGCAGCCGCATCGTCCAGGTGCTCGAGGAGGGTCACTTCGCCGACCTGTCCGACGCCGACCTGTCCGCCCTCGAGGCCTGGATCCGGGCCGGGGCCAGGGGCGGTGGGGGAGGAGGCGCGGCCGCCCCCGGCAGGACGGCCGCCGCAGCGCCCGCCGCACTCGACGCCGGGTACGATCCGCACGCCTCGGGGGACGTCACGAAGGACGGCCTCCCGTGCGTGACCTGCCACGCTCCCCAGTCGGCGGTGCTCGGCACCGATCACGACGGCGCGGTGGTGCCGGTGGGCGACGTCTCGGCGCCCTGTGTCACCTGCCATGAGCCGTCGCCCGAGCGCGCCGCCTACCGGATGCCCGCGGTGGCCGGGGTGAACCCGGCGAGCGGCCGCTGCCTCGCCTGCCATGACGGCAGCAAGGCCCGCGGTCCCGGCCGGACCTCCCACCCCGAGGGCCTGCTCCTGACCACGGCGGGCTTGCCGTTCGCCACCCCCGAGATCACTCCCTATCACGGGCCGGATGGCGAGCCGGTGGAGGGGGCCGCCGTGGGTACGATCGCGTGCGTGACCTGCCACGACCCGCACCACTGGCGGCACGATGCCGACGAGCGGCCGGGCGCGGCCGAGGGCACCGCGACCACGAGCTTCCTCCGGGACCTCGATGCGATCCGGCGCTACTGCGAGGTCTGCCACGGCAGCGACGCCGCTCGTCGCCTGCGATCGTTCCACGACGCGGCAGGCCGGTAGGCGGCCGGGCACGGGTCGCCCGACCGGCCGCGCCCGCCCCCGATCCGCGCCGCTCTACCGCTCCCGGTACCGGGGGTTCTCGAACGTCGCCGGGTCGTGGCAGGAGGAGCACACCCCGCCGTGACAGGTCGTGCAGAGCACGCCGCCCGCGAGCGGCAGGCGCAGGAGGTCGGGCTCGGTGGACTCCACGACCAGGGGCACCCCGAGCGCGGCCTCGCGCGCCCGCATGGCGGGCAGGAGGACGTCGTCGCGCCAGCGGTCGGGGTACAGGGCTCGCCCGATCCCGGGTCGACGCGTGCCGGTGCCGGGGAGCACGCCGGCGGCGTGGGGATCGTGGCATGTGAGGCAGCCCATCCGGCCGTCCGCCAGGAGCCGCAGCCCCGCCGCCTGCACGGCGCCCCGGGCGTGCTCGGGCAGGACCGAGGCGTGGGAGGCCGCTCCGGCGTGGACGGCGGGGTCGTGGCAGGACGCGCACACGTTGGCCGCCGGGATTCGGAGGCTGGCCTCCACCGCCCCGGGCGCGGGCACCTGGATGTGGCAGAATGCGCAGGTGTCGGGGCCCCCCGCCACCGGCGCCCGGTGAGGCGTGAACGCGGCCGGCGGGGTGGCGGAGGGCGGATCGGCTCCGATCGCGAGCGGGATCAGGGCGAGGAGGAGGGGGAGGCGCAGCGTCATGGGCCCGTGTCCTCCGCGACCCCGTTGGTCCCGTGGCAGGGCGTGCAGGACCGGGTGTCCTCCGGATCGGCGAGGGCGCGCACCGCCTCGAGGTCCACGTCGTCGCCGCCGCAGGCGCCCTGGTGCAGGGTGGCGGCGACGTGGCACTGGAAGCACCCGGCCTGCCCCCAGCCGGCGGGGTGCTCGTCCTCGGTGAGGGCGAGGCCGCCCGGGGAGGCTTCCAGGTCGCGCCACCCGGCGCAGGGGTCGCCGCAGCCGGCGGCCGCGAGCAGCGCGAGGGCGGCGAGGCGGCGGATCACGGGCGCTTCCCGCGGCCGGTGGCGTGGCACGACGTGCACTCGGATCGGAGGTGGCAGGTGCCGCAGGCCGCGGGATCGGCCTGCACCGCGATGCCGTGGACCGAGAGCCAGTTCCGGTCGTGCACGCGGTAGCGCGTGGTGTCCCTCCGCTCGTGGCAGTCCACGCACTCGGAGCGGCCGTGGCACGTCTCGCAGGCCCGGCCCTGGAGCCGGGCCTCGGAGCCGTGCTCGGCTGCCCAGCGGTCGTGGTGGTCCGCAGGCCGGATGTCGGTGGCGTGGCAGGTGCCGCAGGCACCGGGCGCGTGGCCGCGCTTCCCGTCCGCCGGGACGTGGCAGGCGTGGCAGGCGGTGGGGGGAGGAGAGAGGAACGCCTCGTCGCGGGCCTCCGGGGCGAGCGTGCCGCCCGCGGCGCCCCCGACCTGGTGGCAGGCCGGGCAGGAGAGGCCCGCGTCGTCGAGGGCGTCGCCGTGCTCGCGGTGGTCGAACCGGTCGAGGATCCGGACGCGCTCCTCCGGGGTGATCCGGGGCACTCGCGCACCGAGGCCGAGGAACAGGGCGACGAGCAGCAGCGTACGGCTCACGGGAACCTCAGGAGCAGCGAACCGCCGCCGCGGACGTCGAGGAGGGAGAGGGCATCGCGCGCGACGTCGGCCTGTGCGGAGAACACGAGGTGCCGGTGGACCTCACAGGACAGGCCGGATCCAAGCGTCATGGCGACGTCCCAGGCGTCGTGTCCTTTCCGGTAGGGGACGATCCCCAGACGGACGTCGAGGTCCATCGTGTCGGAGAGCGGGGCCTCCACGCGCGACGCGACGGCGTGGTACGCCCCGCCGGGGCCGGCCCGGAAGGACCAGGAGGGCGTCACGCGGATTCCTCCCGCGGACCCGGACCAGGATGCGTCCGCGGCGTGCCCCCAGGAGGCGCCGTCGGCGCGCTCGTAGGACACCAGCGCGTAGCCCGCGGACAGGGCCGACCAGCGGGCACCCGACACCCGGAGGGAGGCCCCGGCCTCGCTCACCGCTCCGCCCGCGAAGGCCTCGATCAGGGCGTCGCCGAACAGCGAATCCGGGTCCGCTGCCTCGCGTCGCTGCCCGTGCGCCGCGACGCTCGCGCCGCCCCCCACCGCGAGGCCCGCGTCCAGCCGGGCCCACTCCAGCACCGCCGGTCCGCCCTGTTCCAGCGGCTCGGCCGCCACGAGCCGGCCGCCGGCCCAGGGTCGTGCCCGGGAGGAGCCGGACACGCGGAGATCGAGGTCCTGCCGGGCGATGGTGGGCGTATCGGCCCCGGTCTCCCCCTGCAGGCCGGCGCGGACCTGGAGGCCCGACCCCAGCCACGCCACCGAGAGGCGACCGAAGCCGGCCCCGTCGAGGAGGTCGTCGAGCGCCTGGGCCCTCGCGACGCCGCCCGCGAGGTCGAGCGAGACGCCGCTGCGTCCCCAGGCGAGGCGAGCGCCGTCGAGGGTCTGGGGCCGCAGGGCCCCGAGCGTCTCCATGCGTCCGGCGCTCCAGCCCACGGGGCCGGCGTCTCCGGACAGGGACAACAGGTAGACGTCGGAGTCGAGGGGCTGGTCGAGGCCGGCGGAGGCGTCGAGCGCCGCGTACCCGTCCACCGACACCGGTCCGGCCCGGCCGTCGAGGCGCAGGAACTGCCAGGCGGACACGTACCGCTCGCCGAAGAGGTCGTGGCGGACCTGGGCCACGGTCTCGGCCTCGAGGCCGTCGGCCCGGGCAGCGCCCGCGGCCAGCAACCCCACGAGCGCCGGGAGGGTGGCCCGGCGGTTCACGGGGCACCTCCGTGGCAGGTGGGGGCACACGTGGCGGGCACGCCGGAGGGGCCGTCCCCGGCCTCGTGGCAGGCGAGGCACGTGCCCTCCCCGAGGCGGGTGGCCCCGGCGAGGTGGGACCAGCCGTCGGGGTGGGGGAATCCCGCGTGGCAGCGGCTGCACGCAGGGGAGGTGGCGGTGCCCTCGCCCTGGGCGCCGTGGCACGTCGAACAGGAGGACGGGGCCTCCCTCCAGTCGGCGCCGTGCGCGGACGGATCGGCATACCCGACGGCGTGAGGCCAGGCCGCGTGGCATGTACCGCAGAACGACGTGGGATCGCCCTTGTCGTCGCCGTGGCAGGCGCCGCAGGGCGCCCGTGCCTCGCCCCTCGCCGCCGCCCACGCGCCGTGGGACCAGCCGTCGGCGTGCGGGTAGGAGGCGTGGCAGGACGTGCAGGCGTGATCGCGGGCGGCGACGAGCTCCGGATCCTCGTGGCAGGCGGCGCACGGAAGGCAGCCGGCCGTGCCCTCCTCGCAGGCCGCGGCGCCGTGAACGGATCCGTCCCGGAAACCGGCTGGGTGAGGCCAGATCGCGTGGCAGGCGGTGCACGGCCGGGCGTCGGCCGCGCCCTCCCGGTGACAGGCGACGCAGGCGGGGACGCCGTCGGCGAGCGCCGCGGCCCCGTGTGCCTCTCCCTCGGACCAGCCGCCGGGGTGCGGGAAGGAGGCCCCCACCGTGAGGCCGCCTCCCCCGGGCCGCGGGACGTTGCAGGCGGCGAGGATCGCGAGCAGCGCGGGCAGGATGCGCGTCACGGGAAGAGGTCCTCGTAGGCGGCCTGGAAGGCCTCGTGCGTGGCGCGCAGGGTGGGATCTCCGGTGACGCCGTCGAAGGTGGAGCCCATCCAGGCCCGGTTGTAGGCGTGGCACTCGGCGCAGGCGTGGACCGGGAACGACCCGAGCGCGAGAATGGAGGCGCCCGCGGCGTCGAAGACGTCCAGGGTGTCGGACGGGGGGAGCGCCAGGAAGAGGTGGGAGGGGACGTCCCCCGCACCGGTGGTCTCCTGCCACCCGAGGAGTGCCGAGGTGGCCGGCATGTGGCAGCCGGTGCACCGGCCGCCCATGGAGGGCCCGTCGGGCTGGTAGACGCCGTGGCCCGTGTGGGCCGCCGCCTCCACCTCGTCGCCGAAGGACAGGTGCAGGTGGCAGGAGAGGCAAAGGGCGTTGTCCGCGACCTCGAGGCGGGTCTGGGATGGGAGCGGCCCGCCGTCGCTCCCCGTGGCCGCCCCGTGTGGATCGTGGCAGTCGAAGCACCTCGAGGGAGCGACGGACTCCTCCCCGTGAACGGACGCGGGCAGCTCGTCGGCGATCTGGTTGGGCTGGGCGGCCGCCCCCGATGGCCAGGCGACGACGTCGGAGGTGGCGTAGTCCGTGAGGGTCTCCCCCGCCTCGAAGAAACCGAGGCGGGTGCTGAACGGGTACGGCAGGCCCGTACCCTCACTGATCACTGAGGCGTGGCACTGCCCGCACACGTCACGCGCCCGATCCGGGTCGAGGAGATCCGGGCGCGTGATGGTGAACGGCTTGTCGGCGAGCGTGGATGCGATGTGGGCACTCCCCGGGCCGTGGCAGCGCTCGCACCCCACGCCGGCTTCGATCCAGGATCCGTCGCCCGAGGTGGCCGAGAGGTCCACCCCCCCGTCCTCGCGGAGCGTGAGGTCGAATCCCGTGGTGTGGCAGGGGAAGCAGAGGGCATCGGCCGAGAGCGAGGGATTCGGCGACTCCCCCTCCCCGAACCCGAAGGTGCCGCTCACGAACCAGCCCTCGGCGTGGTACTCCACCACGGCCACGTCCGTCTCGGACCAGGAGCGGGGCCAGTCGCGCGCCGCGCGCCAGGCCACGGGCAGGGGGAAGCGCTGGTCGCCCAGCGTGGTGAAGGGCACCGAGCCACCGCTCGGATCGGCGATGAGGCCATCCACCGGCCAGGTTCGGGTCTGCCCCGCGGCGTCCGTGAGGGTGACCTGGGGCGCATCCCCGTCCATCCAGAGGGTTGCCAGGGCCCCCTGGGTGGAGACCTGCGTCCCCACCTCGAACGCCTCCAGGAAGGGAGACTCCACCGCGGGCGGCAGGGCGAGGGCGTGGCGCGTCCGTGCGTGGGCGTCGCCCTCCTCGACGTGGCACATGCCGCACAGCGCGCTGCCCGCCCAGGTGGATCCCTCGGGCGGGCGCCCGGACAGGCCGACGGCGACCTGCACGCCGCCCCGAGTCGGGACCTCCACGCCCTCCAGGCGGCGGGACCACCACCCGGCGTCGGGGCCCGAGATCTCGATGTCCACGGCCTCGCCTCCGAGCCCGGCGAGGCGGACCTCGCCCGAGGCGTCGGTGAACCCCGACGCGCCACCCTCGACCTCGACCAGGGCTCCCTCCACGGGACCTCGGTCGGGCCCCGTCACCGCCACCTCGAGGACGCCGTCGACCGGATTCGTGACCTCCAGCACGACGTCGATCGCCGCGACGTCGCCGTCCTCGGGGAGCGAGATCCCGTCCACCGAGGCGGCCCCGTAGCCGGCGGCCCGGACGGCTACGCGGTAGGTCCCTGGGGGGAGTGCGTGGAAGGCGAAGGCGCCTTCGGGACCGGAGACGGCCTCGTACCCGTGCGGGTCGGTGGCGAGGAAGGCGCCCTCGACGGGCGCGCCGCCAGCGTCCGACACCGCGCCCGAGATGACGACGGTGGCGTCGGGAGGGACCGCGCTGCCGCCGGGTCCGGTATCGTCCCAACCTACCGGCGGGACCGAGCAGCCGGTCCATGTGGCAGCCACGAGGACGCTGTACAGGACGGCCGGTCGGTGGGGCGGGAGCGGGCGGCCCATGCGCACCGGGAGGGGCAGGTGGTGCGAGGGACCATAGCGCAGGCGCCCCGGTGTCACAAGGAACCAGAAAGGGACGTCCGAGGGGGCGGAATGCCAGGACGTCACCGCGGGACCTGGATCGGGGTGCCAAAACGGCCGTCCTGGCACCGGACGGCTGGAGCGAGCCCAACACTCCCGTCATGTTGGCAGGTCGGCCAGAATGGCACGCCAGCCGGGGGTCGGGTGGTTATCCTGGGGCGCGGCTCCACGGCGGCCCGGCCGAACCTCCCGGGCGAAGAACGATGGACCGCTCCCTCATCGACTGGCAGAACGTCATCGACGCCATCGCGATCCCCGTCTCGGTCCACGACCGCCACCACGTCGTGCGCCTCGCGAACCGCGCGTTCCTCGAACGCATGGGTCGAACCGCCGAGGCGGTGATCGGCCAGAAGTGCCATGCGCTGGCCCACTGCACCGAGGAACCCATCCTCGACTGCCCCCACCGGGAACTCCTGCTGCAGGGCAAGGCGGTGGAGCGGGAGTTCGTCTCCCCGGACGGAGCCCGGGCCGTGGGCATCTCCTGCTTCCCGCTCTACGACCCCGCAGGGGACCTGATCGGCTCCGTGCACATGGTCCGGGACGTCACCGAACTCGCGGGCCTGCGCCAGCGCCAGGACCGCCAGAACCGGACCATCGCCGGCTACCTCGAGACCGTGCGAGCCTACCTCGCCCGGTTCCCGGCCAACCTGGGGCGTCCGATCCCCTTCGGGAACCCCCACCTCCGATCCTGCCGGGAGGTGCACGCGTGCGACGAGGCCGACTGCGAGGTCACCGGCCAGGAGAATCCACGCTGCTGGCACGCCATCGGCACGGCCTGTGAGCGTTTCCCCGGCGGGGGTCCGGCCGAGCGCCTCGCCTCCTGCCATGCCTGCGAGGTCTACAAGGCCGCCGTGCCCGACGACCTCACCGCGCTGACCGAGACCTTCAACGACCTGCTCTTCCTCCTCCGCGAGAAGGAGCAGCAGGTGCTGCGGTTCGAACGGTTCTCGGTGCTGGGCGAACTGGGGGCCATGCTCGCCCACGAGATGCGCTCCCCGCTCCACGCGCTCTCGCTCGCGGCGCAGCGCCTCGAGCGGCGCGCGCGTCACGATGGCCCCATGGAGTCGGCCGACGTGCGGGTCGCCGCCGAGTCGATCGTGGCGGAGGTGCGGCGCCTCGACGCCATCATCGACGGGTTCGCCCGCAGCGTCGCGCGGCCGGTCCAGCCCCCAAGGTCCGTGGCCCTCGGCAGCGTGGTCGAGGACGCCTGTGGCGGCGTGCGGCACCAGGCCGCACGGCGCAACGTCGACCTCGTCGTGCGTTGCGATCCGCGCAGCCTGGAGGTCCCGGGGCGCATCGCCGAGACCGGCCGGGGCGTCCTCTTCCACCTCCTGCTCAACGCGGTGGAGGCGGTACCCCGGGGTGGGAGCGTCTCAGTCGACTGCAGGGTGGTGGACGGCCGGATCCTGCTCGTGGTGGACGATTCCGGCCCCGGGGTGCCCCCGGAGATCCGAGAACGCGTCTTCGAGCCCTTCTTCACCACCAAGACCTCCGGCACGGGCCTCGGGCTCGCGGTGGTGGTCCAGATGGCCCGGCGCCTGGGAGGGGACGTGGTGCTCGGCCGGAGCGACGCCGGGGGAGCCCGGTTCACGGTCCGCCTGCCGCTGGCCGCGCCGGGCCGGGAGGGGAAGGGTGGCTGAGCCCGTGATCCACGCCCGGGACCTGGGCCGGCGCTACGGGGGGCGGTGGGCCCTGGGCCGCGTGGACCTCGACCTGGAGCCGGGCGAACGCCTCCTGCTCATGGGCCAGAATGGGGGGGGGAAGACCACACTCCTGCGCGTCCTGTCCACCCTGGTGGCCCCGTCCCGCGGCGTGCTCCGGATCTTCGGCCTGGATCCCGCCCGGGAGCCGAACCGGATCCGGCGGCGGCTCGCGCTGCTCTCGCACCTGCCCTCGCTCTACGAGGACCTCTCGGGACCGGACAACCTGCAGGTGGTGGCCCGCCTCCTGGGCCGACCCGGCGACCCCACCCCGTGGCTCGAGCGGGTGGGCCTGGAACCGCGGCCCGATCCGGTCCACACGTACTCCGCCGGCATGCGCAAGCGGCTCTCGTTCGCCAGGCTCCTGCTCAAGGAGCCGGACCTCGCCCTCATCGACGAGCCCTACGGCCAGTTGGACCCCGCAGGCCACGCCATGGTGGACGCCCTCCTCAGGGACATGGCCGAGCGCGGGACCACGGTGATCGTGGCCTCCCACCTCGTGGATCGCGCCTGTGTCCTCTGCGGGCGGGCGCTCCTCCTCCACGAGGGGCTCCCGCGGTGGTCCGGGCCTTCGGACCGGGCACCGCGCGCCTGGTCCGCCTTCCACGCCGAGGCGCCGGCGAGCGGGGGTGCCGCGTGAGGCTACTCCTGGCCCTCGTCCGCAAGGACCTGCTGGTGGGCTGGCGCGGCCGGGCCCGCCTCGTGGGCCTCTCCACGTACGCCGTCACGCTCCTCCTGCTCTTCTCTTTCGCGCTCGGGCCGGACTCCACGACCCTGCACGAGCACGCCCCCGCCTACGCCTGGGTGGCGATCCTCTCGGCCTCCACCCTCCTCCTCGCGCAGTCGTTCCAGCAGGAGGTCGAGGGAGGGGCCCTGGAGGGACTCCTGCTGCTCCCGGTGAGCCCCACGGCGATGTTCTACGCCAAGGCCCTGGCCAACCTGCTCCTCCTGCTGTTCCTGGCCCTGGTGCTGCTCCCCGTCTCCGTTGTCCTGTTCGGCCTCCGGCCGGCGGGCTCGCCCGTCGCGCTGGCCGGGGTCCTCGCGCTCGGTGGGGCCGGCCTCGTGGCGCCGGGCACGCTCTACGCCGCGCTCACCGCGCGCGTGAAGGCGCAGCAGGTGCTGCTCCCGGTGTTGCTCTTCCCCCTCGTGGTGCCTCCTCTGCTCGCGGCGGTCAAGGCCACGTCCCTCCTGCTGGAGGGCGATCCCATGCACCAGGTCGGGACGTGGGTGGGCCTGCTCGCCACGTTCGACGTCCTCTACTGGAGCCTCTGCGGGGTCCTGTTCGGAAGGGTGGTGGAAGAATGAGGTGGGTGTACGCTCTCGGCGCGCTGGCCCTCGCGGCCCTCGGGACGGGCCACGCCATCGGCCTGCTCGTCGCCCCGCCCGATCGGGCGATGGGGGAAACCGTCCGGATCCTCTACGTACACGTCCCCACCGCCTGGACGGCCATGCTCGCGTTCACGGTGGCCATGGTCGCGGCGGTGGGGGCGCTGTGGAGCGGTCGCCCCGGATGGGACGCGCTGCTCGAGGGCAGCGTGGAGGTCGGGGTCGTCTTCAACGGGTTGCTGCTCTGCCAGGGGTCCCTCTGGGCCCGCCCCACGTGGGACGCCTGGTGGACCTGGGACCCGCGCCTCACCACCTCCGCGATCATGATGGTGGCCTTCACCGGCGTGCTCGTCCTGAGGCGGCTCCTGCACCCGCCCGGGCGTCGCGCGGTCGCCTCGGCGGTGGCCACGATCGTCTCCTTCGTGGACGTCCCCGTGGTCTACCTCTCGGTGAAGTGGTGGAACACCACCCACCAGGGCTTCTCCTCGGTGGAGACCGTGGACCCGGTGATGCTCGCCCCGCTCCTCACCTCCATCGCGGGCACCACGCTCCTGGGCGCGTCCCTCCTGGTGTGGCGCACCCGCATCGCCATGGCGGCCCGGCACCGCGAGGACGACGCACCGGACCTCCCGCCCACGCCGATCCCCCTCGACCTGGAGGCCTCCCGATGACCGGTACCATCGAGGGCGGCTGGCCCTACGTGATCGCCGCCTACGCCCTCACCTGGGTCGTATGGGCGATCTACGTCGTCTCGCTCGTGCTGCGAGGGCATCGGGGTGCGCCATGACCGACACCGGCCGCAGGCGCCTCGTCCTGGTCGCTTCGCTCCTCGTGGCCACGGTCGCCCTGGGGCTGCTGGCCTCCGGAATGCTCGGCCGCAACCTCGTCTACTACTGGACCCCCAGCCAGCTGCAGGCGACGGGGGAGGCGGCCCGCGGCGCACGGATCCGCCTGGGGGGCATGGTCACCCCTGGATCGGTGGCCTTCGACGACCACTCCGCCGACCTCCGCTTCCGCATCCACGACGAGGCCGCCGAGGTCGCGGTCCACTCGGTCGGCACCCCGCCCGAGATGTTCCGCGAGGGCATCGGGGCGGTGGTGGAAGGCTCGGTCGGCGACGACGGCGTCTTCGAGGCGCGTCGCCTCCTGGTCAAGCACGACAACCAGTACCGGGCCCCCGTGGAGGGGAAGCACCCGGGCGATCCCTTCGAGAGCGTGGAGGGCCTGTGACGCATCGACCCCCCGCGGCGCGGAAGACGCCGTGATCTCCATCCTCGGCACTGCCCTGCTCTTCGCCGCGGCGGCCGTCACCGGCGCGATGTTCTCGGCCGGGTGGGTGGCTGGTCGCCACCGGTCCGCCGCCGCCGCGGGATTCGCCCGTCAGACCGCCTGGATCGCCGCCACGTTCCTGGCCGGCGCCACGCTGCTCCTGGAGATCGCCCTCCTCGGCCGCGACTTCTCCGTCTCGTACGTGGCCGAGGTCGGGAGCCGCTCCACGCCCCCCCTGACCACGATCGTCTCGCTCTGGTCCTCGCTCGACGGCTCGCTGCTCTTCTGGATCTTCATCCTCGGCCTGTGGACGGCGATCCTCGCGTTTGCCACCCGGCGGTTCGACCCGGAGCTGACCGGCTGGTCCCTGGCCTCCCTGGCGGTCGTGCAGGTCTTCTTCACGCTGCTCGTGCTCGCCGCGGGCCGACCGTTCGCCCCGTTGGACGTGGTCCCTGCCGACGGTCCGGGCCCCAACCCCCTCCTGCAGAACCATGTCCTCATGGCGATCCACCCCCCCGTGCTGTACCTGGGGTTCGTCGGCACGGCGGTTCCCTTCGCCATGGCGGTGGCCAGTCTCCTCGCGGGGCGCCTCGAGCCCGCCTGGATCCGTGCGATGCGGACCCAGGCGCTCGTGGTGTGGGCGTTCCTCACCGCGGGCATCGTGCTCGGCGGCTGGTGGTCGTACGAGGTCCTCGGGTGGGGCGGGTACTGGGCCTGGGATCCGGTCGAGAACGCCTCCTTCCTGCCCTGGCTCACGCTCACCGCCTTCTTCCACACCCTCCTGTGGACCGAGCGGCGCGGGCAGGTCCCGGGTTGGACCCTCGTCCTCGTGCTGGTTTCCTTCCTGCTCACGCTGCTCGGGACCTTCATGACCCGATCCGGCGTGTTCAACTCGGTCCACTCCTTCACGCAGTCCCCGATCGGACCCGTGTTCCTCGGGTTCATCGCGTTCGTCCTCCTGGGCGTCGCGATCCTGCTCGCCACGCGGCTCGGAGCCCTCCGGCGGGCGGGCGCCCCGTTCGCCCCGGTGAGCCGGGAGGGGACGTTCCTCCTACAAAACCTCGTTTTCGTGGTCTTCTGCGCGACCGTCCTGCTGGGCACCCTGTACCCGCTCGTCAACCAGGCAATCACCGGCGCACAGATCTCCGTCGGCGAGCCCTACTTCGACAAGATGGGTCGTCCGTTGGCCCTGGCCATCGTCCTCCTCCTGGGGCTCGGGCCCGCGCTTCCCTGGGGCCGGACCCCGCCGGGATCCCTCGGGCGGCGGCTGCTCCCGCCGGCCGTGGTGGGGCTCCTCGCGGGGCTCGGCAGCGTGATCGCCGTGGGCGGCACCTGGCTGCCGCTGACCGTCTCCTTCGCCACGTTCGCCGTCACGGTGAGCGTGCGCGAGGTCGTCGCACCCGTGCGGGCGAGGATGCGTTCGAGGCACGCGGGCCTCCTCGACGGCCTCCGGGCCCTCGTGGGGCTCAACCGGCGCGTCGGCGCCCACGTGGCCCACGTGGGCGTGGCCGTCATGGCCGTGGCCATCGCCTTCTCCGCCAGCCTGAAGGTGGAGGGGGAGATCACCCTCGCGCCGGAGGAGAGCCGGACCTGGCAGGGCTATACGCTCACCTACCTGGGCGAGGACGTCGCCCAGGAGGGCTTCCGGGTATCCCAGCGGGCCTGGTTCTCCGTGCGCCGCGGCAGACGCGACCTCGGCCGGCTGGCCCCGGGGATGAACCACTACGAGCGGATGTCCGAGCCGGTCGGCACGCCCGCGGTCCGGTCCTCGCTCAGGGAGGACCTCTACCTCTCGCTCCTCCGCATCGACGAGGCGAGCGGGAAGGCGGCCGTCCGCGTCTACCGGGAGCCCGGTGTCGCGTGGCTCTGGCTGGGTGGCGCCCTGATCGTGCTGGGCGCGCTGCTCGCGGCCTGGCCGCGACGGCGGGAGGTGAGTCCGTGAACTGGAAGATCCTCCTCGGTGCGCTCCTGGTCATCGTGCCGCTCGTGTGGCTGCTCGCCACCGGGTTCGGCCACGATCCCCGCGCCCTCCCGTCCGTGCTGGAGGGGAAACCCGCGGCGTCGTTCACCCTGCCGGACCTCGACGGCGGGACCGTCTCGCTCGAGTCCTTCCGCGGCCGGCCGGTGGTGCTCAACTTCTGGTCCACCTGGTGCGTCCCCTGCGTGAGCGAGCACCCGGTGCTGCAGGCCGCCGCCCGAGGCGAGGGCCCCGACGGCATCGTGTTCCTCGGCGTCCTGTACGGGGACGAGCCGGAGCGGGCCCGTCGGTACCTCGCTCGTGCCGGGAGCGCCTATCCGACCGTCGTGGACCCGACCGGCGCGGTCATCGTGGACTACGGGGTCGGCGGCGTGCCCGAGACCTTCTTCGTCGATCGCCGGGGCGTGATCGCGGCCAAGTTCACGGGCCCGCTGGACGCCGCCAGCCTGGCCCGCCACCTGGAGGCCGTCCGGTGAGATCCCTCCTCCTCCTGTTCTTCCTCGCCGCCGGACCCGCCGTCCACGCCCAGGACGCGCTCCCCGGCGCCTCGAGTCTGCCCGGGGGCAACGAGGCCGGGATCCGTGCGCGGGCCGGCGCGCTCGCCGCCGAGCTGCGCTGCCCGGTATGCCAGGGCCTGTCCGCCGCCGATTCCCAGGCCGAGGCCGCCGTGGCCATGCGCACGCGCGTCGAGCAACTCATGCGCGAGGGGCGCAGCGACGAGCAGATCCGGGCCTGGTTCGTGGACAGGTACGGCGAGTGGGTGCTGCTCGAGCCTCCCCGCCACGGTCGCCATTGGATCGTGTGGCTCGGCCCCCTGGTCCTGCTACTCGCGGGCGCAGGCGTGGTGGCCCGACGGATGAGGATCGGCGCTCCCCGGCAGGACGCAACGGATCCCGGAGCCGACCTTCCCGCGGATCTCGCAGCGGATCCCTGGGTCCAACGGGTTCTCGCGGACCTGGAACGGAGGTAGCCCGTGGACCCCTGGCTCGCCTCCGTCCTCGCCGTGCTGGGAGGCATCCTGGCCGGTGCGTACCTCGCCCACCGCTTGAGGGCCCGCGACGGGGCGGGGACGCCCGCACCCACCGAGCCGCCCGGGGCCGCCTACGCCCTCGCCCTCGAGAGGCTCCGCGAACTCGACGCCGAGCGGGAGCGCCTCTCCGGTGAGGAGTGGCGGTCCGCGCGGCACGAGCGGCTGCGGGAGGCCGCCACCGTGCTGCGGCGGGCCGAGGCGACCGGTCCCGCGATCCGCACCCGGGCGTGGCCCGTCTGGGTGGCCTGCGGCGCGGTCGCCTTCGCGCTCACCGCCGCCGCGTCCTCGGTCGAGTGGACCGGAGCTGCCCCGGAGCCCGTGGCCACCAACCCCCACGCGGCCGTGCCGGCCGAGTCCCTGCCCACCGACCTCCCCACGCTCAATGCACGCGCGTACGAGGCCATCCTGGCCGGGGACCTCCCCGCGGCCATGGCCATGGTCGAGCGTGTTCGCCAGATCGCCCCGGACGACCCCGACCTCCAGGTCAACGTCTGCGCGCTCAGGCTCGCGGTGGGCATGATCGATCGCGCGGAGGCCGGGCTCGACGAGGTTCTCGCCTCCCACCCGGACCACCTGCGCGCCCGCCTCTGGAAGGGCGTGGCGCGGAGCGAGAGGGGCGACGCCGAGGGCGCCCGGCAGGCGTGGCACGACGTCGTCGCCCGCGATTCCGAAGGGAGGGAGGGAAGGCAGGCCCGGGCCTTCCTCGCCGACCTGGCGTCCGCCACCCGGCCGGGCGGCTGAGAGGGATGCATGTCGAGACGCGTGCTCGTGGTCGAAGACGACGCCCCCGCCCGCGCCGCCCTCCGGGGTGCGCTCGAGGACGAGGGGTACGAGGTGGTGTCCGTGGCGGACGGGGAGAGTGCCCTGCGAGCGATCGAGCACGACGTGTTCGACGCGATCGTGAGCGACGTGGTGCTCGGAGGCGTGCAGGCCCTCGACGGGACCGACGTGCTCGCCCACGCCCGGTCGGTCGCACCCGACACCGCGGTCATCCTGATCACCGGGTACGCCGCCGTCGAGGCGGCGGTGGAGGCGCTGCGCGAGGGCGCCTTCGACTACCTCACCAAGCCCGTGGACCTCGACCGCCTCTGCCTCACCCTGGACCGGGGCATCGCCGCCGCCCGACTCGCCGCCGAGAACCGGCGCTTGAAGGAACGCCTGGCCGAGCGGAGCGGACCTCCGGCCATCGTGGGCCGCTCACTCGTGCTGCGGCGGATGCTCGACGACCTGGCCCGGATCTCCGCCTCCGACGCACCCGTGCTCGTCACGGGCGAGACCGGGGTGGGGAAGAACCTCCACGCCGACGCGATCCACTTCCGCGGCCCCCGGGCCTCCGGGCCGCTCGTCCGGGTGTCCTGCACGGGCTTCGCCCCGGAGGTCCTCGAGGCCGAGCTCCTGGGCCACGAGCGGGGCGCCTTCCCGGGAGCGATCCGGGCCCGCCGGGGCCGGTTCGAGGCCGCACGGGGCGGTACGCTGGTGCTCGACGAGGTGGGCCGGCTCCCCCTCTCGGCGCAGGGCCGGCTGGAGCGGGTTCTGGGCGAGCACGTCGTCGAGCGCCTCGGGTCCTCCCAGCCCGTGCACGTGGACGCCCGGGTGATCGCCGTGACCAGCCAGGACCTGGTCGCCGAGGTCCAGGCCGGCCGCTTCCGAGAGGACCTCTTCTACCGGCTCTCGGTGCTCAGGGTCGAGGTCCCGCCACTGCGCGAACGTCTCGAGGACATCCCGCTCCTCGTGGACCACTTCCTCGATGCGTTCGCCGCCGACGGCCGGCCGCGCAAGGAGATCTCCCAGGACGCCCTCGCCTCCCTGGCCATGCGCTCGTGGCCGGGCAACGCGCGGGAACTGCGGAACTGCCTCGAGCGCGCCCTGGTCCTCTCGCGCGGACCGCTCATCGAGGTGGACGACCTGCCACCCGGCCCGGCCGGAGAGGCCGAGCGGCGCCTGGCGATTCCCGTGGGCACCTCGCTGGACGACGCCGAGCGGATGCTGATCGACGCCACGCTCGACGCATGTCGCGGAAACAAGACCCGGGCGGCCCGGATCCTCAAGGTGGGCGTGCGAACCCTGTACCGGCGTCTCGAGCGACCCTAGGGAGGGCAGCCGCGCCAGCGTGGCACGCGGGCCCGGGGGTGGTCGTGCCACGGTGTGCCGGTTCGGCCGCCCCTCGGTCTCCGAGGTCCGGCCGGACGGGTCGAAATGACAAACAAGGTAGCGCGAAGAAGCAATTAGAACCAGATAAAAAATGTATACCTAGGATAGACACTCACTTCGGATTCGGAGTAGAACGGTGACGACCCTCCCCCCTTCGCGGCCAGCACCTCGGGAGCCACGCCATGCGCAGCCTCGCCTCCGGTCTCCTCCTCGCGACCGCCCTCCTCGCGATCCCGGCCTGCCAGGGCCCGGCCGGCGCCGACGGCGTCGACGGCCTGGACGGCGAGAGCGGGATGAACGGCGAGGACGGCCTGGATGGCGAGGACGGCCTGGATGGCGAGGACCTGTCGGCGGAGCCCGAGTCCCTCGAGGTGGTCATCACCGGGGTCGAGGTGGATGGCCCGCCGGTCGTCTCCTTCACCGTCAACGACCAGGACGGCGCTCCCTTCAACCGGATCACGAGCGACCTCCTGTCGGCCCGCGCGCTCCGGTTCTCGATCGCCGTGCTCCTGCCCGCCGAAGAGGACTCGGGCAGCGCGGACACCTGGCAGTCCTACGTCAACACCATCGCGAGCACGAGCGGTTCGACGGCCGGCCCGGACGGCGTCCCGGCGATGGCGAGCGCGCCGCAGGCCACCACGGAGCAGTCCGGCACGCTGGAGTACCTGGGCGGCGGCGAGTACACCTACACCTTCGCCACCGACATCATCGCCGTGACCTCCCCGGTCGAGGTGCCCTACGACGAGGACCTCCTGCACCGGGTGGCCATGCAGATCGAGTACCCGCTCTCGGACGGCGAGGAACTGCTCTACAACCCGACCTTCGACTGGGTGCCCTCGGGCGCCGAGCCCCCGGCCACCCGCGCCATCGCCGCCACGGCGTCCTGCAACGAGTGCCACGGCCGGCTCGAACTGCACGGCGGCGGCCGGTTCGAGATGGACTACTGCGTGGTCTGCCACAACCCGACCACCACGGACCCGAACAGTGGCCACAGCCTCGACATGGCCGAGATGACCCACAAGATCCACATGGGTCACGCCCTCCCGTCGGTCGAGGACGGCGGTGCCTACACGATCTGGGGCTACCGAGACAGCGAGGCGGACTACTCCCACGTCGGCTACCCCCAGGACCAGCGCAACTGCCGAAAGTGCCACGACGGCGCCGACGAGGAGACCCCCGACGCCGACCACTGGCAGACCCGTCCCACCATCCAGGCCTGCGGGTCCTGCCACGACACCGTGGACTTCGCCACCGGCGACGGTCACGACGGCGGGGCCTTCACGGACGACTCCAACTGCGCGCTCTGCCACGACTCCGAGGACGTCGAGGAGTACCACCTCACCGAGATCTCCACCCCGAACAACCCCGAGGTGCCCGACGGCCTCTCCGTCGTCGAGTACGAGATCCTCGAAGCCGCGGTGGACTCGGCCAACGCCCTCACGGTGGCGTTCAGGGTCTACGTGGACGACGAGGAGATCAGCATCGCCAGCCTCCCCTCGGGCTTCACCAACGGCCCCTCCTTCCGGTTCTTCTACGCCGAGGCCCAGGACGGCATCGACGCGCCGGCGGACTGGAACAACCTGGGCTTCGACTCCGGCCAGCCGTCCTCCTCGTACAGCTTCGCCAACCTGACCTCGAGCAGCACCTACGGCACCGTCTCCTACGGCGCCGGTGTCAACACGGCGGTGATCCCGGACGCGTTCCCCACGGGCTCCACCCTGCGGACCGTCGCCATCCAGGGCTACTACACCGAGACCGTGAGCGGCACCTCCTACGGCCGCCACGCGGTCTCCGTGTACGCCACGGTGGATGGCGACACCGCCCGGCGACAGGTCGTCGATCCCGACAAGTGCTTCGACTGCCACGAGTACTTCGAGGGACACGGCGGCAACCGCGTCTACGAGACCCAGGTCTGCGCGGGCTGCCACGTGACGAACCTCTCCTCCAGCGGCCGCGAGTTGGACCTGGAGAACCCGGAGGCCAGCCAGAACCTCAAGGACCTCGTCCATGGCATCCACGGCGCGGGCGTGCGCGACACCCCGCTGGACTTCGTCCGCAACTTCCGCGGCGGAAGCCGGTACACGTTCATCACCGAGGACCGGCTCGAGGAGTACCCGGACGGAACGGTGGTGACGCTCCCGACCAGCCCCGCCGACTGCTCCATCTGCCACCTCGAGGGCACCCACCGGGTGGACGACCTCGAGGGCGGCCTCCTCGCCACCACGGACATGATCGGCGACGGGACCGATGCCTCCACGAGCGCCTACGACGCGCTCAGGCTGACGGTGCCCAACGGAACGGACACCATCACGAGTCCGATCTCCGCGGCCTGCGGCTCCTGCCACAACAGTGACGCGGCGCTCGCCCACTACGAACAGAACGGTGGAGCGGTCGAGTGGGGCCGGGAGGACTACACCTCCGAGGAGCCCTACGAGTCCTGCGTGATCTGCCACGGCACGGATCGCTATGCCGACGTGGACGAGGTTCACGGCCTGTAGTCCGCCTCGGGACGGGGCGTTCCGATCCCGATAGGGGTCCACGACCCGACCCGTCCGGAGGGTCCCCTGCGTCGGCTCCTCCTCCTCGTCGGCCTCCTCCTCCTGGGCACGGCACGCCCCGCCCGGGCCCAGGACGACACCGTCTGCCTGGCCTGCCACGCCCAGCCCGGCCTGAGCGGCAAGCGCGCCGGGCGCACCGTCCAGATCACGGTGGATCCCCGGCGCCTGGATCGCTCCGTCCACCGCGACGTGGTCTGCACGGGCTGCCACGCGGACATGGCCGGAGGGAACCTGGCCCACGTGGGCGGCCAGGCGGACGCGGCGATCGTGCAGTGCGGCGCGTGCCACGAGGCCGAGCGGGCCGACCACGTCGCCTCGTTCCACGGCCAGGCCGCGGCCCGGGGCGATCCGCTCGCCCCCACCTGCAAGGAGTGCCACGGGAAGCACGACGTGCTTACCCGGTACGACACGCGCTCTCCCACCTGGGCCGTGAACATCCCGCAGACCTGCGGGCGCTGCCACCACGAGGGATCCGAGGTCGAGCGGCTCCACGAGGAGATCCCCCAGGAGCGGATCCTCGAGAACTACTCCGAGTCGATCCACGGCGAGGGGCTCTACAAGAAGGGCCTGCTCGTCACCGCGGTCTGCACCTCCTGCCACTCGGCCCACCTCGCCCTTCCGCACACGGACAAGCGGTCGAGCGTGTCGCGGGAGCGGATCGCGGCGACCTGCACGCGTTGCCACGTCCGGATCGAGGAGGTCCACCAGAAGGTCATCGAGGGACAGCTGTGGGAGGAGGCGCCCCACCAGATTCCCTCCTGCAGTGACTGCCACTCGCCCCACGAGATCCGGGTGCGCGAGGACGCGTCCGGCCTCGGGAACGCCACCTGCATGACCTGCCACGCCGACCCGGGACTCGTGGCGGCGAGCGACGGGCGCTCCATGCACGTCGACCTGGCGGCGTTCACCGGGGGCACCCACGGCCGCGTGGCCTGCGCCCAGTGCCACTCCCAGGTCCAGGTCGCCCACGAGCGCCCCTGCGAGACCATCACCTCTCCGGTCAACTGCGCGGTCTGCCACGCCGAGGAGGTCGAGGACTGGACGCACAGCATCCACGGGCAGCTGGCCGCGAAGGGCGACGACGACGCACCCTCGTGCCTCGACTGCCACGACCGGCACGCGACCCGGAGCCGGCTGTGGCCCGAGTCGCCCACCTTCGCTCGCAACGTGCCGGACCTGTGTGCGCGCTGCCACCGGAACGGAGAGAAGGCGGCGCTGCGGATCGACCCGCCCGGAGGCACCGGCGACATCGTGTCCTCCTACGAGAGCAGCGTCCACGGCGTGGGCCTCATCGAGAGCGGCCTCGTGGTCACGGCCACCTGCGCCGACTGCCACGGCGCGCACGGCGAACTGCCGGCCTCCGACCCGGCTTCATCCGTGAACCGGGCCAATCTCGCGCAGACCTGCGGGCAGTGCCACCAGGGGATCGTGGAGGTCTTCGCCGCGAGCATCCACGGCGCAGGAGAGGCGCCCGAGGGGAGGGAGAAGCCGGTCTGCGAGGACTGCCACACCTCGCACGCCATCAGCCGCACGGACGTCCGCGACTTCCGGTTCACGATGATGCAGCAGTGCGGACGCTGCCACGAGCCCGAAGCCGAGACCTTCTTCCAGACGTACCACGGCAAGGTCACCCAGCTCGGCACGGCCGGCGCGGCCAAGTGCTCCGACTGCCACGGCGCCCACGACATCCTGCCACCCGAGGACCCCCGTTCCCGGCTCTCGCGCGACCTCGTGGTGGAGACGTGCGGCCAGTGTCATCCCGGGTCCAACCGCCGGTTCGCCGGGTACCTCACCCACGCCACCCACCACGACCGCCAGCGCTACCCCATCCTCTACGTGGTCTTCCTGGGCATGACCACGCTGCTCCTCGGCACCCTCACGGTGGCCACGGGGCACACGGGCCTCTGGCTCTTCCGGCTCGTCCGCACGCGAGACACCTGGCGCCGGCACAAGAGCGCGGTGGACCCGACCGCGAAGCAGGTCCTCAGGTTCCCGGCGAAGCACCGCATCATGCACGTCATCCTCGTGCTGACGTTTTTCACGCTGGCCATCACCGGGATGGCCCTGAAGTTCTCCTACATGCCCTGGGCACAGGCCATCTCGGGCGTCTTCGGCGGATCCCACGCGATGGGCGGCTACCACCGCCTCGCCGCCGCCACGATGATGGGCTTGTTCGCCTACCACGTGTGGGACCTCGTGCGGCTCAAGCGCGCGTCCGGCCTCTCCTGGTGCCGGTTCGCGTTCAGCAAGCGCTCGCTCATGTTCAACTGGCAGGACGCGAAGGATGTCGTCGCGTCGCTGAAGTGGTTCCTCGGCCGGGGCCCGCGACCTGCCTACGGCCGGTTCACCTACTGGGAGAAGTTCGACTGGTTCGCCGTCTTCTGGGGCATGCTCGTGATCGGTACTTCCGGGCTCGCACTCTGGTTCCCGCTCCTCCTCACGCGCGTCCTGCCGGGCTGGGTCATCAACGTCGCCACGATCATCCACAGCGACGAGGCCCTGCTCGCCACCGCCTTCATCTTCACGGTCCACTTCTTCAATACGCACTTCCGGCCCGACAAGTTCCCCATGGACCCCGTCATCTTCACGGGTTGCGTCCCCGTCGAGGAGATGAGGTTCGACAAGGCGGCCGAGTACGAAGACCTGCTGGCGGCGGGTCGCCTGGAGGAGAACCTGGTCGAGCCTGTGCCTCGGGCAGCGGAGCGATGGGCCCGCGTGTTCGGGTTCACGGCACTCGGCGTGGGATTGCTGCTCGTGGCCGCGATCGTCTACACCATGCTCTTCGGATACCGGTAGGGCAGGTGGACGGCGGAAGTCCCTTGCGGGATGTTCCGATGCAGTGTATAGAAAACATATTCAGCCACAGAGGAACGCCCCCATGCACAGACCAGCTTCCCTCGCCGTCCCCCTCCTCGCCCTCGCCCTCCTGACCGGAGTGGCCTCGGCAGGGGAGGTGGTGAAACCCAAGCCCACGCCCCACGACCTCGCGGGCCGCGAGAACTGCCTCATGTGCCACGGCGGCGCCATGCAGGGCCTGCCGGCGATGCCCACCGAGACCCACAAGGGCCGCGACAACGCCACCTGCCAGCTCTGCCACGCAGCGGATTCTCCGGTTCAGAAGGCCGACCCCGAGCCCATCTCCCACGAACTCGCCGGCCGCGAACAGTGCATGGCCTGCCACGGCGTCACCATGCAGGGGATCCCCGCGGCCCCCCCGAGCCACAAGGGCTGGGACGTCAAGACCTGCACGGTGTGCCACGCCCCGACGAAGTAGGATCCGCCGAGCGCGCTCACGCTTCGGGGGGACGTGCCGAGGGATCGCCCCGATCCACCATCCTGGCCAGTTCGAGCGGGTGCTCCGCCTCCATGCGACGGCGGGTGATCCGGCCCGTGAAG
Source organism: Deltaproteobacteria bacterium (assembly GCA_041309225.1). Taxonomy (GTDB): domain Bacteria; phylum Myxococcota_A; class UBA796; order UBA796; family JAFGLY01; genus JAFGLY01. Next base: position 7,361 of record JBFYZZ010000047.1, on the reverse strand, counting down.
ATCGTCGTGTCCGCCGGGAAGCGGTGGGGATTCAAGTGGGCCCCGTACAGGTGCCAGGTGACGATGACCAGGAAGGCCAGGAGCGCCTCGCCGCCGTGGGCCTCCTTGGCCGCGGGGATGAACTCGCCCGGGAGGATGGCCGCGGCGCGCGTGGGGAACATCATGATGAGCCCGGTGACCACCATCACGACACCGCCCCACACCACGCCCCAGTACTCGAACTTCTGGCGGTAGTCGTACCGGTCGTACGCTGGCTCCGCCTTCGCGATCCCGAGGTAGTACCCGATCTGGCGGACGGAGTCGGTCACGTCGCGCGGGGTGGGGAGCATGGAGGGCCGAGCACGGCGGGTGGCGAGGAGCCAGGTGACCCAGGCTGCGTGCCAGGCACCCTCGACCATGAACATCACCGCGAACGCGCGGTGGATGAGGCGGGTGGAATCGATGCCGCCGAAGGCCCAGATCATGGACTGGGCCCAGCCCGTGGCCGCGAACCTCTGGGGAAGGCCCGTGAGCACGAGCAGGGTGAACGAGACGACGAGGAGGAGGTGCTCGATCCGCTGCGGGAGTGCGAAGCGGACCACCCAGGGCTCGGCCCGACGCTCGGCGGAGGAGGAGACGTCGGACGGCATGCGGACTACCCTCGCTTCCTGCGCAGGCGATTGACCAGGAGCCGGCCGAGATCGAGCCCGATGTGGAGCACCAGGCCGCCGACGATGAGCGGCACGAAGATCCGGTAGAAGACCTTCACCCAGTACACCATCGGAGCCCGCGTGGGACTCGGTTCGTAGTGGGAGAGCCACGCGGCGGGGAACGCCTCGGTGGCGTCGGGGTGGCACTTCCGGCAGGTCTGCACCAGGTTCGCCCGGATGACCGACGACTCGGGGTCGTCGGTGGCCCGGATGTCGTGGATCCCGTGGCAGTCCGTGCAGACGGCCTTCACCGTGGCGTCCTCCGGGGTCCTCTTCTTGTAGAAGGAAACCGTGACCCCGTGGAAGTCTTGGAGGTAGGACTTGAGTACGTTGGTGGAGATGCCGTACCGGCCCATCACCTCGGCATCGGTGTGGCAGGTGGCGCACAGGTCGGGCGAGTCCTCGTGGAACTGCCGGGTCCTCGGATCGACCATCTGGTGCGCGCCGTGGCAGTCGGTGCAGTCCGGAACATCCGCGTTGCCCTCGGTGATCGCCTTGCCGTGGACGCTCTGGGCGTACGATGCGTAGACCTCCTGGTGGCACGAGGCGCAGGTCCTGGAGATGGCCACCCCCTTCCCGCGCAGGTCCACGACGTCGTGCGCCCCGTGGCAGTCCGTGCACACGGGTGCGTTCTCGTTCCCCTCGGCGAGCACGCGGTGGTGCATGCTGTCGAGGGTGCGGGTGTAGTTGTCGAAGTGACAGGTCTTGCAGGCCTCGTAGTTGGCGAGGGAGTACTCGCGTCTCGAGGTCTCCGTCCGGGGGGGGTGGGGGAAGCCCTCGATCCCCCGGTGGCACGCCCGGCAGGTGAGCTTGTCCCCGTGGATGGACTTCGCGAAGGCCGCGGCGTCCATGCCCACGGACATCGTCGCGCCCCCGGGCAGGGTCATGGTCAGGCCCGGATCGGCGTGGCAGGCCAGGCACGCATCCCCCATCGAGGCGACCGCCGCGGCGGGGGCGATGGGGCCAGTCCGGCGGCGGGCTGCCCCTGGCGCACGCAGCGGCGTGCCGGTGGCCGCTGGTGGCGCGCCGGCAGGTTCCGGCACCGCGGCCAAGGTGGCCGGATGGCACGCGAGGCAGGTGGGGTTCGGACGACCCGCGTGGTCCGCCGGGGACGGCTTCGGACCCGACGCGCCGTGGCAGGCGAGGCAGTCGCCACGCCCGTCTACGGGGTGGGGGGTCCCAGGGGCTGCGTCGGCAGATCCGGCACCGAGGGCCAGACCCGCGAGCAGGACGAACCACAAGACACCCGCCCGGACAAGGGGATCCCCGATCGCACGAGATCCTCGAAGAGCGACCATCGGAGCGATTTCTCCAGGATTGGCGTGACCGTCTCCCTATGACGGGATCCGGGGGTGGGACCCCGTGCGGGGACACCCCCTGTATGTTGTTTGCACACTGTTGACAAGGGCGGGGCGGGGCCCTGGACGCGGCCCGCGAGAACCCCGTGTATTTCGACGATACGGATTGTACGTCTCTCTCGGAACGCGTAGGGTGGACCTGTGGAAACGATATTCGCAATGATCCTCGTCCGGATTGTGCTTCCAGCGCTGGTTCTCTTTGGACTGGGCGCGATCTTCAATCGACCGCCCGCCGTCACGAGGAGCACCCGGCGCTGAAGCGAGGCCGTACGGGCCAGCGTGCGTCGACGGCCGGACGCCCTCGGAGGGGGGATCGCGCGACCATCCGGGGATGAGGCGAGGGTAGCAGGAGCGGCGGTTCTGGGGCAGAATGCCCCGACCTTCGACCCGGCTCCACCGTGCCCGCTCCCGTCGCCTTCGCGTCCGCCTTCCTCCTCCTGGCCCCGCCCCTGGGGGCCCAGGCGGGATCCGGCGATGCCGCCCGGTCGGCCGACGAGGACGGAGCCCCCACCCCGCCGCCCGAGGGCGACGACGCCCCGGGCGAGATCGTGGTGGTCACCGGAACGCGCACCGAGACCCCGTTGAGCCAGGCCGTGGTCACCACCTACGTGATCACGCGGGAGGAGATCGAGGCCTCGGGCGCCTCAGACGCCTCCGAGGTCCTGGAGGCCGCTCCCGGAGTCCAGGTGGACCGCACCTTCCGCGGCGCGGGGATCCGCCTCCAGGGACTGGACCCCAAGTACACGCTCGTCCTCGTGGACGGACAACGGGTGATCGGCCGCAAGGACGGCGTGATCGACCTGTCCCGCTTCCCTGCCGAGCGGATCGACCGCATCGAGATCGTGAAGGGTGCGGCCTCGGCCCTCTACGGATCCGACGCCATCGCGGGCGTGGTCAACATCATCACGCGCGGAGCGCGGGACCCCTGGCACCTCCAGAGCCTCGCCTCCTACGGCAGCCGAAACACGCTGGACGCCAGCACGGACGTGGACCTGGCGGGGGACGCGTGGACCGCGGGCCTCGACCTCGGCCTCCATGCCACCGACGGCTACGACCTCGACCTCTCGAACCCCCAGACCGACGGCAGCCGGGTCCGCGCGGCGTCCGGCGGTTTCGACGCCGCGCGCAAGGTCGGCTCGAGCCTCCGCCTCCTGACCGACGGGGCCTACGCGATCCGCGACAGCCGGCGCGTGGATTCCGAGACCGCCACCTTCGACGTCCGTAACCTCACGGAGGACGCAGGACTCCGCCTCGGGCTCGACGCGCTCGCCGGCGCCCGCACCCGCATCCAGGGGGGGCTCCACGGTACCGCCTACCGCGACCAGATGTCCGAGGACCAGCGGGGGAGCGACGACCTGGACGACTACGAGGAATCGCTCGAGGTCCAGATCCGGGCCGACGCCATGGCCACCGTCGTCCTGGGGGATCACGTCGTCACGGTGGGTGGCGAGGCCGCCCTCGAGCACATGGAATCGCCGCGGCTCGTGGGCGGGACCGTCGCCCCCGGGGTCGACGGCTCCGCCGCTCGCCTGCGCGGGGCGGTCTATGCCCAGGAGCAGTGGACCATCGGAGCGGAGCGTCCCCTCCGGGTGGTGCCCGGCGCCCGGCTGGATGTGGACTCCTGGTTCGGGGCCCACACCACGCCCCGTCTCGCGCTCCGCTGGGACCCCAGCGGGAGGGTGGCACTGCGGCTCTCCGGCGGGCTCGGGTACCGGGCTCCCGCGTTCAAGGAGATGTTCCTCCTCTGGGAGAACCCGTCGGCCAACTACCGCGTGGAGGGGAACCCCGACCTCGAGCCCGAGACGTCCCGGAACGTGTCCGCCGGGTTCGAGGTCTCGCCCGCGTCCACCGCGATCCTGCGTGTGGACGCCTTCCGCAACGACCTCACCGACATGATCACCTACACCCACGTGTCCGATGCGGACGCCACCCAGGCGGCCCTCTACCGGTACGAGAACGTGGCGGCCGCGGTGACCCAGGGCGTCGAGGCGGCGGTCCGGGTCCGTCCGCTGGAGATCGTCACGATCGACCTCTCCTGCACCTACCTCTGGACCCGGAACGAGGACCCCGAGGTCATCTGGGAGGGCGACTACCTGCCCCTCGACGGGCGCGCCCCGTACCAGGGCACGGCGGCGATCACGGTGAAGGTGCCGAGGCTGGGTGCCCGCGCCACGGTTCGCGGCGAGTTCACCGGCATCACGTCCTTCTACGATCCCGACGACTCGGACGGTGCGATCACGCTGATCACGGTGGACCCGTACGCCAACCTGCACGTTCGCCTCGAGCAACCGCTGGCCCGGCGCCGCCTGCGCGCCTTCGCGGGAGTGGACAACATCCTCGGCGAGGGGGACGCGACGTGGGTCCACCTCGATCCCCGGACGTACTACGGCGGCCTGGTGGTGGATCTCCCCAGGGCCGCCCGGGAGTGACCATGTACCCCTCAGCCTTCCTGCCCCTCCTCGCCGTCGCCGGCTGCCTCAAGTCCATCGACCCCGGGGGTGACGACACCGGGCAGGGCAGCACCGTGCAGCCCGGCGAGGCCGTCATCGACGCCACGAGCGAGACGAACTGGGTCTATCTGGACCTCGAGCGCGCGCGCGTGGTGACGCCGGCCGATCCGGCGGACGATCCCTCCTGGGACATGGGATTCCGGCGATACAAGGTGTCGTCCAACGGTGGTGTGTCGGGGACGGGTGGTCTGGAGGTCTCCCCCCGGTTCGGCGCCGATTACAACGCGATTTCGGAGGTCCCCTCGGACGGGTGGGTCTCGGATCGGCCCGACGCCGATGGCGACGGCGACCTCGAGTACGCCTTCGACACCTGGTTCGACTACGACTCGGACGCCCACGAGGTCACCCCCGCCGCCGTGGTCTTCGTCGTGCGCACGGTCGAGCGGAACCACGTCAAGCTGGAGTTCCTCGGCTACTACGACCACGCCGGCACCCCGGGCTACGTCCACCTCCACTGGGGTCCGCTCGACGACTCCTGGACTCCGGACGACACCGGTGACACCGGTCCCGAAGGCGAGATCGCCTGCACGACGGACGCGGGCCGCCTCACCTCCACCGATGCGGGCGGCGGGGTCACGGTCACTCGGGTGGACGCCCGGAGCGAGGACGACTGGGCCTGCGTCGACTTTCCGGACGGCCTGGTCCCCAAGGCCTGGGATCTCGCCCTGCAGGAGTGGACCTTCGTGACCACCGCCGAGGTCGCGGTACTGTCGAAGCAGGACTTCGACACCCTGAAGACGGCCCCCACCGATGGTTATGTCACCGACGACGGCACCGGCTCGGTCTTCGAGGACTGGTATGTGTACGACGCCACCGAGCACACCCTGGACCCGGCGGACGTCGTCTACGTGCTGCACGACGCCGAGGGGGGCTGGTACAAGATGGAGATCCTCTCCTACTACCCCGACGGCGACACCTCCCAGCCCGGTTGGCCCTCCTGGCGCTGGGCCCCCCTGGCTGCGCCCGGCCGCTGACCGGAAATCCCGATGATCCCCACCCTCGCCCTCCTCCTGCTGCCCGCCTGCGGGGATCCGACCGAACCGGACGACACCGGGGACCGCCCCGGGGATGCCCACCCGGCAGGCGACGTCTTCGACCTGGAGACCACGGCCACCGGCGTGGGCGGCGACATCCCCGACCCCGGCACGTACGTGGTGATCCTCTTCAGCGCCGACGACGCGCGCGACACCGTCCACGGCTACGGACCGTCGGCCTCCACGGCCTCGCGCGTCGAGTTGCACCGCCCCTCCCGCACCGGACGCCCCCTCGATCCGGCCCGGGAGGGTGCCCGTGGCGGCCGCCGCTCCTTCCTCGTCTGGAACGGGGAGGACGCCGTCACCGTGGAGGCCGAGGCCGACTTCGTCACGGACGAACTCGTGATCTGGCGCGACATCACCACCGGGAACCCCATGGGCGACATCGACCCCGACACGCTCGACGGCGTGATCGCGCGGTTCGAGGACATCGTGCTGCCCAGGATGCGCCAGGAGTTCGGCGAGGAATCGGACGTGGACGGCAGCGACCGCATCGACGTCCTCCTCTCCTACACCGTGAACCAGTACGGCGCGGTGGCCTACGTGTCCTGGTGCGACATCGCGGCAATCGAGGGGTGCGGCTCGTGGGGCAACGGGGGCGAGACCATCTACATGGGCATCCCGGACCCCGAGTCCTCGTACTCCTCGGCCAACGCCATCACCGAGACCTGGGCGCACGAGATGACCCACCTCGTGTACGCCTGGCACAAGTGGGTGCTGAACGACCTGCTCGACGCGCGGGAGAACGTCTACGTGACCGAGGGCATGAGCGCGCTCGCCCAGGACATCACGGGCTACAACAACGGCAACCAGTACGTCTGGGCCGCCGCCATCGACATGCGGGAGTTCTACGGCGACGAGCAGTCGTCGGTCCAGGGAGTGAGCATCAACGACGCGCTGCGCGGGTCGTCCTCCTACGTAGACGAGCGGGACGGCGTTCTGAGGGGCGCGATCTACCTCTTCCTCCGGTACCTCTTCGAGCAGGCCGGGGGCATGGAGGTCGCCGTGGACGGCACCCTCACGGACGCCGGTGGGTTCGCCTGGATCCACGACTGGCTCGCCTCGCCCGAGATGAGCGACGCCTGCGTGGAGGCCACCACCGGACGGGCCGTCGAGGACGTCGCTCTGGACTGGTACACCGCGCTGGTGGTGTCGGGCCGGAGGGGGGACGACGACTCGGACCTCAACGGCGACCCGCGGTACAACTACCAGGACCGTGTCCAGGATCCGCTCACCACCTTCGAGTTCGGCGTGAATCCCTTCGCCACCATCCACCAGTGGCTCGTGCTCGAGGGCCCGCCGATCCAGCCGATCGAGGAAGCGGACGGCGACCTTCGCGCCGGCGGCGTCGAGTATCTCGAGGTCGTGCTGGACGAACCCGGCCGGATCGATGTGCCGGTGGCACCCGAGGCCCTCCCCAGGGCGCGCGCGTTCCGCATCCGGTAGGGATCCAGGACCTGCTCCGATCTGGAACGTGAACGGGCCGCAGAACGGCTGAAGTCGCGACAGGCAGGGATTGGGCGACGACATCGGACTCGGACTCGATCTCGATCTCGACGGTCCGGCGTGCCGCGGTCCTGCTGCGGATCGCCCGTCGCGCCGCGCCGCTCGACCTGCCAGCGTCCCCGGGACAGGGGCAATGCCAGGGCGCACCCAGGCGTTACGCCATTTCGGGTCGGGAGAGGGCCTGGAACGGTTCGAACCGCCGAGCGGAAGGGGTCGTGGTGATCCGGCCGGTCGGTTCGACGTCGGTCCGACGCGGGGCGTTGG
>JBFYZZ010000046.1:0-2642 GCA_041309225.1 Deltaproteobacteria bacterium | reverse complement strand
GTCCTCGCGGCGGCTGCCCGACTCGAGGCGCCGCCCGGCCTCGCCCTCTCCCCAGCCGCCGACGCCTGGGCTCTCGACGTGGCCCGACGGGTGCTGCTGCTCCGCCTCGTCCCACACTTCCCGTTCCTGCCGGGCACGGTGGTCCTCACCCTGGGCGGAGCCCTGCTGTGCGCGTGGTGGGACCCCACGCCCCTGCCCGCCGCGCGCGCGCTGGCGGCCTGGACCCGAGCGCTCAGGGCGACGCCCTGGCGCGAGGCGCTGGTCCCCGACCCCGGCGCCATGCGCGCCCTGTTCGAGGCGGCCTAGTCGAAGAAACCCGGCGTCTCCTCGGCCTGGGCCTGGACGTCGGAGGGTACCGACACCCCGAAGAGGCCCGCCGCCACCGCCATCTTGACGCTGGGGCGCTCCCCCCGGTTGGCGGCGTACCAGGCGTCCCAGACCAGCCGTTGGGCCTTGGGACGGACGGCCCCGGCGGCCGCCGACCGGTACTCGTCGATGTGCTCGAGCAGTGCCGCGTCCACCCGCGCGATCATCGCGTCGAGGTCCCACCCGTCGAGGGACGGGTCCATCTGGAATGCCTCCATCGCCTTCTCGCGGGCCGCCCAGCCGGCCTGGCTCGAGTCGAGCAGGTACTTCCCGTTCGCCGAGTGCCCGCCGCCCGCGGTCCTCCCGAAGAGCCCGCTGATGAAACCGTTGACGCCGTCCTGCGTGAGGGCCTCGGCCTCGGCCTTGACGTTGTCGGGGTTCGGGATGTTGCTGATCTCCCTGTAGGCCCCCCAGAGCGTGTACAGGCCGCCCAGGATGAAGGCCGTGGTGAGGATCCCCACAGCGCCGAAGGCACGGACCATGAGCTGCTTCACCAGCTCCGCGTAGGCGGGTGTCAGCTTCAGGCTGATGCTGACCGTGGACCAGGTCAGCTCCACGTCGTCCACCATCGTCGAGAAGTCGAAGGCCGCCGTGAGCTCGGGTTCCAGGGCCAGGACCTCCAGGTTGTCCTCGCTGAGGGGATTCTTGGCGTCCTTGGGCTCCCAGTTGAGGATCTTGATGGGGCACTTGAAGCTCAAGTCCTGGTTCCCGAACTTCGCGGCGACGGACAGGCCGAGCCCGCCCGTGCCCGCCTCGCCTTCCACCTCGCCCTTGAGGGAGGGACTTCCGGCGGTGTCATTCGCCCACCTCGCCCACTCGGTCTCGGCGGCCTTCTTGGCGCTGACGCTCGGCGTGCCCCTGGTGCCCTTGGCGCCGGAGGAGGCGCCGCCCCCGGCGTTCACGTCCACGGGGAGGTTCTCGGCGCCGGGGCGCTCCGGCTCCGAGATCTTGATCTCGGTCTTGAACGTGACGGAATCGATGGTGAACCACTTGCAGGACTTGCCGATCTCCACGGTGATCGGAATGGGCACGACGACGGACACCCTCCGGCCGGACTGGAGGCCCGCCGTCCCCGGCCCGCCCGGTCCCACCGGGATTTCCGCGTCCTCGCCCGGTACCCAATCGTCCCACAGCTCCTCGGCCTCGTCGCCCCACTCGTCGAGGGTCTCGTCCACCTCCTCGGCGCGCTCCTGCTCCTGCTTGGTGACCTCGTCGTAGTAGGAGCCGGGGATCCGGTCGAAGTAGTCGGCGGCGGGGTCGTGGGTCTCCTCCTGCTCGGGCGGTGGGGACGGCGCCTGGTAGGGCTGGACATCGACGGTGGTGTCGGGGACGACGGACCCCTCGATGTCGCCCGACTCCGAGGAGAATCCTCCGCCGTCGATGGAACCGCTCGACTCGTTGAAGCCCTGGACGGCCCCCGGCGTGGCGGGGGAGAGGTCCGCGGAAAGCCCGGTCTCGCCCGAGACCGCCCGATCCGCCGCACGATCGGCCTCCCGCTCCCAGGCTCCGGCCCCCGCGGGGCCGCCCCGGCCTTGGAGGCCGGCCTCGCCCGCCCGCTGCTGGACCACGTGGGCGACCTCGTGGGCGACCACGTCCTTCGGGGGATGCCTGGAACCGAAGGCCACGTCGTCGCCGGTGGCGAAGGCCTGGACCCCCAGCGCCCGCGTGGCCTCCTGGGCCGCGGGTCCGCTGTGGGCGCGCACTCCGGCGGCCGCGTCACCGAAGGACCGCTCCATGTCCGCGGCGAACGGCACCGCCTCGCCCGGCTCCCGGACGCCCTCGCGCGCCGCGGTGGCCCGATCGGGTGGGCCCTGGGGGACCGAGGTCAGGCCCTGCAGGAGACCGAGGACGCCCTGGTTCCCCACGACGTCCTGCATGGTGCTGGCCCACTCGCCTCCGAACTCCGGGGCGGACGGGCCGGCGCCGTCGCGGGCGCGCTCGGGGGGGGTGGCGATCTGCTGGCTGCGATGGGTTCGGGAGCGGGCCTGCACGACCGCCTCCTGGGCCGGACCTGTCTCGGGGAGATGTACACCGTCCACCGGAGCGGATCCAGGGGCGACCCGTCAGGGGCGGCCCTCGACGAAGCCCCCTGCGGCGAGGGCGGACCGGAACCCCACCTGGAGGCGGATGGCCCGGACGAGGCCGGGGCGCGCCGGGCGCTCCAGCATCCGGTAGACGGTGGCGCGATGGATCCCGAGGCGGGCCGCCGCCTCGGTGGGCCCGCAGGACGGTGCGAGCACCTCCAGGGCGGCGCGCCGGGCCGCGCGGCCCGCGCC